>NZ_AP029028.1:912490-1216654 GCF_037076565.1 Herbaspirillum sp. DW155 | reverse complement strand
GCGCAACCCATCAGGTATTCGCAGCGTTCCTTGCGCATGTAGGCAGCCAGGCCCGCCCACAGCATCATGATCACGCCGCCGCTGCGGTAGTCCGGGTGGATGCAGGCGCGGCCGGCTTCGGCGATGACACCGCGAATGTTGTCCAGGCGCGAGAGATCGAATTCCTGTTCCGAGTAGAACTTGCCCATGCGGCGCGCGCCGTGCGGGCTCAACACGCGATAGGTGCCGACCACCGAGAGGGTCTTGCTGTCGCGCACGATCAGGTGGTCGCAGTAGTCGTCGAACTCATCCTTGTCCAGGCCTTCCGGGTTGGCCAGGGCCGACAGGTTCATCGCTTCGATGAAGACCTTGTAACGCAGGCGCTGTACTTCGCGCACTTCTTCCGCAGTGCTGGCCAGGCTCAGGTTGAGCTTGGCGAAACTCGGATTGGCATCGGCAGGAATGGTAAGCAGTCTCATGCATTGTCCTTTGTGGTGATGTTTGAAGAGGACCGTGGAAGACATCCTCCAGGTCAACCGAGCAACATAAGCGAGCTGGCCTGACCTGCTTCCGGTACCCCCTCAGAATTGCGGCTGTCTCAAATGAAATCGAAGAATTGGTTGATGAATTTCGAGAAACAGCCGATGTCCCCGGGATAACGCTGCACAGACTAACCAGCGAATGTTTCACGCACATGACCTTTGCAGGCGTTTTGGCGGTGCAGCAACAAGAAGCTGCCCAGCGTTACAATGGCATGACAAAGCGGCGCCCGGAGACCTCCGATCCAGGAGCAGGCGCACGCGCGAGGGCAAGGAAAACAGGTGAGCCGCTCATGCCGGCGCCTGCGGAATCTTTCGATGGGCGATTCATCGAAACCAGGGATTGATGGCCGTCATCCATGACCGTGCGCAGCAGCGCCGGCGCCGATGGCGGCCTTGCTTTGCAATGTCCGTCAACTCGAAACATAAAGGAAGATCATGCTACTCAAGGATAAAGTCGCTCTCATCACCGGTTCGGCCAGCGGCATCGGCAAGGAAATCGCGGTCGAATACGCCAGACAGGGCGCCAAGGTCGTCATCGCCGATCTGGCCCTGGAAGCCGCCAAGGCCACGGCCGAAGAAATCGTCAGGAATGGCGGGACCGCCATGGCGGTGGCCATGAACGTCACCGATGAAACCCAGGTCGACAAGGGCGTGGCCGATGCCGTCAACACCTATGGCGGACTGGACATCATGATCAGCAATGCCGGCATCCAGATCATCAGCCCGGTAGCCGAACTGTCGCTGGAGAACTGGCGCAAGATGCTGGCGATCCACCTGGACGGCGCCTTCCTGACCACGCGCGCGGCCATGAAGGCGATGATCAAGCAGGGTCGCGGCGGCTCCATCATCTACATGGGATCGGTGCACTCGCACCTGGCCTCGCCCCTGAAGGCGCCCTATGTCACCGCCAAGCATGGCTTGCTGGGCCTGGCCAAGACGGTGGCCAAGGAAGGCGCCAAGGACCACATCCGCACCAACGTCATCTGTCCCGGCTTCGTGCGTACGCCGCTGGTGGAAAAGCAGATCCCGGAGCAGGCCAAGGAATTCGGCATCAGCGAAGAGGACGTCATCAAGAAGATCATGTTGAAGGACACCGTGGACGGTGAATTCACCACCACCCAGGACGTGGCGCAGACTGCGGTCTTCCTGGCGGCCTTCCCGACCAATGCCCTGACCGGTCAGTCCGTGGTAGTCAGCCACGGCTGGCATATGCAGTAAGCTTCACCTGCATCAAGCCCCCCTCACGAGCCGCCGTGGCGCCAGCCCGGCGGCTTTTGCTTGGCCGCCGGAAACACGGATGTTTTGCAATATGTTTCAGGTCATGCCGATGTCATATGAAGGTAATACCGTCTCCAGACCCTCCCCCGAGAATCTGGAGATGCCATGGATACACAAGCCGTCACGGATTTCCGCGCCTGCGTGGCCGACACCGCCAGCGAGCGCCAGCGGGTGCGCGAACTGGTTGCCTGCGGCCAATGGCGCCAGGCCGAACCCGACCGTGAACGCGCCCGTGCCTATGTCCTGCGCCAGCGCAACCTGGGCCATCCCGGAGGCCCGGAATCCATCATCGGCGACACCGAAGATTTCCTGCAGGCGAGCTTCCTGGAGCAAGGGGCGGCGGTGGCGCGGGCGGTGGCCTATGTGGAAGTCAACAACGGCCAGACCAGCGAGGTGGCCACGGGCTTCCTGATCAGCCCGCGCCTGTTCCTGACCAACCAGCACGTCATCGCCGACGCGGCTGCGGCCCGTGGCACGCGGATCACCTTCCTGCGCGAACTGGATGCGCGGGGTGTGCCGCGCGCCACCACCAGCTATCTGCTGGCCCCCGAGCGCCTGGCCCTGTTCTCACCGGCCGACCAGCTCGACTATGCCGTCATCGCGCTGGGCGAGCGCCAGTCCGGCACGGCCGAGGTGCAGGCGCTGGGCTTCTGCCCCCTCTCGGACCAGCCCGACAAGCACGTCATCGGCATGGCCGCCAACATCATCCAGCATCCGTCGGGCTGGATGAAGATGGTCAGCCTGCGCAACAACACCGTCACCGCGCGCACCGAACACACGCTGCTCTACGAAACCGATACCGAACAGGGCTCTTCCGGCTCGCCCGTCTTCAATGACGACTGGCAGCTGGTGGCCCTGCATCACTGGGGCGAACATTATCGCGATGCCGCTGGAGCCGGGCAGACGCAACGCAAGGTCAATGAAGGCATCCGCATCAGCGCCCTCTACAGCGATCTGCTGGCGCGCCTGCCGACGCTATCGGACGAGGCACGGCCGCTGCTGCAGGAAGCCTTGAGCTACCAGGGCGGTGCCGTACCCGCCGCCGCCAGAAACGACATCACACAGGAGACCGGCATGAACAGCAGCGGCAAGGACAACGGCACCCAGGCCGCCACCTTCACCATTCCACTGGAGATCACGGTCAAGGTGGCAGGCAGCGCAGCGGCCGCCAGCGCCACGACCGCACCCGCAGCGAACACCGCAGCCACGCTTGAACCGCCGCGTCGCCTCTCGCCGCCTCGCCCTTCCTCCGGCGCCGAAGCCTTGCGCATCGATCCGGATTACAGCAATCGCAGCGGCTACGATGCGGCCTTCATCCCCGGCGTGGAGTTGCCCTTACCCCAGCCGGACGCCAGGCTGGCTGCGCAGATCGTCCCCCTGCTGTCAGGCACCGGCGGTGCTGCCGCTGACGGGGAACTGAGATACGAACACTTCAGCATCAAGCTGCTCAAGCCCCGCCGCATGGCGGCCTTCACCGCCACCAACATCGATGGTGCGCAGTACCTTGCGGTCGATCGTGGCAGCGGCCAGGCCAATGCCGCCGAGGGCGATGCCTGGTTCCGCGATCCGCGCGTGGCCGCGGCAAGCGTGCTGGAGCAGGACTTCTATTCGGCATGGTCGAACTACTTCGACCGTGGTCACCTGACACGCCGCTCGGACCCCAGCTGGGGCACGCCCGAGCAGGCCGAGCGCGCCAATGCCGACACCTTTCACTTCACCAATTGCTCGCCCCAGCATTTCCGCTTCAACCAGAGCGCCACCTACTGGCAGGGCCTGGAGCGCTATGTGCTGGAAAACGGCGTGCTGGCCAGCAGCAGCAAGGGCCGGCTGTGCGTCTTCCAGGGACCGGTGTTCAATGACCAGATCGACCTGTGGGCCGACCAGGTGCAGATTCCCTCCTCCTTCTTCAAGATCGTGGTGTGGAAGGGCAAGCAAGGCCTCAAGGCGGTGGGCCTGCTGGCCGACCAGTCCGCCCTGCTCTCGGAGAGCCGGCACAGCCTGGGTGCCCCGCACGATCTGCCTTCGGTGGACGTGAACCACTGGCGCGTGGCCATCCCCGAACTGGAAAGGATGACCGGCCTGGACTTCGGCGCCAAGGTCCGCGCGGCCGACACCATCGCCCAGGGCAAGCAGCCGCAGGTGGGCGAAGCGCGCCTGCGCATCACCGGCTTCGAACAGATCCAGTTGTAGAAGTCCGCTATCATGGCGGGATCGCCCCGAGCCGCCCTGCCATGATTGTTCCGCCATCTCCGCATCCCGCCCCTGCCCTGCCCGTGGCGCAGTTGCACCTGCGCAGCTACGGCGAGGAGTCGCTGACGCACCGGCATGATTTTGCGCAGCTGGTGCTGCCCTTGGCGGGCCATCTGGCCATGGACATCGCTGGCCGCGAAGGCCTGGCCGACACTGCCACGGCGGCCTTCGTCGAACCGGGTGCACGGCATGCCACCCGCGCCGGTGGCGAGAACCGCTCACTGGTGCTCGACCTGGCGCCGGCCACGGTGAGCAGTCTGCAGTTGGAAGCGCTGGCGCAACGGCCCTTCCTGCCCTTGTCGCGGGCGACCGGCAAGCTGGTGGAATTCATGGCGGTAGCGCTGGCCGACACGCACGCGGGCGCTGCCACGCTACAGCATTGGGTACCGCTGCTGCTGGACACGCTCACGCAACAGGCCCCGCAGGCCCGGTCGCGGCTGCGCCTGATGCTGGCGCGGGTGGAAGCGCGTGCAGCCCATCCCTGGACGGTGGCGCAGATGGCCGATCTGGCCGCGATCTCGCCAAGCCGCCTGCATGAATGGTTCCGCGCCGAACTGGACACCTCACCCCGTGCCTGGCTGGCCGAAGTACGCGTGGCCCAGGCTTGCCAGCTCTTGCGTACCAGCCGCCTGCCGCTGGCGCAGATTGCCCAGCGCTGCGGCTATGGCGACCAGAGCGCGATGACGCACGCCCTGCGCAAGCTGCGCGGTACGACGCCATCGGCTTATCGCAAGAGCTATCTGGCCTGAGAACGGCTCGGCTTGCCGGGCTGATGCAGGCACTGGCTGAAGTAGCCGGCAAAGTGCGCGTAGTCGGGCGTGGGCAGTCCGGCCGTCTTGGCGCGGTCGTCCCAGCGCCGCAGGCGTACGGCGTCTGCAGCATAGGGGCGGTCGATGAAAGCGGCGGCCTGTTCCACATCGAATATCCCGCCCTGCAGTTGCAGGCTGCGCACGGAATCCGCCGAGAGCTGGGAGAAATAGCCCGGATCGGTCGCGCACAGGTAGCGCTTGGCATCGACGTGCAGCGCAATGGGCGCCAGTACCGACTCGTCGAACACCCCGCGCAGGAAAGGCAGCACGCGGTACTGGTGCAGATCGTCGATACCGGACAGCGTGGGCGTGTCGCCCAGGTCTTCCAGCAGGTGCCCGAGGTCGTGCAAGAGACTGGCCACGATCAGGCCGGGCGCGGCGCCCTCCTGCTCGGCCAGCAACGCCGATTGCAGGGCATGCTCCAGTTGCGTGACGGGTTCACCGGTGTATTGGGTGTGGCCGTGCCGTGTGAACAGCTGGGCAATGTCATCCAGACTCAGGGCCATCATGCGCCTCGCAGGTGAAGAAAAAGACTGAACGCCACTATAGCGGCTGCACCGGCGCACTCGGTGACATCTCCATGACATGCACACCCGCAAAGAAAAAACGGCGAGCCTCGCGGCCCGCCGTCCTTCATCGCTTCACTGCTTGATGGCTTACTTCTTCAGGTCATAGCGATCCAGATCCATCACCTTGACCCACGCTGCCACGAAGTCCCTGACGAACTTTTCCTTGGCGTCTGCGCTGGCATAGACTTCGGCCAGGGCGCGCAGCACGGCGTTGGAGCCGAACACCAGATCCACGCGTGTGCCGGTCCACTTGACGGCGCCGCTCTTGCGGTCGCGGCCTTCGAACTCTTCCTGGGCGGGCGAGGTGGACTTCCACTCGGTCCCCATGTCCAGCAGATTGACGAAGAAGTCATTGGTCAGCACGCCGACCTGCGCGGTGAACACACCCTTGGTGCTGCCGCCGACCGTATTGCCCAGCACGCGCAACCCACCGATGAGGACCGTCATTTCCGGCGCCGTCAGGGTCAGCTGCTGTGCCTTGTCGATCAGCATGTCTTCGGCGCGCACGGCATAGCGCTGCTTCTGGAAGTTGCGGAAGCCATCGACGACAGGTTCCAGCGGTGCGAACGAGTCCACGTCGGTCTGTTCCTGCGAGGCATCGACACGGCCAGCGCTGAAAGGCACCGTGACCGCCACGCCGGCATCCTTGGCCGCCTTTTCAACGGCAGCGCTACCGGCCAGCACGATCAGGTCAGCCAGCGAAACCTTCTTGGCACCCTGGTTGAAACCAGCCTGGATGCCTTCCAGCACCTTGAGCACCTTGGCCAGCTGGGCCGGCTGGTTGGCCGCCCAGTCCTTTTGCGGGGCCAGGCGGATGCGGGCACCGTTGGCACCACCGCGCATGTCGCCGCCACGGAAGGTGGAGGCCGAAGCCCAGGCGGTGGAGACCAGTTCGGACACCGACAGGCCCGAGGCCAGGACCTTGGCCTTCAAGGCCGCCACATCAGCCGCGTCGATAGGCGCACCTTCTGCCTTGGGCAGCGGGTCTTGCCAGATCAGTTCTTCGGCCGGCACTTCCGGACCGAGGTAGCGCGAACGCGGGCCCAGATCGCGGTGGGTCAGCTTGAACCAGGCGCGGGCGAAGGCGTCGGCGAACTGGTCGGGGTGCTCCAGGAAGCGGCGCGAGATCTTTTCATAAGCCGGATCGAAGCGCAGCGACAAGTCCGTCGTCAGCATGGTCGGAAGCAGCGGTGCGCCGCCGTGGGCGTGCGGGATCACCGCATCGGCGCCCTTGGCCACCCACTGATGGGCACCGGCCGGGCTCTTGGTCAGTTCCCATTCGTACTTGAACAGGTTCTCGAAGAAATAATTGCTCCACTGGGCCGGGGTCTGGGTCCAGGTCACTTCGAGGCCGGAGCTGATGGTGTCGCCACCGACGCCGCTGCCGAAGCTGCTCTTCCAGCCCAGGCCCTGGCTTTCCAGGTCGTTGCCTTCCGGCTCACGGCCCACGTGCTTGGCATCGCCTGCACCGTGGGTCTTGCCGAAGGTGTGGCCGCCGGCGATCAGGGCCACGGTTTCTTCATCGTTCATCGCCATGCGGGCGAAGGTTTCGCGGATGTCATGGGCGGCGGCGACCGGATCGGGGTTGCCTTCCGGACCTTCCGGGTTCACGTAGATCAGGCCCATCTGCACGGCCGCCAGCGGGTTTTCCAGGTTGCGGCCGGTGGGCGCGGTGCGGCTCTGCTCATTGCCGTGACGGTCCGCGTCGGCGGTGATCTCGCCGTGGCTGGCGCCGGTCTTGCCCTTGCCGTAGCGGTCGTCGCCGCCCAGCCAGGTGGTTTCCGTGCCCCAGTACACGTCCAGGTCCGGTTCCCATACGTCTTCACGGCCACCAGCGAAGCCGAAGGTCTTGAAGCCCATGGTTTCCAGCGCGACGTTGCCGGTCAGGATCAGCAGGTCGGCCCAGGAAATCTTGTTGCCGTATTTCTGTTTGACCGGCCACAGCAGGCGGCGCGCCTTGTCCAGGTTCACGTTGTCGGGCCAGCTGTTCAAGGGCGCAAAGCGCTGCTGGCCGCGGCCGGCACCGCCACGGCCATCGCCGATGCGATAGGTGCCGGCACTGTGCCAGGCCATGCGGACGAACAGCGGGCCATAGTGCCCGAAGTCGGCCGGCCACCAGTCCTGCGAATCGGTCATCACCTTGGCCAGGTCGGCCTTCACGGCCGCCAGGTCCAGGCTCTTGAAGGCCTCGGCGTAATTGAACTCCTCGCCCATGGGATTGGACTTGGAAGAATGCTGGGCCAGCAGGTCCAGACGGAGCTGCTTGGGCCACCAGTCGCGGTTGCTGGTGCCGCCGCCGGCGGTATGGTTGAAGGGGCACTTGGCTTCATTCGACATTGCGTTCTCTCCTGTTGATCGACCCGATGGTCATGACACCCGGACCGGGGGACGGGCATCCTGTTGGCCACACCCAGCCTGATGGTCAGCGTGCGTGGCGGCTTGTTTCGGCGACATCCTGGCTGCGTTCTGCTACGGCATCGTGACGCCGTACTGCGGGGCCAGCTTCGCCTTGTCCCGGTCGTGCTTGCGAAGAACCATTAATGTAATTGATCGAAAACAATTACGTGATTGTCTTTATGTATAACGTCAGTCAATAAATCCAATCCCGCTCCTTCAGAATTTGTGGCTCAACAGTGTAGCCAAATGCGGAAACGGCTGTCCGGCTTGCTGCGGACCTGCCCCGCCTGGGCCTTGTTGCGCGCCGTGAGAAAACGCGAATATTGAACGTCGATCGTGGTCCGATGGGCAGATGTAGCAGAGTAAGCCGCCAGCTCTACACTACGCTAGAATACGAGCCTCAAAATGATTCAGGTCAACCGATATGGATGTGAATCGTTGTTGAAACGCTGCCCGCCCGCCGGGCGGCCCTCACTTCCTCCCATTACAAAAAAGATCATGACGGAAACCACCGAAAACCTGGAACACGCCGAACACGCCCACGCCTCCGGCAACAAGAAGCTGGCCCTGCTCATCGCCATCCTGGCGCTGGTGCTGGCCATTACTGAAACCCTGTCCAAGTCTTATCAGACCGAAGTCATCCTCAAGACGCAGGAGGCCGCCAACCTGTGGTCCTTCTTCCAGGCCAAGTCGGTGCGTGGCAATGCGGCGCAGCTGTCCAAGCAGCAGCTGATCCTGCTGGGCAATCCCAAGGATGAGCGCGTCAATGCCGCCATCGCCAAGCTGGATGACGCCATCGCCCACTACGACAGCGATGAAAAGACCGGCGAAGGCAAGAAGGAGCTGTCGCACAAGGCGCGCGAAGCCGAGCATGAAGCCCATGCCTACATGGAGAAATACGAAAAGATGGAAATGGCGGCCGGCATGCTGCAAGTGGCCATCGTGCTGGCCTCGGCCACCATCATCACGGGCGTGGCCGTGCTGGCCTATCTGTCGATGGGCATCGGCGTGGTGGCGCTGGCCTTCGTGGGTGCAGGATTGTTTGGCTCGATGATCTGAAGCGCTTGCTGCTTGTCCGTGACAACGCCGGCCCTGTGCCGGCGTTGTCGTTTCTGTCTGCCTGGCTGCGCTGTCCGGCACAAGAAAACCGTAGCCTGCAACAATCCTTCCCCGCGCATCTCGGGCATACTGCCACCCTTTGCAACCTGGCTGGCTTTCTCCTGATGCGTTCCAACACGATCCTGCAAGGCATCTTCTATGGCGCGCTGGCCGGCGCCGCCTGGGGCCTGGTGTTCCTGGCGCCTGAACTGACCCGCGCCTTCTCGCCCTGGCAACTGACGGCCGGGCGCTATCTCGCCTATGGCCTCTTCGCCGCCCTCCTGATTGCGCCGCGCATCGGCAAACTGCTGCCGCACCTGGGCCGCGCCGAATGGCGTGAGCTGGTGTGGCTGAGCCTGCTGGGCAATGTGGTCTATTACGTGTTCCTGGCCAGTGCCGTGCAACTGGGCGGCATGGCCATGACCTCGCTGGTGATCGGCTTCCTGCCGGTGGCGGTGAGCATCATCGGCAGCCGCGGCCATGGTGCGGTCCCGCTGCGCAAGCTGGCGCCTTCGCTGGTCCTGGGCCTGGCCGGGATCGCCTGCGTGGCGTGGCAGTCGCTGGCAGGGGCGGCTGGGGGAGATATGAAGGAAAGTGTCATCGGCTTCTTCTGCGCCCTGGCCGCATTGATCTCCTGGACCACCTATGCGGTCGGCAACAGCCGCTGGCTGGCGCGCCTGCATGAAGTTTCTGCGCATGACTGGAACCTGCTGATCGGCGTGGTCACGGGGCTGCTGTCGCTGTTCATTGCAGTGCCCGCCTTCACGGTGATGCTGCAGCCGCATCCGGGCAGCGAGTGGATGCATTTCGTGGCGGTGTCGGCGGGGGTGGCGATCTTTGCTTCGCTCTTCGGCAATGCCTGCTGGAACAAGGCCAGCCGCTTGCTGCCGCTGACCATGATCGGGCAGATGATCCTGTTCGAGACCCTCTTCGCCCTGCTCTACGGCTTCCTTTGGGAACAGCGCTGGCCGACGCTGCTGGAGATCGCGGCCATGCTGCTGGTGACCGTGAGCGTATTGCTGTGCGTGTCGGCGCACCGGGTCGATGAGGGCGGCGGGCACTGAGGCCCAGCGCTCACTGTGGCTGGGCGCCGGCCTGCTCGGCCAGTTTCTTCAACACATGCGCAGCGGCCACCAGCCCGAAGGTGGCCGTGACCACCATGGCCGAGCCGAAGCCGGCGCAGTTCAGGCCGGTGACGCCGGCTTGCGTGTTGTCGGCGGCATCCTCGCCCACGTCCATGTCCTCAGCCGGAACGACTTCACATGCTTCGCCTTCGGCCAGTTCAGGAAAGCGCAGCGGCTCGGTGGAAAACACCGCATCAATGTGGAATTTGTTCTTGGTCCCGCGCGGAAAACCATGCTGTGAACGCAAGCGCTTGCGCACCTTGGCCAGCAGCGGTTCCTGCTCGGTGCGGCAGAGGTCGCGGATTTCAATCCGGGTCGGATCGATCTGCCCGCCCGCACTGCCGATGGTGACCATGGGCATACCGTTCTTGCGGCACCAGGCGATCATGGCCACCTTGGCGGGCGCATTGTCGATGGCGTCGATGACGTAATCGAAACGGCCACCGCCCAGCATCTGTTCCACATTCTCCGGATCGACGAAATCCTCCACCTCGGTGACCACGCAGGTCGGGTTGATCTGGCGGATGCGCTCATGCAGCGCCGTCACCTTGGCCTGGCCCAGCGTGGTCGTCAAGGCATGGATCTGGCGGTTGACGTTGGATTCGGCCAGGTTGTCCAGGTCGATCAGGGTGAGGTGGCCGATGGCGCTGCGCGCCAGCGCTTCGACGATCCACGAGCCCACGCCCCCGACCCCGACCACGCAAACCCGCGCCTGGCGGAAGCGTTGCAGGGCGGCGGCACCATACAGGCGGGCGACGCCGCCGAAGCGGCGCTCATAGTCGATATCGTTCAGATCGATGGATGTGTTCATGATGAAAAAGGGAATGCAATTTGATCCGGCCTGGAACAGCCTTTCATGAAAAAGGGCCGCAGCATGAACGCGGCGGCCCTTTGGCGTCGTGCGGGAATCCTGAAATCAGACCACCGCGCCGCCGTTCTCGTCCTTGACCTTGACGGGCTTGATCAGGTCTTCGCGCTTCACGCCCAGCCACATGGCCAGGGCTGCCGCCACGAACACCGAGGAATAGATACCGAACAGGATGCCGATGGTCAGCGCCAGTGCGAAGTAGTGCAGCGTGGGGCCACCGAAGAAGAACATCGCCAGCACCATCATTTCGGTACTGCCGTGGGTGATGACGGTACGCGACATGGTGCTGGTGATGGCGTGGTTCAGCACTTCGGGCGCGGAGAGCTTGCCGAAGCGGCGGTCACGGAAGGCTTCGCGCACACGGTCGAACACCACCACCGATTCGTTGACCGAGTAACCCAGCACGGCCAGGATGGCGGCCAGCACGGTCAGCGAAAACTCCCACTGGAAGAAGGCGAAGAAGCCCAGGATGATGATGATGTCGTGCAGGTTGGCGATCACCGCCGCCACCGCGAACTTCCATTCGAAGCGGAAGGCCAGGTAGATCACGATGCCCACCACCACCATGCCCAGCGCCAGCAGGCCGTCGTGGGCCAGCTCGTCGCCGACCTGGGGACCGACGAATTCCACGCGCTGCAGGCGCACGTCCGGATCATCGGCACGCAGGGCGGCGTTGACCTTTTCGCTCTGCTGGCTGGCGTTCACGCCGGCTTGCGCGGGCAGGCGGATCATCACGTCCTGGGCAGTGCCGAAGCTTTGCACCAGGGTGTCGCGGTAACCCAGTCCTTCAATGGACTTGCGGATCTTTTCCAGGTCGGCCGGCTTGTTGTAGGCCACTTCCATGACCGTGCCGCCGGTGAATTCGATGGAGAAGTGCAATCCCTTGGAGAACAGGAAGAACACCGCGGCCACGAAGGTCAGTGCCGAGATCGCATTGAAGATCAGGGCATGACGCATGAAGGGAATGTCTTTTTTGATGCGGAAAAATTCCATCACTATCCTTTCGGTGCCGGCGCCGCCTTCAGCGGGGCGCCCGGCTCAAATCTGGCTGTGCTGCTATGTCTGGTATTGCCGTGCTTACTTGGCGTCGCGCTTGGCCGAGGCCTTGCCGGAGGTGGAAAGCACCTCGCCCTCGGGCTTCCAGATCTGCCCGATGGCCAGGCCCGACAGACGCTTCTTGCGGCCGTACCAGAGGTTGACCACGCCGCGCGAGAAGAACACGGCCGAGAACATCGAGGTCAGGATGCCCAGGCAGTGCACCACGGCAAAGCCGCGAATGGCGCCGGAACCGAAGATCAGCAGCGCCAGGCCGGCGATCAGGGTGGTCACGTTGGAGTCCAGAATCGTCGCCCAGGCGCGGTCGAAACCGGCCGCAATGGCGGCCTGCGGCGAATTGCCGGCGCGCAGTTCTTCACGGATGCGCTCGTTGATCAGCACGTTGGAGTCGATCGCCATACCGAGTGCCAGCGCAATGGCGGCGATACCCGGCAGGGTCAGCGTGACCTGCAGCGTGGACAGCAGCGCCACCAGCAGCAGCACGTTCACCGACAGGGCCAGTGCACTGAAGAAACCGAACAGCTGGTAGTAGATCACCATGAAGATGGCCATGGCCAGGAAGCCATACAGCACCGAGTCAAAACCCTTCTTGATGTTGTCGGCACCCAGTTGCGGGCCGATGGTGCGTTCTTCGATGATGTCCATCGGCGCGGCCAGCGAACCGGCACGCAGCAGCAGGGCCAGGTCGCTGGCGGCTTCGGGCGAACCCATGCCGGTGATCTGGAAGCGCGAACCCAGTTCGGAGCGGATGGTGGCCACGGTCAGGACTTCGCCCTTGCCCTTTTCAAACAGGACGATGGCCATGGCCTTGCCCACCTTGTCGCGGGTGGCTTCGCGCATCTTGCGGCCGCCATCGCCGTTCAGGTCGATGCTCACCGCCGGCTGGTGGTTTTCATCGAAGCTGGCCGAGGCGTTGGAGATGTAGTCGCCGGTGAGCACCGGTTCCTTGTTCAGGACCACGGGCGCACCCTTGCCGATCTTGAACAGTTCGGAGCCGAACGGAATGGCCGAGGTTTCTTCGGTGCCGCGCACCACGCTCTCATCGACCATGCGCACTTCCAGGGTGGCGGTACGGCCGATGATGTCCTTGGCGCGCGAAACGTCCTGCACGCCCGGCAGCTCGACCACGATGCGGTCGGCGCCCTGGCGCTGGATCAGCGGCTCGGCCACGCCCAGCTCGTTGACGCGCTTGGACAGGGTGCTGATGTTCTGCTTGACGCCATCTTCCTGGGTCTGCTTCAGGGCTTCCGGGCGCAGGGTGGCGACCAGCTTCAGGTCATCGCCGCTGCCGGCGTCGGTCAGCAGCATTTCCTGCAGTTCGCCCAGGGCGGCGCGGGCCTTGTTGCGGGTATCGGCATCGCGGAAGGAAATCTCGATGCTGTCGCCCACGCGGTTGATGCCGCTGTGGCGGATGTTCTTGTCACGCAGCAGGCTGCGTACGCTGGCTTGCAGGCCTTGCAGGCGCTTGTTCAGGACCGCCTTGATGTCGACCTGCATCAGGAAGTGCACGCCACCGCGCAGGTCCAGGCCCAGGTACATGGGGAAGGCATGCAGGCTTTGCAGCCATTGCGGCGTGTTGGGCAGCAGGTTGAAGGCGACGATGTAGGTCGGGTCGCTGGGGTCGGTATTGAGTTCCTTTTCCAGCAGGGCCTTGGCCTTGAACTGGATGTCGGTGCTGGCAAAGCGGGCGCGCACCGAGGGTTGCGAGCCGCTGTTGTCGAACGCCACACTCTCTGCGCCGAGATTGCCTTGTTTCAGGATCTGATCGACACGGCCGGCCACGGCAGGCTCGACCTTCAGGGTCGACTTGGCACTGCTGATCTGCACCGCGGGGGATTCGCCGAAGAAGTTCGGGACGGTATAGATCACGCCGAACAGCAGGGCCAGGACGATCAGTGCGTATTTCCAGAGAGAGTAACGATTCATGGTCTTGTGCTTCTTGCTTGCGGGAGAGGAAGGCAGGAACCTGCCGCCCTGTTCAGAACCGGCGCGCCCAACCGGAAGATTTCTGCGCGCCGTTCTAACGACATGGGCGCATCAGCGATGCGCCCATGGGTTCGCCGGTTCAAGCCGGCCGAACCGGTGAGGCCGATTACAGGCCCTTGATGGTGCCCTTGGGCAGCAGGGTGGTCACGGCGCCCTTCTGCACGATGACTTCGGTGCCTTCGGCCACTTCGATGGTGATGTAGCCATCGGCCACCTTGGTGATGCGGCCCAGGAGACCACCGGAGGTGACGACTTCGTCGCCCTTGCCCAGTGCATCCATCATGGCTTTCTGTTCTTTCTGACGCTTCATCTGCGGGCGGATCATCAGGAAGTACAGGACCACGAACATCAGGATGATCGGCAGGAAGCTGGCCAGGTTGCCCATCGCGCCACCAGGGGCTGCTGCGGCCGTTTGCGCGTATGCGTCGGAAATAAACACGTGAGGCTCCAATGTTGATTGAAAAATAGCCCTGCATTCTAGCACTGCGCAGGCGCCAAACCGCCAAATCGGGACGCATTGCCGCAGATCAAGGGGAAACCCGCCCAAATCGGGCTTTTTTATCACCAGCCCGGTCCGGCAACACGGCGTAGGCCGCATGAAATGGCTCAGCGCGTGAAAAAAACTTCATTTCGCCTCCAAGCCGCCTGGCGGCGCCACTAAGATAGCGCCACCGATCCACCGATCCACCGACCTGACCATCGCATGTCCGCTTCTGCTGCTCCCGATACGCTCCCGCGCCCGCCGGCCTGGCACATCTTCCTGGTCTTCCTGCGGCTGGGCCTGACTTCCTTTGGCGGGCCGGCTGCCCATCTCGGTTATTTCCGCCAGGAATTCGTGGCGCGCCGGCGCTGGCTTGCCGAACAGACCTATGCCGACCTGGTGGCCATGTGCCAGTTCCTGCCCGGCCCCTCCAGCAGCCAGGTCGGGCTGGCCATCGGCCTGATCCGGGGCGGCTATGGCGGCGCGGCGGCCGCCTGGCTGGGCTTTACCCTGCCCTCGGCGTTGCTGCTGATGGCGGTGGCGCTGTCGGTGCTGGAGGATGCGCACTGGCTCTCCGGCGAGGTGGTGCACGGCCTGAAGATCGTGGCCGTGGCCATCGTGGCGCAGGCGGTGTGGGGCATGGCGCGCACCCTGTGCCGGGGGCCGCTGCGCCTGCTCATCATGCTGCTGGCGGCGCTGGCGGCCTGGCAGGTGCAGGGCAGCCTGGTGCAGCTGGGCGTGATCGCGCTGGCCGGCGTGGCCGGGCGCCTGCTGCTGCACGGTCCACAGATCGCCCTGCAGGAGCGCTTGCCGCTGGTGGTCAGCCGCCGCACCGGACGGTTCTGCCTGGCGCTGTTCTTCGTGCTGCTGGCGGGCATTCCGCTGCTGGCGGCGTTTCATCCGGCCGCCTGGCTGCAGCAGGTCAACATCTTCTACCGCGTCGGCTCGCTGGTGTTCGGTGGCGGCCATGTGGTGCTGCCGCTGCTGCAGACCGAACTGGTGCCCACCGGCTGGGTGGACAAGGATGTCTTCCTGGCCGGCTATGGCGCGGCACAGGCGGTGCCCGGCCCGCTCTTCACGCTGGCAGCGTATCTGGGCGTGGTCATGCCGGCCTGGCCCAATGGCGTGGCCGGCGGCCTGCTGTGCCTGCTGGCGATCTTCGCCCCCTCGTTCCTGCTGGTGACCGGGCTGCTGCCGTTCTGGGATGGCGTGCGCCGCCGGGGCGCCATGCAGGCGGTGCTGGCGGGCGTCAATGCGGCCGTGGTCGGCTTGTTGCTGGCCGCGCTCTACCAGCCGGTGTGGACCAGCGCCATCTTCGACGCGCGCGACCTGCTCATCGCCCTGACCGCCTTCGTCGCGCTGGTCTGGCGCAAGTGGCCGTCCTGGGCGGTAGTGCTGCTGGGCGTGCTGGCGGCCAGCCTGCCCTGGCCTTTTTAAACAATTAAATCAATATAATTAATTAAATAACCACAAACGATAATATTGTTTATTTCGCCATCTTCCAGCGAACGTCTGCCCCGGCTGACCGGAGTATTATCACAAAGATTAACGCGAAACCCTGCCGTATTTTGACCACATACGCATCAGCCATCAGGAACAAATAAAACAAATTCGGCAATTTATTAGTCTATTCGTTATAATTGATTCCATGTATGGCGGGTCAGGTGCACCCGGCACCTCCCCCGCAGAATCGAACGGAGCCGGAACGATGGAGACAAGCACGTGATGCCAGACAGCACCACAACCGATGCGCAGCGCGCCCCGGCCGCCCCGCGCGACGGGCGCCTGCTGCTGGGCCTGGCCGAGGCCGGCTTTGCCGTGCTGACGGTGACCGCCCTGTGGCATACCGACTGCCCCCCCTGGCTGATCCTGATCCTGCTGGCCCTGTGGCTGGTGCGTGCACTGATCCTGCTGCGCCTGCTGCGCGAACATCAGCGCGCCGCCCGCAATCTGGTGCTGGCCAAGGAAGCGGCCGACCAGGCCATGCTCACGCGGGGGGCCTTCCTGTCTACCATGAGCCATGAAATCCGCACGCCCATGAATGCGGTGCTGGGCATGGCCGGCCTCTTGCGCAGCACGCGCCTGGATACCCAGCAGGCCGAGTTCGCCAAGGCCATCGAGGATTCGGCCAATGCCTTGCTGGGCATCGTCAATGATGTATTGGACTTCTCCAAGATCGATGTCGGCAAGATGGATATCGCGGTGGTCGAATTCGACCTGCTGGAGGTGGTGGAAGCCAGTGCCGAAGCCCTCTCCTTCAAGGCCCACGAAAAGCACGTGCGGCTGCTGGCGCACGTCGATCCGCGCCTGCCGGAACGCCTGCTGGGCGACCCTGGACGGATCCGTCAGATCCTCCTGAACCTGCTGGGCAATGCGCTCAAGTTCACCCACGTGGGCGAAGTGCTGCTGCGGGTGCAGGCGCTGCATGTCTCGGGCGACCATTGCCGGGTGCGCTTGGAGGTGCGCGACAGCGGCATCGGCATGGATGACGATACGCTGCGCCGCCTGTTCTCGCCCTTCTCGCAAGCCGACAATTCGGTCACGCGCCAATATGGCGGCACCGGCCTGGGCCTGTCGATCTGCAAGCGCCTGGTGGAACTGATGGGTGGCAAGATCGGAGTGGAGAGCACACCGGGGACCGGCTCTTGCTTCTGGTTCGAGCTGGGCATTCCCGTGGCGCAACCTCCCCGGCTCCCGGGCCGTCCGCTTGCAGCCAAAAAACGACAGGTGGCCCTGCTCGAAACCCATGACGCCAGCGCTGCCATGCTGCACGAATACCTGCGCGCAGCCGGACTGGAAACAATCCGCTACAGCAGCGCCAGCGACGCCCTGGCGGCCCTGACCGGCCCGGCCGCCAGCGCCAGCGGCATCGATACCCTCATCGTCAGCAGCGAGATCCGCGATGTGCCACCGACGGCAGTACTGGCACGCCTGCGTGCCGAACGGCCCACCATCACATGCGTGCTGCTTGACCATGGCCTCCACGGCCTTAATATAGACGGACATGCAACGTCGGCGGCATTGCAGTTACCCCTGCGCAAGCAACAACTGCTGCGCGCGGTCGGTGCGTTGCAGGACAGCAAGGAACAAACGGACGCCGGCATAGCTACCGCAGGCCGTCTGATGAGGGTGCAGCCCCAGCCGGGGCAGCAAGGGCAGCAGGAGGCGCATGAACTCCTGCTGGTGGAAGACAACGCGATGAACCAGAAAGTGGCGGTGTACCAGCTCAATGCCATGGGCTACGCGGTCGACATCGCCGCCAATGGCGCGCAGGCGCTGGAGAAGCTGGCGCAGCGCAAGTACGCGCTGATCCTGATGGATTGCCAGATGCCGGTGTTGGATGGCTACGAAACCACGCGCCGTATCCGGCGCCTGGAGGGCGAGCTGGCCAACACCCCGATCATCGCGATGACCGCCAATGCCATGGCGGGAGACCGGGAACAATGCCTGGAGGCAGGGATGGACGACTATCTCACCAAGCCCCTGCTGCGCTCGCAACTGGCGGCGATGCTGGAGCATTACCTGCCGGCCGCGCCGGAAGAGTCCGCGACCGCGACTGCGCCGACGGTACTGGACGAAAGTCGCCTGCAGGAACTCTTCGGCGAAGACACCGCCCTGGCAGGGGAGATGCTGGACATGTTCATCGAACACACCACGCCGGTGATGGACGAGCTGGCCCGCCATTGCCAGGCCAGCAATCCGCTGCTGGGGGATATCCAGGCACTGGGCCATCGGCTGGCAGGCAGTTGCCTTAATCTGGGGATCCAGGCGCTGGGCCAGTTGGGACGACAGATGGAGACGGCGGCGCGCCAGGGCGACCTGGCGCAGGTCCGTACGCTGGCTGAGGAGTGCGCGCGCGCCTTCGCGGTCTTGCGGGAACACCTACAAGAGAGGGGCCGGGGGAACACATGAAGATTCTGATCGTCGACGACGACAAGACCAATCTGTCGCTATTCACGCACATGCTCGCGCAATTGCCCGACACCAGCATCAGCACCTGCCCGGATGCCTATGAAGCGCTGGACTGGTGCGGCACCCACGAGCCCGACCTGATCCTGCTGGACTACATGATGCCGGGCATGGACGGACTGGATTTCCTCTCGCGCTTTCGCGCCATGCCGGGCCAGGAGATGACGCCGGTCATCATGATCACCGCCGACATGGGCCTGCAGGTGCGCCACAAGGCGCTGCAGATGACGGCCAATGACTTCCTCTCCAAACCGGTGAACCGGGTGGAGCTGCTGGCGCGCGTCAAGAACATGCTGGCCATGCGCAAGTCGCAGCTGGCCATGAGCCGGAAGATCGAACACCTGTCCGAGGAAGTGCAACAGAAGGCGCATCACAGCAATACCCTGGCGCTCAATTCGGTGGACCTGCTGGCGCGCGCGGCCGGCTATCGCGATCCGGAAACGGGCGAACACCTGGTGCGCATGTCCAACTACACCCGTATCATCGCCGCCCGCCTGGGCTTGCCCAAGGAAGAACAGGACCTGCTGCAGAGCGCGGCCCCCATGCACGATATCGGCAAGATGGGCATTCCCGATCACATCCTGCTCAAACCCGGAAGGCTGGATGAAGAAGAACTGAAGGTCATGCGCATGCATGCGCAGATCGGCGCCGACATCCTGCGTGACAGTCCCTCGGCACTTCTGCAGACCGCCTCCGAGATCGCCGCCAGCCACCATGAGAAATGGGATGGCAGCGGCTATCCCAATGGCCTCAAGGGTGAGGATATCCCCTTGTATGGCCGCATCGTGGCGGTGGCCGATGTGTTCGACGCGCTGACCTCCTCGCGCCCGTACAAAAAAGGCTGGAGCCTGGAAGACGCCGGCGCGTTTCTGCGCAAGAATGCCGGCAGCCACTTCGATCCGCGCTGCGTGGAGGCCTTCTTTGCCGGCTGGGAGGAGGTGGTCGAAATCTACAACCGCAACCAGGACCGCCAATGATGCTCACCTTCATCGAACCGACGTTGTTCGAGCAGCTCAGGAACGCGCAGGCCCTGCCCTCGCCGGGCGGGGTGCGCCTGACCATCATGCGCATGTGTGCGCAGGATGATCCCGACATGCATGAACTGATCCATCTGGTCCAGGGCGATCCGGCCCTGTCCGGGCGCATCATCCGTATCGTCAACGTGCTCAATGCCGACCGCGTGCGTCCGATCGCCTCGGTCAGCATGGACAGCCTGCTGCTGGTCGGACTGCAAGCCGTGCGCCAGCTCGCCCTGGCACTATCCCTGGCAGAAACCACGGCACCGGCCTCGTGCGTGAACTTCAAGCTGCCGGCCTTCTGGGCACACAGCTTTGCGATGGCCTGCAGCGCCCAGGCCATCAGCAGCCACACCCGCGTGGCACCGCTGGGAGAAATGTTCACCACGGGCCTGTTGGCCAACATCGGCAGGCTGACCCTGGCCTCGGCCCACCCGACGGGCTATTCGGCGCTGCTCGCGCGGCCCCTGGAGCCCTCCGCGCAACAGGCGATGGAACAGTCGCTGTTCGGCTTCAACCACCTCAACATCGCCGCTGCCCTGATGCAGGACTGGAAGATTCCCGACCTCTTCTGCGATGCCGTCCTGCACTACGAAACCCCGGCGCTGCCTCAGGAGTGGCCGGTGCCGCGCCCGCTGGAAATCATCTGGACCCTGTACCTGTCTGCGGCCATGGCCGAGCTGGGCTGCGGCACGGCGCAGGTGGCCGAGGCCGCCCTGCCCAAGGTGGCGCGGGCACTGCCGCAACTGCAGCTGGCGCCGCATGACTTCCCCGAGCTGTACCAGGCCGCCGGCGAAGACTGGCAGGACTGGACGCAAAGCATGCACCTGACCGCCAGGACCCTGTGGCAAGGCCTGCCCGCCCAGATCCACGACCAACTGCTGCGCCTGCAAGAGGCCGGCGACAGCAGTGATGCAACCGCTTGAACAACTGCTCTTGAGCGAAGCCCCCGACGCCTACGTCCTCATGGACATGGCCGGCGGGGTGGTCTACTGGAACCGCTGCGCCGAGCAGCTTTTCGGGTATGCCGGCCAGGAGATACTGGGCCAGCAGCTCTCGGACTTCATCGTGCCGCCGGAGCGGCGCGGCGAAGAGGAACGCGTGTTCGCCGATACGGTCACCCTGGGCCACGCCGAATGCCAGTCCATCCGCCGGCGCAAGGACGGCGCGCTGCTGCACCTGTCGGTCTCCAACAAGCTGCTGCGCGATGAACGCGGGCAGCCACAATACGTGCTCTCCTGCAAGCGCGACATCAGTGAGGCCACCGTACAGCGCGATATCAGCCTGATTGCCGCCAGTGTCCACGGACTCTACGATTGGCTGCCTGACGGCATCATCGTGGTCAATGCACTGGACCGCGTGGTACTGGCCAATCGCCGGGCAGGCGAGCTGTTCGGCTGGGAAGTGGGCGAGCTGACCGGACGCGCCATCGACGTGCTGGTCCCGGCGCGCTTCCTGGCCATGCATGCGCAGAACCTGGTCGACTACCTCTGCGGCACGGCGGCGCCGGCCAGCAATACCACGCCCGAGCTGTGCGGCAAGAAGCGCAATGGCAGCGAATTCCCGGTCGATGTCAGCCTGAGTCCGCTGGTCATCGAAGGCGAGACCTTCCTCATGATTGCCGTGCGCGACATCAGCGACCGCAAGCGCATCGAAGAAGACCTGGCCGAGAAGAATCGCGCCCTGCTGGACGCGGTGGAGTCGCGCAACCGCTTCCTGGCCAATACCTCGCATGAACTGCGCACGCCCCTCAATGCCATCCTCGGTTTCACCGAAATCCTGCTCACGCGCATGGGCGGGCCGCTGACGGCCGAGCAGGAGCAACAGTTGCAGACCGTGCATGAGAGTGCCCAGCACCTGCTGGAACTGATCACGAGTCTGCTGGACGTCTCCCGCATGGAAGCCGAGGAAGCCGACCTGATCCCCGAGGCCCTGCTCTGTTCCGAGCTGATCGAGGAAGCGGTGGCGGTCTTGCGTCCGGCTGCGATCAAAAAGGGCTTGCAGCTCAATCTCGCTGCCTACACGGGAGAGGTCCGCATCCACGCCAACCGCCGCGCACTGACGCAGATCCTGCTGAACCTGGTGAGCAACGCCATCAAGTTCACCGAGCGCGGCCAGGTGCAGGTCAAGCTGCGCCAGCAACGCCATGCGGCGGGCCTCACCAGCTGGATCGAGGTGCGCGACAGCGGCTGCGGCATCAGCGAAGAGGATCAGCGAAAACTGTTTCGCGCCTTTACCCAGCTCGACGCCACGGCCTCACGCAGGCATGACGGCATGGGCCAGGGCCTGTACCTGAGCCAGAAGCTGGCCAATCTGATGGGGGGCACCATCAGCGTGCAAAGCCAGGCCGGCGCCGGCAGCCTGTTCACCCTCTGCCTCGAAGAGGCGGCTTGAGCCAGCGCAACGGGCGGCGCCATGCTCCGGCTCAATCCTTCACAACAGCGTAGAATCACGGCACAACAAAAACAGTTTCCAAAGGCCGGTACGGATTGCGATAGCGGCTGCGGGAGGGTTTCCAAACATGCCGACTTCACGTCTTCTGATCATCGACGATCACGCACTCTTTCGTTCCGGCCTGCGGCTGGTCCTGCAGGCCGCCTTGCCGCACGCCAACATTGCCGAGGCCGCCTCGCTGGAGGATGCCATGCGCCTGGAGGACAGCCAGATGCCGGACCTGGTGCTGCTCGACATCCAGCTGGGCGGGCTCAATGGCATCGACGGCATGTCGGTGCTGGCGCGCAAGTGGCCGCAGGTACCGGTGATCATCCTGTCGGCCGACGATACCGACGAGACCGTGCGCGAAGCCACGCGGCGCGGCGCGGCGGCCTTCGTCTCCAAGGCGGCCACCGCCGAACACATCCTGCAGGTCTTGCTGGAAGTGGCCACCGGGCGTCATCCCCTGCCCCCGGACAGCGCGAGCGCCGATGGCGCCGGCAAACCGCAGTTCACGCCGCGCCAGTATGAGGTGCTGGGACTGCTCAGCCAGGGGCTGACCAACAAGGCCATCGGGCGCCGCCTCAATCTGTCGGAAAACACCATTCGTGGCCATGTCCAGGCGATCCTGCTGGCGCTGGACGTGGACAACCGCGCCGAGGCCGCCTTCGCAGCGCGCCGACGCGGGTTGGTGAGCTGAGATGGCGCGCCAGGGCTGGCTGGCCTCGTCGGGCTCATCGTCTTCTTCGGCCTCTTCCTCCGAAGAAGCGGCGCTGGGAGAAGACACCCTGCACCGCGTGCGGGTCGAACAGATCCGGCTCTTGTGCGGCAACCTCGGCAGTTCAGTCCTGCCCGGCATCCTGGTCGCGCTGCTGGTGGCGTACGCACTGCGCGACAATGCCGGGCTCTTGCCGCTGCTGGCCTGGGCCGGTGGTGTCATCGCCTCCAAGCTGTTCGACTATGCCGATGCGCGGCGTTTGCTGGCGACCGAGATTACGCCGGGCAACATCGCCCGGATCAAGCGCCGCCTGATCCTTTTGCATGGCATCGATGGCGCCGCCTGGGGCTGGCTGGCCCCGCTGGCGCTCGATACCGCCAGCCCGGGTGGCAGCATCCTGGTCATCGGCGTGCTGGCCGGGGTGGCGGGCAACTCCATGTCCATCCTCTCGCCGGTGATGCCGGCCTTCGTCTCGTTCTGCCTGGTGGAGCTGGGCATGCTGGCCACCAGCGCCTGGCATACCCGCGAAGCCTCGCTGCAGGTCCTGGCCATCGCTGCCCTGCTCTACGTGGCTTCGCTGCTGGTGCAGGCGCGCAACAGCGGGCGCGCGGCCAGGGCGGCCATCATGCTGCGTTTCGAAAACAATGCGCTGATCGAGCGTCTGCAACGCCAGTCCGAGAAAACCCGGCAAGCCCTGCAGCAGGCCGAACAGGCCAATGCCGCCAAGTCGCGCTTCCTGGCCGGTGCCAGCCACGACCTGCGCCAGCCTATCCATGCCCAGGGATTGTTCCTGGAAGTACTGGCCAATACGCCGCTGGACCCCATGCAGCGCGACGTGGTGAGCCGCCTGCGCAATGCCGCCGACAACTGCGCCGAGATGCTGCATACCCTGCTGGATTATTCCCGCATCGAAGCCGGCGTGGTCACGCCGCAGCCCGCGCCCTTCCGCCCGCAGGCGCTGATCCATCGCATCAGCCGCGAGATGGCTACGCAAGCCGAAGCCAAGGGCCTGGTGTTCCGTCTGCGCGAGAGTGAAGCAGTGGCCTATGCCGATGCTGCGCTGACCGAACTGATCCTGCGCAACCTGGTTTCCAATGCGATCCGCTACACCGAGCGCGGCGGCGTGCTGGTGGCTTGCCGCCGGCGCGGTCCGCAAGTGTGGCTGGAGGTGTGGGATACCGGCATCGGCATTGCCCCGGCACAGCAGCAGGAAATCTTCCGCGAGTTCCACCAGCTGGGCAATCCCGAACGCGATCACAACAAGGGCATGGGACTGGGCCTGGCCATCGCCGAGGGTCTGGCCCGGCGGCAGGGGCTGGAACTGACGGTGCAGTCGCGGCCCGGACGGGGCAGCGTGTTCAAGCTCAAACTGCCCTTAGCCACCACACCGCTGCCGGCACAAGCACCGGCACCGACGCCGGCAGGCCTGATGGAACGCGATCTGCAAGGCTTGCGCATCCTGCTGGTGGACGACGACCGGCGCGTGCGCGACAGCATGGCCCACTTGCTGGCGCAGTGGGGCTGTCACAGCATCGAGGTAGACAGCCTGGAAGAAGCCGAAGCGCTGGCGCGCTCCCACGCCTTCGATGTGGTCATCAGCGACTATCGCCTGCGCGCGTACCGCAACGGCACCGAGGCCATTGCGGCCGTGCGGCGGGCCAGCGGAAGAGACATCGGCGCGCTCCTGATCACCGGCGATACGGCCCCGGCGCGGCTGCGCGAAGCCAGCCAGAGCGGCATTCCGGTGCTGCACAAGCCGGTGGCACCGGCGCAGTTGTGGGAAGCACTGCTGCGGCTGGCGGCGACGGCGCAGCGGGTGCGCCATCGCTGATGGACTGATGTCCTGCGAGGAGATCAGTCCACGCCGCGGGCGCGGTCTTCCTTGAATGTCTTCACGAAATGTTGGAAGGTGCCGGCATCGATGGCGTCGCGCATCTCCTGCATCAGTTGCAGGTAGTAGTGCAGGTTATGGACCGTATTCATGCGCGCGCCCAGGATTTCACCGGCGCGATGCAGGTGGTGCAGGTAGGCGCGCGAGAAGTTCTTGCAGGCGTAGCAGTCGCAGCTTTCGTCGAAGGGCCGGTCATCGTTCTTGTACTTGGCGTTCTTGATCTTGACGTCGCCATAGCGCGTGAAGATCCAGCCGTTGCGCGCATTGCGGGTGGGCATGACGCAATCGAACATGTCCACGCCGTTGGCGACGCCTTCCACCAGGTCTTCCGGCGTACCCACGCCCATCAGGTAGTGCGGCTTGTCGGCCGGCAGGCGCGGGCCGACGTGCTCCAGCACGCGCATCATGTCTTCCTTGGGCTCACCCACCGAGAGGCCGCCGATGGCAAAGCCATCGAAGCCCAGTTCTTCCAGGCCGGCCAGCGATTCATCGCGCAGTCCTTCGAACATGCCGCCCTGGACGATGCCGAAGAGCGCATTGGGATTCTCGCCGCGATCGAATTCATCCTTGGAACGCTTGGCCCAGCGCAGCGACATGCGCATGGACTTGCCGGCTTCTTCGCGGGTGGCGGGACGGCCGTCGATCTCGTAGGGCGTGCATTCGTCGAACTGCATGACGATATCCGAATTGAGCACGCGCTGGATCTGCATGGAGATTTCCGGCGAGAGGAACAGGCGGTCGCCATTGATGGGTGAAGCAAAGTGCACGCCCTCTTCCGTGATCTTGCGCATCTCGCCCAGCGAAAACACCTGGAAGCCGCCGGAGTCGGTCAGGATGGGCTTGTCCCAGCCGATGAACTTGTGCAGGCCACCGAACTTGCTGACCACTTCCAACCCCGGGCGCAGCCACAGGTGAAAGGTATTGCCGAGGATGATCTGGGCGTTGATTTCCTTCAGCTCCAGCGGCGACATGGCCTTGACCGAACCATAGGTGCCGACCGGCATGAAGATGGGCGTCTCGACGGTGCCGTGGTTCAGTTTGACGCGGCCGCGGCGGGCCTTTCCGTCAGTTTTCAGCAGGGTGAATTCCAGCATGGTGCTCTCGGGTTTCTTGTTCAGGTTTCTCAGGTACGGGTCAGCAGCATGGCATCGCCATAGCTGAAGAAACGATACTTCTGTGCGATGGCGTGCGCATAGGCCGCGCGGATGTGTTCATAGCCGGCGAAGGCCGACACCAGCATCAGCAGAGTCGACTTGGGCAGGTGGAAGTTGGTGACCAGCTGATCCACGGTCTTGAAGGTGTAGCCGGGCGTGATGAAGAGCTGCGTGTCATCGCTGCCGGCCTTGAGCTGGCCACTCTGCGAGCCCGACTCCAGCGCGCGCATGCTGGTGGTACCCACCGCGATCACGCGGCGGCCCGCCGCCTTGGTGGCGCGTACGGCCTCCACCGTTTCGGGCGAGATGGTGTACCACTCGCTGTGCATCTTGTGCTGGGACAGATCTTCCACCCGCACCGGCTGGAAGGTGCCGGCGCCCACGTGCAGAGTCACGAAGGCTTGCCTGACGCCACGCGCGGTCAGTTGCTGCAGCAGGGCTTCATCGAAGTGCAGGCCGGCCGTCGGTGCAGCCACGGCGCCGGGCTCCCTGGCGTAGACGGTCTGGTAGCGCGTCTCGTCATAGGCATCGGCCTCGTGGTCGATGTAGGGCGGCAGCGGCAGGCTGCCGTATTGCTCCAGCAGCTCGAAGGCATCCTCAGGGAAGTGCAATGTGTAGAATTCGCCGAAACGTTCACCTACGGTCACATCGAAGGCATCAGCCAGGCGGATGCGGGTGCCCGGTGGGGGCGACTTGGAGGCGCGCACCTGGGCGTGGACGGTGCGCGGATCAAGGATGCGCTCGACCAGCGCCTCGATCTTGCCGCCGGTTTCCTTCACCCCGAACAGGCGCGCCTTGATGACGCGGGTATCGTTGAAGACCAGCAGGTCGCCGGGTTGCAGCAACTCCACGATATCGGAGAAACGGCGGTCGGTCAGTTGCGCGCCCTGTACCTGCAGCAGGCGCGAGGCGCTGCGCTCGGGCAGCGGGGTCTGGGCGATCAGCTCGGGCGGGAGCTCGAAATCGAAATCGGAAAGAGAGTACATGCTTGCAAAATAATGATGGAGGCAGTGCGTGCAGCGGCGCTCAGGGCGCCTGAGCGGCGGCGCGTCCCGGGCAAGAAGTGTTGCCGGCGGGATTGATACTGTAAATAATCACAGTAAAATAGCGTAACCCGCTATTTTACGCTGTCTGCGCGTTTTTCCCATATGCGCGTGCGACTAGCCTGAATGGCCCTCCGTCCCTATCACGCCGACCGCATGCCCGCTACCGCGAAGAAAACCAGCCCGCCGGCCACGAAGAAGAAAGCCGCATCCACCGCCAAGCCGGCCGCCAAGCCCGAAAACAAGCTGGCCAGGCTGGGCCTGCACAATGACATGGACCTGGTATTGCACCTGCCGCTGCGCTACGAGGATGAAACCACCCTCATGAGCATTGCCGAAGCCTCCATGCGCGGCTTGCAGACGGTGCAGGTGGAAGGCGTGGTGACCTCCTGCGAGGTGCAGTTCCGCCCGCGTCGGCAATTGATCGTGACCATGGGCGACGACAGCGGCCAGCTGACCCTGCGTTTTCTCAATTTCTACGGCAGCCAGACCAAGCAACTGGCCGAAGGCACGCGTGTGCGGGTGCGCGGCGAATTGCGGCACGGCTTTTTCGGCGCCGAGATGGTCCACCCTTCCTACAAGGTGGTCAATGAAGGCGCGCCCTTGCCGGACGTGCTCACGCCGGTCTATCCGGCCGGTGAAGGGCTCTCCCAGGCCTATCTGCGCAAGGCCATCGCCAATGCCATGAGCCGCCTGGACTGGAGCGACACGCTGCCGCCCTCGATGCTGCAAACGCTGAATCTGGCCGCCTTCGAGCCCTCGGTGCGGCTGCTGCACAATCCGCCGCCGGACGTGGATGAACATGCATTGATCGAACGTTCCCACCCCGCCTGGATCCGCATGAAGTTCGATGAACTGCTGGCCCAGCAACTGTCGTTGAAGCGCGCCCAGGCCGCGCGCCGTGCCAAGACCTCGCGCGCCCTGCCGGTGAGCGGACGCATCACCGAGGAACTGACGAAGATCCTGCCCTTCCAGCTGACCGGCGCGCAACAGCGGGTGCTGGAAGAAATTCGCGCCGACCTGCGCCAGTCCTTCCCCATGCAGCGCCTGCTGCAGGGCGACGTCGGCAGCGGCAAGACGGTGGTAGCCGCACTGGCCGCCGCCCAGGCCATCGACAGCGGCTGCCAGGCGGTGCTGATGGCGCCCACCGAAATCCTGGCCGAACAGCATTTCCGCAAGATCGCCGCCTGGATGGAACCGCTCAACGTCGGCGTGGCCTGGCTCTCCGGCAGCCAGAAGAAAAAGGAAAAGACCGAAGCCCTGGCCCACATCGAATCCGGCACTGCGCGCCTGGTCATCGGCACCCATGCGCTGATCCAGGACACGGTGCAGTTCGAGAACCTGGGGCTGGTGATCGTAGATGAACAGCATCGCTTCGGCGTAGGCCAACGCCTGGCCCTGCGCAACAAGAGCTTCAACGCCGCCGACCGCGATGCACCGGCCGTGCCGCACCAGCTGATGATGTCGGCCACCCCGATTCCACGCACCCTGGCCATGACCTATTACGCCGACCTCGAAGTGTCGGTGATCGATGAATTGCCGCCAGGACGCTCGCCCATCGTCACCCGCGTGATCGACCAGAACCGCCGTGATGAAGTCATCGAACGGGTCCATGCCGCGGCGCTGGAAGGCAAGCAGATTTATTGGGTCTGCCCGCTGATCGAGGAATCCGAAGCCCTGCAATTGCAGACCGCCACCGATACCCATGCCGCCCTCTCGGCCGCGCTGCCGGACCTGCAGATCGGCCTGGTACACGGCCGCATGAAGCCGGTGGAAAAGCAGATCGTCATGGAAGGCTTCAGCCGGGGCGCGATCCACCTGCTGGTGGCCACCACCGTCATCGAAGTCGGTGTGGACGTGCCCAATGCCTCGCTGATGGTGATCGAGCATGCCGAGCGTTTCGGCCTGTCGCAGCTGCACCAGCTGCGCGGACGCGTGGGACGGGGATCAGCGGCCAGCGTGTGCCTGCTGCTGTACCAGGGACCGCTGGGGGGCACCGCCAAGCAACGCCTGGCGACCATGCGCGAGACCACCGATGGCTTCGAGATTGCGCGGCGCGACCTGGATATCCGCGGACCGGGGGAATTCCTCGGGGCAAGGCAATCGGGCGAGGCCATGCTGCGCTTTGCCGATCTGGCAACCGACCAGTGGCTGGTGGAAAAGGCCCGCGATACCGCCCAGGCCCTGCTGCAGCACGCACCTGACATTGTGGATCGCCATCTGGCACGCTGGCTCGGGGGACGGGAAGATTTCCTGAAGGTATGAGACGGATCGACTGGTCGTCGCAGGCTGGGAGACGCCTGCAGCAAAGCTTTCCAGCATGTCTCATGACATGGGCCAGCGCAAGGGCTGCAAACCCGAATCAGCAAAATGCCAACCACATTTCCGCAAAAATCGAGAATTTCTTCGCTTTATGTCGATTGACGTATGGCAGTACTGAGTCCAATCTACGGCCCACGAAGAACGGGTTCATCACCTGGTAGCGGAGCGCGCAAACTTGTGCCCCGCCGCCCCGCCGTTCTGCCAGGTGACAATCGCTAAACTACAGAAGGCTGACATTTTGGTTTCCCACCACGATCAACAACTGGCCCGCAGATTGCTCTGTCCCATCTGCCAGAGGGCACTGACGGCATGCATTTGCCACTGGACCTCTCCCATCGACCACGCCATCGATGTGCTGATCCTGCAGCATCCGCTCGAAGTGAGCAACGCCAAGAACAGCGTGCGCCTGCTGCACCTGAGCCTGCCCTACAGCAAGCTGGTGGTGGGCTCGGTGTTCGATCCCGAAGAACTGCATGCGATGCTGCACGCGCCGTCCCGCCTGCGTGGCGTTCCCCCCAGCGAAACCGTGCATCCCGTCCTGCTCTACACGGATGACGCCTGCACCGCCGAGACCCGCTATTTCGATGCGCGCACCATGACGGTGGACAAGCAGGAACCCCTCAAGCGCATCCGCCTGGTGATCCTCGACGGCACCTGGCGCAAGAGCCGCAAGATGCTGTTCGAAAATCCGATGCTGCAAAGCCTGCCGCGCATGATGCTGATCGACACCCCGACCTCGCGCTACACCATCCGCAAGTCGCACAAGCCCGAGCAACTGGCCACCCTCGAAGCCACCGGCTACGCGCTGATGCAACTGGAGCGCAACAGCGAGAAATATCATCCTCTGATGACCGCCTTCGACAACTTCGTACTGCAACAGGGCTACATGCGCATGCACGGCCAGGCCACGCGGCGCAGCGAATAGCCCCCGGCGAGCGGCGCCGGGGAACCAAACCCGGGCCGCGCGGACCAACCCATCCGGCCGCTGCGTGCGGCCGTTCTTGTTCAGGTGGCGCGGCAATACGCTTATAATTGAACGATTGAGCACTGGTCATCCTGAACATCTCTGACAAATGCTGGTGCCCGCCAGCGTCACCCCACTCCTGCGAACAAATCAACACATGAGTTCCGAATTCCTGCAACTGGCTGAAAAAGTCACACAGCTCGCCCAGCTGGCCCAAGGCCTGCGCGAAGAAAATGCCGAGCTGCGCCGGAAAGTCAAACTGCTCTCCGAAGACAACACCACCCTCGCCACCCGCGTGGATCAAGCCTACGAGCGCGTGGCCGCCGTCCTGGCGCAACTGCCGGTAGCCGCCGAGGAAGAGACGGCTGCGGCCGATGAGGAGGCTGCATGAGCACCATCCAGATCAACGCCATGATCATGGGCCAGTCCTACACGCTGGCCTGCCAGGAAGGCGAACAGGCTGCGCTGCATCACGCAGTGGCCTATCTCGACCAGAAGATGCGCGCCATCCGCGACGCCGGTCGCATCAAGGGCACCGACCGTATCGCCGTGATGGCAGGCCTGGGCATCGCCGCCGAGTTGCTGAGCATGCAACGCGCCGAAGGCCCGTTTGCCGGCCTCACCATTGCCCAGTGGCAGCAGCAGATCGCCGCCATCACCGAGGTGGTGGACCAGGCGCTGGCACCGCAGGAAAAACTGTTCTGAGCATGTCGTCAGCATGATGCTGACAGCGGACATGCTCTACACGCTGCAAAGAAAAATGGCTGCCTTGCGCAGCCATTTTTGCTTCCTTGCCCGGCTCCACTGATGCATCGAAAATCCGGTTACAAAATCGTGGACTTATTTTCGGCGAAGGTCTTGGAGGAGAACCCTGAATGGGTTAGACTTCGTACTCCTGCCGTGTTCGCGATTGCCATATATTCCTTGAACCATTTACGAGCATAGGCTGTGGGATCGTTCGATGGGCGTGAGCGTCGCTAGTCCGATGAACCCGAAATTGAACTACTGCAGCCAACTTGAACCGTCAGGTTCAGGATGCCGGCACAGCGGCACAGGCGGGACTTGATTCAAGGAAAACGGCTGCATCTGCAGCCGTTTTTTTATGCCTGTTTACCTTGTGAGTGGATCAGAAAAGTGCATGCATTCATGCACCCGGCCACGCTGGCGTCAGCTCTCCCGCTTCTTGGCCGCCTTGCGCTCCAGCCCCACTTCATCGATGGCATCCTGGAATTCGGTCACATCCTCGAAGCTCTTGTAGACCGAGGCAAATCGGATGTAGGCGATCTTGTCCAGGCGCTTCAGTTCGCGCATCACCAGCTCCCCCACCTGTCCCGACATGACCTCGCGCTCGCCGCTTTGCAGCAACTTGTCCTGGATGCTCTGGATGGCCATGTCCACCGCCTCGGCCGACACCGGGCGCTTGCGCAGGGCCAGCATGAGACTGCCGCGCAGCTTGGCCGGATCGAAGTCGGTGCGGCTGCCATTCTTCTTCACGATCACCGGCATGGTCAGCTCGATACGTTCATAGGTCGTGAAGCGCTTGTCGCAATTGCCGCAGCGGCGGCGGCGTCGGATCGAATGGCCGTCCTCGGACAGGCGCGTATCCAGCACCGGGGTGTCTTCGTGATTGCAGAATGGGCACTTCATGGTGGCAGTGATGTGATTGAGCTGGATGAGCTGGACAATGAGGGCAAGCCCCTCGTGACTTCGATGCCGCAGATCGGCGCGGCCAGGGCGAAGCCCGGAGTATTGCATCGCCGTCCCGCCAGGACCATCGTATGGTAGTGCAGATAAGCGACGGCGCCCGCAGGAACGGGCGCCGTCAGGACCAACTTTTCAATTTTCCCGATTTTGGCAGGAAACTTCATGCCGGCCCGCAACGGGCCGGCCCTGCCAACACCAATCAGCCGTAGACCGGGAAGGCGTCGGTCAGCTTCTTCACTTCGGCCTTGACGCGCTCGATGGTGGCGGCGTCGTGCGGGTTGTCCAGCACGTCGGCGATCAGGTTGCCGACCTTCTCGGCTTCGGCTTCCTTGAAACCACGGGTGGTCATGGCCGGGCTGCCCAGGCGGATGCCGGAGGTCACGAATGGCTTTTCCGGATCGTTGGGGATGCCGTTCTTGTTGCAGGTCATGTGGGCCGAACCCAGGATGGCTTCGGCTTCCTTGCCGGTCAGGCCCTTCGGACGCAGGTCCACCAGCATCACGTGCGACTCGGTGCCGCCTGAGACGATGCGCAGGCCGCGCTTGATCAGGGTCTTGGCCAGCACGTCGGCATTCTTCACCACTTGCTGCTGGTAGGCCTTGAATTCGGGCGAAGCCGCTTCCTTGAAGGCCACGGCCTTGGCCGCGATCACGTGCATCAGCGGACCACCCTGGATGCCGGGGAAGATGGCCGAGTTGATGGCCTTCTCATGCTCGGCCTTCATCAGGATCACGCCACCGCGCGGACCGCGCAGGGACTTGTGGGTGGTCGAGGTCACGAAGTCGGCGAAGGGCACCGGGTTGGGGTACACGCCAGCGGCGATCAGGCCGGCGTAGTGGGCCATGTCGACCATGAAGTAGGCGCCGACTTCCTTGGCGATCTTGGCGAAGCGCTCGAAGTCGATGCGCAGCGAGTAAGCCGAGGCGCCAGCGATGATCAGCCTGGGCTTCTTCTCACGGGCCAGGCGTTCCATGGCCTCGTAGTCGATTTCTTCCTTTTCGTTCAGGCCGTAGGAGACCACGTTGAACCACTTGCCCGACATGTTCAGCGCCATGCCGTGGGTCAGGTGACCGCCTTCTGCCAGCGACATGCCCATGATGGTGTCGCCCGGCTTCAACATGGCGAAGAACACGCCCTGGTTGGCCTGGGAACCGGAGTTCGGTTGCACGTTGGCGGCTTCGGCGCCGAACAGGGCCTTCAGACGGTCGATGGCCAGCTGTTCGGCCACGTCCACGTATTCGCAGCCACCGTAGTAGCGCTTGCCCGGATAGCCTTCGGCGTACTTGTTGGTCAGCTGCGAACCTTGCGCCTCCATCACGGCCGGCGAGGTGTAGTTTTCGGACGCGATCAGCTCGATGTGATCCTGCTGGCGGGTGTTTTCCTTCTGGATGGCAGACCACAGGTCGGGATCGACTTTTGAGAGAGTCTGGTTCTTGTCAAACATGGTGTTTCTCCAAATTGATGAGCTGCGGCCGAAGATCGTGTCACCGGCAGGATGCGGACATGCCGGTAGCTCGACTTCCGAAATCGAATGAGGGCCAGAAAATGGTGTGGGAGTGCGGGCAGCCTCAGTCGTACTGTCCATTCGGCTGCCCAGGCGCACGGCTGTTGAAATCTCACGCTTCCCGATGGATCCCCATCTTGGCCGGTTTTACGCGGCGTTTCGCCAGTCACGTGAGACGAAATGGTGAGCGCATTGTAGTGAAACGGGGCGATTTGGGCAAGAACCATGGCGGCTTCGCAACAGCGCCGCTCCAGGGCGAAATGAAGGAAAAAGCGAGCCCTCCCTCGTAAAAAGCGGCTTTCGGCTACAATTTCGTTTTATTCCCGGCACTGGCATGAAGGCTTGCGCAACTTGCGATGCCACTGCCCGCCCAGCCCCCCCCAACTGCCACATAACAGGAGAATCAAAAGATGGTCGTCTTGATTACCGGAGCAACTGCAGGCTTCGGCGCCGCCATGGCGCGCAAATTTGCCGGCAACGGTCACAAGGTGATCGCCGCCGGTCGCCGCAAGGAGCGCCTGGATGATCTGGTCAAGGAGCTGGGTGCCGACAAGATCCTGCCCCTCGTGCTGGACGTGACCAGCAAGGAATCGATCAACGCCGGCCTGGCCAGCCTCTCGGGTGAATGGAAGCAGGTCGACGTGCTCATCAACAACGCCGGCCTGGCACTGGGCCTGGGCCCGGCCCATGAAGTGGCGCTGTCGGACTGGGAAACCATGATCGACACCAACGTCAAGGGCCTGGTCACCATCACCCACGCCCTGCTGCCGGAAATGGTCAAGCGCGGCAGCGGCACCATCATCAACCTGGGCTCGGTGGCCGGTGCCTACCCCTACCCGGGCGGCAACGTCTACGGCGCCACCAAGGCCTTCGTCGACCAGTTCACCCTGAACCTGCGCGCCGACCTGGTGGGCACCGGCGTGCGCGCCACCAACCTGGCCCCCGGCCTGTGCGGCGGCACCGAGTTCTCCAACGTGCGCTTCAAGGGCGACGATAGCGCCGCGGCCAAGGTATATGAAGGAACCACCCCGCTGACGGCCGAAGACATCGCAGAAGCCGCCTTCTGGGTCGCCACCATGCCCGCCCATGTGAACATCAATTACATGGAACTGATGCCGACCTGCCAGGGCTTCAGCCCCTTCAACATCAAGCGCAAACAGTAAGGGATGGGGTAGAATGGCGTTTTTGCCGACGGCGCCCTGGCGCAGCAAGAACGCCTCCCGTAGCTGTTTGCTTGGCTGACTGGCAAGTTCTTCAGGCAGCGGCCGGTAGCCAACCGGCCGGCTTGCTGACCGGCATCATCCTGAGTCCTTGATTCATTTTTTCTGATTCTTTCTCCGCTGCCACAGCAGATTTCCCAATAACAAGAAGCATATGAGTGCCGCCAGTAGTCCATTCGACTGGAACATCCGGGTCTATTACGAAGATACCGACACCGGAGGCGTGGTCTTCTACGCCAACTACCTGAAGTTCTTCGAGCGCGCGCGGACGGAATGGCTGCGCTCCTTCGGTTTCCAGCAACAGCACCTGGCCGAGACCACCGGCGCCCTCTTCGTGGTCAGGAACACCAGCGTCGACTATCTCTCGCCGGCCCGCCTGGACGATGAACTCCGCCTGACCGTCGTGGTCGAAAAACTTCGAAATGCTTCCATGCAATTCATCCAGGAGGCTTGGCGCCTGCCGTCGGGGGACGGCGAACCCAGGCTGCTGGCCCGCGGCAGCATCACCGTCGTCTGCGTGGACCAGGCCACTTTCCGGCCCCGCCCGATTCCTGACGAAGTGCTGACTTGCATCAAGAAGGCCGCATGATGTCAACGGAAAAGCTCATCCGCGCCTTTATGGCACAGGGATCCGCGCCTGCCTGCAGGCCGCTCTCGCCGGCTGGGACGATCTGCCGCAGGGAAAACTTCTGTCCGTATTTGCCGTCTTTTGTTTCGTATTGCCTGCACGCCAACTGAACAAAACAAAAGATTTTTAACTCTCGACTATCCAAACGCCGCCTCCAAGCCGCCACACTTTCCCATGAATGTCACACAAGACCTGTCCTTCATTTCACTGATCGCAAACGCGTCCGTCCTGGTGCAACTGGTGATGTTGCTGCTGTTGTCGGCCTCGGTCACCAGCTGGACCTACATCTTCCGCAAGATGTTCACCATCCGCTCGGCCCGCGTGCAGACCGAGGAATTCGAGCGCGTCTTCTGGTCCGGCGGCAACCTCTCGGCGCTGTACCAGGACGCCCTGTCCAACCGCCGCAAGGCCGGTGGCGCCGGTGGCGCGCTGGAACGCATCTTCCAGGCCGGCATGGGTGAATTCACCAAGGCCAAGGCCTCGGTGGCAGCCCGTGGCGGTGCGGTCGATCCCGGCCTGCTGCTGGACGGCGCCCGCCGCGCCATGCGCGCAGCCTATCAGCGCGAGATGGATGCACTGGAATCGCACCTGGCCTTCCTGGCCTCGGTGGGTTCGGTCTCCCCCTACGTGGGCCTGTTCGGCACCGTCTGGGGCATCATGAACGCCTTCCGCGGCCTGGCCAACGTGCAGCAGGCGACCCTGGCGGCTGTGGCCCCGGGCATTGCCGAAGCCCTCATCGCCACCGCCATCGGCCTGTTCGCGGCGATCCCGGCGGTGGTCGCTTACAACCGCTATTCGCATGACATCGACCGTCTGGCGATCCGCTTCGAAAGCTTCATCGAAGAGTTCTCCAACATCTTGCAACGTCAGGCACGCTAATGGCTGGCTCATCGATGCGCGGGGGCCGTCCCCGCAAGTTCAAGTCCGAGATCAACGTCGTGCCCTACATCGACGTGATGCTGGTGCTGCTCATCATCTTCATGGTGGCCACGCCGATCACCAATCCCAGCGTGATCAACCTGCCCACGGCGGGCAAGTCCACGCAGCCTCCGTCGGACTACATCGAGATTGCCTTGAAGCCCAACGCCCAGGCCACCATCCGCATCAATGGCCCCAAGAGCGGCGGCAAGAAAGCCGAGACCGTGACCGGCAAGACCGACCTGGCCGAGCGCCTGCGCCATCTGCATGAAGACAATCCCGACCTGGCGGTGATGATTTCGGCCGACAAGGACATCAAGTACGACGACGTGGTGCAGGTCATCTCGGAAGCCAAGAAACAAGGAATCGCGCGGGTCGGCCTGGCCACCAAGTAAGCGCACAGCCGAGTGATATGAGCGATAACGCACACTACACCATCCCCAAGCCGCCCGGCCGCTGGCGCGCCATCACGCTGGCGCTGGTGATGCACGTGGCCTTGTTCCTGTTCTTCTGGATCGGGATCCGCTGGCAGAGCGAAACGCCGCTGACGGTGGAAGCCGAGATCTGGGATCCGCAATACAAGGAAGCCGCGCCGCTGCCTACGCCGCCGCAGCCGGAACCTGATCCGGTGGTGGAGCCGCCCAAGCCGCAACCCCAGCCGCAACCTGAACCCAAGCCCGTTCCGCCCAAGGTGATCGACGAACCCAAGGTCGAGAAACCCGATATCGCCTTGCAGAAGGAGAAGGAAAAGAAGCGCAAGGAAGAGCAGGAAAAGGCCGACAAGCTCAAGGCCGAGAAGGAAAAGGCCGAGCGCGAAAAGAAGGAACAGGCCGAAAAGGACAAGGCTGAACGCGAGAAGAAGGAAAAGCTGGAAGCCGACAAGCAGAAGAAGTTGAAGGAAGAAAAGCAGAAGGAAGAAGAAGCCAAGAAGAAGGCCGACGCCGAGAAGCAGGCTGCCGACAAGAAGAAACAGCAGCAAGCTGCGGCCGACGCCAAGGCCGCTGAACAGCGTCGCCAGGAAGACTTGAAGCGCATGATGGGCCAGGCCACCAGTGCCACCGGTGGCACCGGCACGGCCGAGAAGTCGCAGGGTCCGAAGGGCAGCCCCAACTACGCCAACAAGTTGCGCGCCAAGATCAAGAGCAACACGGTCTTCGACAACAGCGACGTCAGCGGAAACCCTGCCGGGGAGTACACTGTCGAATTGTTCCCGGACGGGACAGTACGCAGCGTGCGTGTGAACAAGCCTTCAGGCGTCCCGGGCTTCGACGAAGCCGTGCGTACTGCCGTCATGAAGTCGCAGCCCTTCCCGGCCGACACGGATGGCAAGGTACCGTCCAGCTTCACATTCACCCATTATCCGAAAGATCAGTAAACGATGATTAAAACCCGTTACCTGACCCTGAGTCTGACGCGCATCGCCGCTGCCACCGTGGCGGTGGCCGGCCTGTCCTTCGCTCCGGCCTCGCAGGCGCAGCTGCGCTTCGAGATCACCGGCGTGGGTGCCTCGCAGATTCCGGTGGCCATCACCGCCTTCCCCGGCGAAGAATCCGCGCCGCAGCAGATCACCTCGGTGGTCAAGGCCGACCTGGCCAGAAGCGGCGTCTTCAAGCTGATCGACAATGGCGATGCGCTGTCGGATTCCTCGCCCATCAACTATGCCGACTGGCAGAAGCGCGGTGCGAATGCACTGGCCGTGGGCAGCGTCACGCGCCTGGCCGACGGCCGCTTCGATGTGCGTTATCGCCTCTTCGATACGGTGCAGTCTAGCCAGCTCTCGGCCCTGTCCATCGGTGCCCAGCCGCAACTGCTGCGCCTGACCGCGCACAAGATCGCCGACGACATCTACCAGAAGTTGACCGGCATCCCCGGCATCTTCTCCACCCGTATTTCCTATGTCACCAAGTCCGGCAATGAATACCGCCTGGAAGTGGCCGATGCCGATGGTGAAGGCACGCAGGTGGCGCTGCGCTCCAACGAGCCCATCATCTCCCCGGCCTGGTCGCCTGATGGCACCAAGGTCGCCTACGTCTCCTTCGAGATGAAGAAGCCGGTGGTCTACATCCAGAACCTGGTCACGCGCCAGCGCTCCATCGTGGCCAACTTCAAGGGCAGCAACTCGGCCCCGGCCTGGTCGCCGGACGGCTCGCGCCTGGCCGTGGCGCTGACGCGCGATGGCCTGACCCAGGTCTACGTCATCAATGCAGATGGTTCGGGCCTGCGCCGCCTGACCAACAGTGCCGGCATCGATACCGAGCCGCAGTTTTCGCCCGATGGCGGCAGCATCTACTTCACCAGCGACCGCAGCGGCGGCCCGCAGGTGTACAAGGTGGGCCTGGATGGCGGCTCACCCCAGCGCGTCACCTTCAATGGCAGCTACAACATCAGCCCCCGCATTTCGCCTGACGGCAAGACGCTGGCCTTCATCTCGCGTCGCGACGGCCTGTTCCAGCTGTATGCACTGGACCTGACCAATGGCCAGGAGATTCGCCTCTCCGACGGCAGCCGCGACCAGTCGCCCAGCTTTGCGCCCAACGGCAAATACATCATGTACGCGACGGAATCTGGTCGTCGCGGATCCCTGGCCGTCGTTTCCACCGACGGTCGAATCAAACAGCGTCTGACGACGCAGGCCGGTGATATCAGGGAACCGACCTGGGGTCCGTTCATGAAATAAAGAAATCCAATATTGCTTTCATCACGACAAGGAGAAATCCAAAATGCGCACTATCAGTACCTTCGCCCTCATCGTTTCCAGCGCAGTTCTGCTGGCTGCCTGCTCGTCCACCAAGCTGGACGACAAGGCCAACGCCCCCGTGCAGACCGGCGCCAGCAACGGCGCTGACACCCGCACCGTGGGCACCGTCAACGCCGGTTCGGTCGATCCGCTGAACGACCCGCAAGGCGTGCTGGCCAAGCGTAGCGTGTACTTCGACTACGACAGCTACACCGTCAAGCCGGAATACCGTACCGTCATCGAAAACCACGCCAAGTACCTGGTGGCCCACAAGGACCGCAAGGTGATCATCCAGGGCAACACCGATGATCGCGGCGGCGCCGAATACAACCTGGCTCTGGGCCAGAAGCGTGCTGAAGCCGTCCGCAAGGCCCTGGTCCTGCTGGGCGTGTCCGACGCACAAGTGGAAGCGGTTTCCTTCGGCAAGGAAAAGCCGAAGGCACTGGGCCAGGATGAAGCGGCCTACGCTGAAAACCGTCGCGCTGACATCGCTTACCAATAATTGTCATGCATACCGCTTTCAAACTGAAATCGGTAACCGTGGCGGCCTTGCTGGCCGCCACGGCTTTCTTACCGCTTACCGCCCGAGCCGGCCTGTTTGATGATGACGAGGCGCGCAAGGCCATCCTGGACATCCGCTCCAAGATCGAAGCCCTGCAGCGTGACGTCGCCAACAAGGCTGACAAGAACAGTGTCCTGACGCTCTCGGACCGCAACGACAACCTGCAATCCCAGATTGCGGCGCTGCGCGGCCAGATCGAGGTGCTGACCAACGAGATTACCAACGCCCAGCAACGTCAGAAGGATTTCTACGTCGACCTGGACGCGCGCCTGCGCAAGCTGGAGCCGCAACAGGTGCAAGTGGATGGCCAGACCGTGGCTGTGGGCGTATCCGAACAGCAGGCCTATGATGCGGCCCTGTCGCAATTCAAGGGTGGCGACTACAAGGGCGCGGCCAATGCCTTTGCCGACTTCCTGAAGCGCTATCCGCAATCCGGCTATGCCGCCTCGGCGCAATACTGGCAAGGCAATGCCCTGTACGCCCAGCGCGACTACAAGGGCGCCATCGCTGCGCAGCAGGTGGTAGTGAAGAATTATCCCGACAACCCCAAGGCGGCCGACGCCCTGCTCAACATCGCCAGTTCGCAAGCTGAACTGAAAGACAAGGCAGCGGCCAAGAAAACGTTGGAACAGTTGATCGCCAAGTACCCGAACACCCCGGCCGCACAGACCGGCAAGGAACGGATGGCCTCGCTCAAGTAAGCGAAGCGGGCGGATGCTGTGGTGTTACATGCGATGGCCGATGGTTTGTGAGGCCGGAGTGTTGACACCGCCGATAGAGTTTGCCTATAATAGCGGTCTTTCGGGTCGTTAGCTCAGTTGGTAGAGCAGCGGACTTTTAATCCGTTGGTCGCAGGTTCGAGTCCCGCACGGCCTACCACGAATTTGCAGCAAGAAAATCAAGCACTTACGAGAAATCGTGGTGCTTTTTTTTCGTCCATAGCTATGGGCTGCCTATTCAAAAACTGGCCTTTGCCGGAATTCTGCCGGAACCGGAAAATCCAGACCAAGCGTTCAATCAACGTACTTGGGAACTGGAAATGGCATACATACAGCAGCGCGGGGAGTTCTGGCGCGTCGAAATTCGACGGCGCGGACACAAACCTGTCTATCACACCTTCGACACCCTCAAAAAAGCCCAACAGGAAGCACGGCGCATCGAGGCGGCCATGGATGCCGGCTCCTTCGTCGATCAATCTGAAGCTGAGAAGACCACCCTTCGCCAGGCTCTAGAACGCTATCGCAAAGAGGTAGTACCGAATAAGCGCCATCCATACCAGGAAGAGCGGCGCATTGATCGATGGCTTGAAACTGACTTGGCCTACAAGACACTAGCCGGACTTAGGGGAGCAGATTTTGCTCAATATCGAGACCAGCGCAGAGCATTAGGACGCGCCGAGAATACGATTCGCCTAGAGCTCCAGTTAGTGAGCCATTTATTCGAAATCGCGCGCAAAGAATGGGGACTGGAGGGACTCCCCAATCCGCTGAAGAATATCCGCAAGCCAGGAGGTAGCAGAGCGAGAGAACGACGACTGCTTCCAGGCGAATATGAACAAATTTTGGCTCACCTGCAGGCAAGCGCCAACTCGTTCGCCGCTGCGGCATTCACGCTTGCAATAGAAACAAGCCTACGTCAGGGCACACTGTTCAAGCTTCAGTGGGAATGGGTCAACCTAGAAAAACGCCTTATTCACATTCCCAAGATTGAGCGCGAGAGCGGAAACAAAGGCGTGCCGGCAACCCTCCCCCTATCGACGAGAGCAGTCACAGTACTACGAGCCCTTCATGATGCCTACCAGATAGCACACCCGGATTGCGCCCTTACCGGCCAAGTTCTGGCCACATCCGCGAATTCCGTCACCTGCGTTTGGAAGCGTGCCATGAAGAAACTGAATATTTCGGATCTCCGCTGGCATGACCTCCGCCATGAGGCCGTATCTCGTCTCTTCGAAAGAGGCCTCAACCCATTAGAGGCGGCAAGTATCTCGGGGCACAAAACTCTGCAAATGCTCGCTAGATACACACACTTACGTCCAGAGTCACTCCTAGACCGGCTCGGTTAGGCACGCGAGTAAACCCAGAGAAACAGAACTTGGAGTATCAACATGCAAAACACCCATTTCATCGTCGGAACGCTAGTCGTCGAAGATCTCTTATGCGAGATGTCTCAGGAACTTGAAGAAAATGCTGATGCCCTCAACCGTCTGGTGGCTTGTCTGCATCCGATGCTTGATCGCGCCGCAGAGGCTTGGTGGTCCTTATTACCGATCACTCAGAAATTACGAATGATGGCCTAGGTAGTGTGATTGTTGGCGCGCCTGACCGCAGCATGAATCTGCGCGACCATGATGACGCCTACTTCCAGCTGGGTTATGAGGATGAGTGGCCTACCTATAGGCGCCTGAAATACGGAATCACAATTAATGGAATACGAACAATAGATCTATATCGCTGGCAATGGGGCTGCCTATGGGATAAGGGCATTCTTCAAGAACCTTGGACTCGAGCTTATCAAGGGCTTGACGCACACACACCGATTGAAGACTTTTTGGAAGAGATGGTCTCAGTGTGGAAGGAACGCAGAAAAGCTGATGAGCTCATCGTAATGACCGGTAATAGGATTTTTGCAGACTCAAGCAATGCTGTAGTTGCCCCCGCAATTCAGGACACTCAGACATCGTTAAGTTACTGATGCTGCAGCCCGTCTGAACTCGCGAGGCGAGCGGTATTTCAGGGCCTTGTGCGGATGGCGCTCATTGTATTGCTCGAAGGCAGAGGCCAGATGCGTGAGCGCCGTAGGCACATCGGGCTTGTCCATGAAGGCGATGTAATCATGCTTCATCGTTTTTACGAACCGCTCCGCCATGCCGTTACTCTGTGGCGAGCGCACGGGCGTGGTCAAGGGCTCCAATCCCAGCTCGCGAGCGAAGCTGCGTGTGCGATGGTCGATGTAGGCCGAGCCGTTGTCGCTGAGCCATTCAATCACCTGTGGAGTCTGCGTGCTTCCAAACCTCTGCTCCACGGCGGCCAGCATCACGTCGCGCACGACATCCCCGCTATGCCCACCGGTAGTGGCCGCCCAGCTGATGGCTTCACGGTCACAACAATCCAGTGCAAACGTCACTCTCAATGCAGCCCCGTCATCACAACGGAATTCGAAGCCGTCCGAACACCAGCGCGCATTACTTTGCTTGACCGCTACGCGACCATCGTGGCGTCGATTGTCGCGTCTCACACCAGGTCGGCGCAGCAGCAACGCGTGCTCTCGCATGACGCGATAGACCCGCTTATGGTTCACGCACGCTTGCCCCAGAGATTCCCGGCTACGTCGCAGCAAAGCCCAGATGCGGCGATAGCCATAGCTCGGCAAGCTCGCGACATACAGCTCAATCTCTTCGAGCAAGCCGCTGTCGCCGACTTTGCGAGCACTACGGCCATCTCGCCATTCCGGGCTCCGGGCTCGTTTTACTGCCACTGCAGAGCGCGCCACACCGAGAACGTCACAGACCACTTTCATTGGTCGTCCTCCGGCAGCAAGGGCGAGCGCGCAATCAGGTTTTTTGACCGGCCCCATTCGACGGCCTCGCGCAGAATCTCGTTCTCCATGGTCTTCTTGCCCAACAGCCGCTGCAGTTCTTTGATTTCCTTGATGGCCGCGGCCAGCTCCGAGGCCGGGACTACCGTCTCGCCAGCCTTGACGGCGGTCAGACTGCCTTCCTGGTACTGCTTGCGCCAACCAAACACCTGGTTCGCGTTCACCCCGTGTCGCCTGGCAACGGCTGATACGGAAGCTCCAGGAGCCAAGGTCTCCTGGACGATGGCTATTTTTTCTTGGGGCGTGCGTCTTCTGCGACGCTCCGGCTCGGTCAGAATCTCGATGTGCTCCACGGTTTGCCTAGTCGTAAAACTGGTCATAAGACTATCCTCTATTTTAAGAGAGTCTTCGTGTCCTGAGATTCAAGGGGCTATTCCAAATGCCCTATTTAAAAATGTATTTTCCGGGCTTAATGAAGACATCATGGAGAAACTTCGAAAGCTGAATAAGCGAGATCTCGAACTATTTTTCCTTCATCTAAAAAATGGTGCCGAGATGGCGTTTGCCAGGGGAGAAATTTCCAGTTAGACAACAACATCATTTTTAATCTGCAAACCGGCCGCCAGAGGCCTTTCACCTTCAGCCCCTCCTTGCCCATTCTAATGATCGCTCGATGACGGGGCAGCCAACGCTTTAATTATGCTTTCCCGCAGTGTCCCCTTTTTTAGAGGCTTCTAGGCTCAGCTCGCGCTTTCGGCGGATATTTGCGTCGAAGCCATCTCCTCGCAAAGCATATTGCTTTGGACAAAAAAATATCATAAGAAACTTTTATTATGGAAACTTTATATGTATATTTATACAGTATTCCGTACGATCGTTTACTGGAGAAAAGCGAGAAAACATGTCTTCAAAAAAAGCTCATACAAAAGGTAAATCTGGCATTCTGCAAACTCTTCATGGTTGGCTAAAGAGAACGAAAAATCCAAAGGCACCGGAGTTAAAACTTCAATCAGAATTGATTTATCTGGAAGGCTCTCCAAGCAAAGAAAAGGAAAAGCCGACTGCTCCAAACTTTAAAGCGCTCTATTGCGAATATCTCGCTATCGCAAAAGACACATTGGATGTCGCTTGGAAATTAGCTCCCATAGCGCTTCTTCCGCCAGGGCTACTCATATGGGTCTATCTGCGTTCCATTCATTGGGAAGGTCTTTTCTTAGACTCAGCAATGACAGTAGCCGGATTAGCGTTTCTGTTCCTCGCTGCTCTACTCCTTGCTTTTGCAATTCTTCTACAATTTGCGATCCCATCCCTGGCTCTGATAGGAATCGTTTCACTCCACGACGCAAAAAAAGTTATCTCACAAGAAATCGCATCAAGCTTTCGATGGTCAATGCTCGGTTGGATCGTCGCGTTCTTCGTTTCTATGTTTTACGACAAAGGGCTAGCCATCACCTTGTTGATCGCACTATCAGTTCCCATGAGTGTCTTTTTCATTCGCATCCTTCTCAAGCACAAAGAACTAAAAAAAGATCCGAAGAAGATTGGGCCGCATATGACAAATTTGGTGTGGATGGCCGGTGCCATGCTTCCGATGTTAGCGACCAGCTTTCCTTTGCTAATTGGCTTTGAAGTCGCGAGGAAGATTCCTGATATTGAGCGCTGGGAATCTCTAGGCATCGTTGTCATTTGCATCATAATTATTAGTTTGCTGCCCGGATTCGTGTATTTGAATCTTCGCACCATCACAACTGATAGAAAAAGTGCGACAAAGGGAGCTGTGATTGCAGGTTTCGGGATGTCATATGTGATTCTGATGGCGGCTGCCTTTTTTGCGCCGGTATCATCCAAGGTTTTAGGCTTTTCTGGAATTTACAGTAACGAATTATGGACATTTCAGGTTCGCGAACCCTCTCTTTCCTCCGCTCTGAAGACCGCCGGCTTCACACTACAAACTTCAAGTGAAAAAGACGTATCTTTAGATCCACAAAGGCCATCGGAGCTAACTTTTGTGGAGGCCTACGTAAGATATGGTTTTGGAGGAATTAAGCTTCTGTGTACCAAGCCATTTGATCCTGCTACCGCGACAGCAGAACTCGTAAAAGAAGCACGAAAGGCAAATAAGCCAGATCCCGGAATGTTGGGAGGGCAAGGCTGCACTAGCGCGACCAATGCGGAGGTGCGAGAAGTAAAGAAAGAGGAGACCACTTCCTGAGACAACTTGCACTCAGGGTGCCGGAATTTTGCCGGAACGACTGCGTCATATTCAGTACACGTAAGTAATCACCAGTGATAAAAAACGTTGTAACCACTAGAATTCATTTCATAAATAGGGTCTGTTAACTTTTTATCGTGCGTGTTAACTTCTTCGTATGGCACGAAGAGAAGAACTAACAGACGAACAATGGGCGATTCTGGAGCCGCTGATACCAGAAACACCTAGACGTGATGATGGGCGTGGACGCCCGGAATTGCACAGCAACCGCGCCGTCATGAACGGGATTCTCTGGGTGCTACGCACCGGTGCGGCCTGGTGTGATTTGCCAGATCGGTTCCCCTCTGGCACGACATGCTTCCGAAGATTTTCGCGCTGGGTCAAGAGTGGCGTGCTACGGCACATACTCGAAGCACTGGCGCAACACCTCGAAGAGGTTGGCCAAATCAATCTTTCCGAATGCTTTATTGACGGCACGTTTGTGTTGGCAAAAAAAGGGGCCCAAAGGTCGGAAAGACCAAGCGGGGCAAGGGTACGAAGCTCATGGTTATTGCAGACGCTACTGGTCTTCCACTCGGCGTGCACACGTCTTCTGCTAGCCCACATGAAGTCACCCTTGTCGAGGCTACCCTCGATGAGATTGTCACAGTGGGACGACCCGAACGAATTATTGGGGATCGCGCCTACGATAGTGATCCGCTCGATCAAAGACTTGCTGCCAAAGGCATTGAACTGATCGCACCACACAAGAGCAATCGAAAAAGAGCGGTCACTCAAGACGGCCGGGCGCTGCGCCGATACCGGCGCCGATGGAAGATCGAACGACTGTTTGCCTGGCTTAATGCCTTCAAGCGTGTACTTACCCGATGGGAGCGTTGCGCCGATCATTACACAGGCTTCGTTCATCTCGCTTTCTCCATAATCCTCATGCGGCGCTATTTATGAAATGGGTTCTAGTAATTCTGTGTGATGATATACATGCTTGATCTGGCTTTTAATCCGTTGGTCGCAGGTTCGAGTCCCGCACGGCCTACCAGAAATACGAAGGGCTCCAGTTCGCTGGAGCCCTTTTTGTTTTTCTGGCACCACAAAACTTCGCAGTGAGTTTTATCCTTCGCGCGCTCCCGGCTGGCGATCCTTACGCTGCAATGGCCAGATGCGCGTACCTTTTGCATAGCGCCTCCCCCATCGGCGCGACTTCCCCCAAGTGCCTTAACTTCATCACGGCACGCACTATTCCCAAGCGATCCGACGGTAATCATGCATCAAGCAATTCCGCGAATCCTCACCTGCCTGCCCGAGCAACAGCGCCATCACCTTTGAGCAGATCTCTGCCGATCACCGTGTTGCGGGAGATGTTCCACCCTGCTCCAGATGCGCGTTGCGATACCCCTGCATCAAATCACCACAGGCCCGGGCCGCCTCAGTCACTCCCTCCCCCCGCTTGCCCTCGCGAGCAGGACGGTAGTCGATGCATGGATAAATTCCGGAGGGAAATTTCCTTAAAAACTTTAGTTTTGGAACAAAACAAAAACGGGGAATTACATATGAATACCGAAACGCGATATTCACCCGCGTCCGGTAACACAAGTCGATTTTCGACAATTCAACTACAACTAACAAGAGACCATCATGTTCTCCCCATCCTCTATCGCATCTACATCTCAGGCCGCGCTTCCCGAAATCGAGGAAATCACCCCGGCCGCACCGGAGACAAGGACTCCGCCATCCCAGTCAGCAAGGCCGTCACCAGTACCGACGAGCGAGCACAGAGCCCATGTCTTCGGCACCAAACGCTTCCTGAAATTCGCCAGCCCTACCAAGCCACAACCTGCCGGCGACATGAAATTAGCTAAATTATTTGGCAAAAACGTCATCGTCTATAGCAGCCCCAGTGCCAACGTAAAAAAATCCCCCAATCCGAACGCGCTACCCGAACCTGGGGGAGATGCCATGGCGCTGGCCTACAAGTTTTGCGGCGCCGGAAAAATTTCCCTGATCAGTTCACACAAATCGCCGCATTTGCTGGAATACCATCCCCGCTCCATCGTCAATATCGAACACTCGGACAGCCTGAAGGAGAATATGGAAGCCGATTCCGCATTCTTCCTGAATACGAGCAGCGAGGAACTGCAGCAGAACGCCGCCAATATTCCGCGAGGCAGTTGTGTCACGATTTCAAACAACGCCAGTGAAAAAGTTGCCGAACAGGTCGCCCTGCTGGCGCATATCAGGCCCGATCTGCAGGTGTACGGCCATGCCTCCACGCTCAACGATCCCAAGAACAACAAAGGGGCCATCGAGGCTTTCCGCCGGGTGGGTGCCATCCTCGGCGGCGAAAAGTCCGTCGTCATGCGTCCCCTGAAAAAGGAAGACAGCCTCTGGATTCAGAAGAAAACCGGCGTGGATATCTCTCCCGGTGCTGCCATCCCGGCCCTGTTCGATCAAGCTGGCAGGCTCGATCGCAAGTCATTCCTCGACAACTTCAAGGCGAACCCTCACGACCCTGCGCAGGAAGAGATTGCGCGCACCACGCTACAACAGTTTGCTGACATCCATAAGAAGCTGAATCTACCTGAAGCAACGCAAGCCAAAAAGAGCAAAGACAACGCCTTCGGTACCCAGGTCGCCAACAAGATTCTGAACAGTTCCATCCGTCAGAAAAAAACGGAGCAGCAGCAAGATCAACTGGAAAAACTGGGCAAGGTGCTGATCCTGGGATCGACCGGCAACGTCGGCGACGGCATCCTGCGGGCGCTATCCGGCCGGGTCGAGATCGACGCTCCTGTACGAAATCCGGCGCGTGTCTCTCCGGCGGATCATCTGGGGAATGTCAAATACCCCGTGCGACAGCTTCCGCTGAGCGCCTATACCCAACATGATTTCAGTGCAGATACGGCCTTCATCGCCGCCTCCGCTCCGCGCGACAAAACCCGCACGGACCGGGCCGGGCAATTGATCCCCAATCTGGCCCAGGTCATGATCCCCTTGATGGCGAAAATCCCGTCCAACGTGAAACTCGTCCAGGTCATCACCAATCCCTGCGCCGACATGACCTATGCCGCATGGTTGTTGCGGCCGGATCTCGCCGGAAGGATTTCATCGCACTCGGGCACCGACCTCGTACGCCAAAAGGAACATGTAAGGGAGGGCGACAATCCGGACACGTACTTTACGTTCGGACCGCATTCGCCGACGCAAGTCAATGTTGATCTCTCGGACAACCGGATCGACCGCAGCATTGCGACCAAAGCCAGCGACATCAACGCGCGCTCCGGCGGCCAGGCCACAACGGACCCCACCTCGCTCTCCAGTATCTACGAAGCCTTGAATATCCTCAGCGGCGATCAGTCAAGTTACGCCATCCCGCTCACCGCAAACGAAGCGGCCAGGTTGCAGGAGTTTCTCCGTAGTTCCGACACCGCGGAACTGGCCAACGTGGTCGTATCCGAAGGCCTCGCGTTCACCCTCCCGCGCAAGAATGGCGAGGTCAACTGGCAGATGCTGGAACAGGCACGCGATCAGATTCCCGACTTCATGCGCAATACGCTCCCGGCAATTGAAGAGCTGACGTTGGGACGACAGACGATTCTGGATCATGTCGTATCGATGATCCAGACCAGGCGCCCTGAACTCGCCGGACAGGTAAATCATGAATGGGTCCTCGCAAACCGGGATGGGCTGCTGGAGATGCTCAACGAAACAGCGTCCAACGCCACCCGTTGACAGGGCGACGTATCAAGAGAATTGACCAGGCATAGCCAGACCAGAATACATGCCGGAGAAGGCCATGGAGCCTGGGGCCATGCCTGAATCTGCCCGCAGCACTTTCGCGCATGGCAAATTCTCTGCACGGGAAGGGCCGGTTCTGGCCGGCCTTACCGTGTTCTCCCGAACTGCATTGCGGAATACACAAGAAAGCAAAAAGGCCACATCATGGAAAAAGACAATCCATATCGGCGCTTGCTGGACGATCTGTGCCAGCGGGTCAATATCAGCACCTCAGATCATCGGGAAGATTTTTACTACGTCGCCGACATCAAGGTAGACGATGTTGATTTCTCGTTGATGCCCGGCAGCGATGACAACGCCGGTGCGCTCCTGTTTTTCAGCGACTTCGGACTCATTCCCGTTGAATTCGAGACCATTGCGATGCGCCGCCTGCTGGAGGCCAACCTCGTCATGATGGGCGTGGGAAGGCCCAATTTCGGCATCAACTTCAGTACCGGACATGTCCTGCTCTCCGGGGCCGTACAAATTGCCGGCATGGATGGCGAAAAATTGCTGGCAATGCTCCGGCACTACGCCAGCAAGGCGAACACATGGCGGCAAAGCTATTTCATGCTGGACGAAGAACGTCAAAAAACGGCGTCGTCCAGCCCCGAGCGCAACCGTATGCTGAAGCAGTTCGAACGCGCGTCGACTAATTTTTAAAATAATTTTCAGTAATCGGCCGGTGGATTGCAGGTGGAATGCCTCGTCGGAGCTTCGTCACCGAGCGCGCCTCATCCAGGGTGCCTTGCGCTGGCTTCGCGCGCTTGCCCGCCCACGACAAACACTTGCTGAAAAAATCCAACATAGTGAAGGCAATCATGCGCACTTTTTCATTACCGTGCTTTTCCGGCTCCACGCCAGCACACACCCACACCGAGGCCACCGCGTCGACGACACAAACTGATCGGCCTGTGCCAGCGCAAGGCGGGTCAGTCGAGCTTGCCAGTACCAGCGCGATAGAGGGACTCCCCGCTCCCGGCGCGACGGAGCAGATCATGACCGCAAGCCATCCGACCGCCCCCCATGTGCAGATCGTTTCGTCTGCAGCCGGACATGAATCCAGAGCCGAATTCCTCGCGCGGATGCAGACTCTTTATGTCGACGAGTTGCATCAGTTCGATGAGATTCCTGCTGACAAAATGGAGGAAGCCGGCCAGCTGTATGAGGCGTTTCGCACCTTGACGGCAGACCTGGAGCGGGATTCGGCCAAGGTCACGCTGGCCCAGATCAACGACGTCATGACACTGGCCGAAAGCTATTTCGGCGTGAACTGGAAAAAAGATACCCGCCTCTCAGGCTATGCCTACCAGTTCGTGAGCCACCCTTCGGCGGTATTGGGCATCATTCCATCCACCATTTCCGCCCATTCGAAAAAGGTATCGACGGAACTGGTTGCCACTGGTTTCTCTACCCAACTGCTGTACGCGCTCACGGCATTCATGCCCATGACGTTCATGCATAGCATGGTCTTCCAGGGGCAGTTTCGTCTGGCCGCACGCTCGACCAAAATCGCTTCCGACAGCGTGAAGACGCCGACACTTGCAGCCTCACTCAAAGAACTGCAAGAAGCCGCCGCCGAGTTCGAAAGAACGGCGCTGGCGATGCAGGAACCTGATGCGCAGCATGGCGACCTGCAGGATGTCATCCGCAATTTCTCGGATGCCTACAACAGGCTGCTGGACGCCCGTGCGAACTGCGCAAAAGTCGAAGCGAAATTCAATATCGAACAGAATGCCTTGTATAACACCACGCTGGTACGCGGCGCGCGCGCCATCGTCAGCATGGCGGCATCCGTGACCTCGCTCTCGACCCGCAATGCGCCCTTGGGTCTGATCATCCTCAGCACAGGCACGTTAATGACGATGCTGGCGCAAATCTGTGCGGGTCTCGCGGACACTTCGCAGAAAGCCTCGGCCCAGAATCGCCTGATGCCACGGGCCGTGAACGTATTGCAGAAAGCTGAACAGGAACTGATGAGAAGTACCGCTTCCCCTGCGGAGGTTCAGACGGTCGATCAACCCGAACATCCACGGCCGGCGGAAATTGAACAGATCGCCGCGATCGCGCGGAGCCCTGAGGACATTACGCCTGCCACTACCAACAGCGAGCTGTCCACCTTCATCAAGACACTGGGAACGATGTCGCTGACCGGTCCTTTTGAAATGCGGGTCAGCCTGCTGGAACGACGTTTCGATCTGGACAAGAGAATGGCGATGCAAGACCTGGCCGAACTCTATGACATGCCGGATTGCGACAGCTACATGCGCCTGCAGTACCTGACCAACAAGATCGACCAGCTAAGCGAAGAAGAACGTGCAGAACATGATGTGCTGGCAGGTCAGTATGCCGTTTCTCTGCCGCAGGCCAGGCAGCAAAAGGCCGATGCGTGCCGCGCCCTGATTGAACGGGTGGATGCCGATGTGGCCGCACTGAAACAGCCCGACTGGAACGCTCTTTCAGACATCGGCAAGGACGCGCTGACCAAAGAGCTGGAGGCTTACATCGAACTGCAGCAATACAAGGATCTGCGGGACATCAGACATTTGCTTCCCACTGTGTTCCGTGCGGTGCACGACGGGATCCTGGATTTGACGAAGCCGGAACAACTGACGCCATTGGCCATCAACAAATGCGTGCAGGTGTTCACCATGTTGCTCGGTGGTCCCGCCATTCCCCAATTGGTCAGCGCCAGTCTGTCGCTGTTCAAAAAGCTGTATTCGAACGATCACCCGGGCTTTCAGTTTCCCCGGGCGATCGTCGCAGCGCCGCTGGTGGTGGCGCTCTTCAGCATCTACGGATCCCGCTTCGGTCCCTACGCCTCGACCCATACCGTGCAACTCAGAAGCGACCTCAAGAACAAACTGGCCCAGGGGCTATTGAATATTCCGGCAGGGGCAAGGATGTACCGGAGCAAACAGTTCTGGAAGCTCTTCATGAACGAACTGCCGGGTTCCGTCGTGGCGCAGGGAATGATCGCCTGGGGATTGCGCAAGATTTCCGGGGAATACAAAAAGTCTGATCAGTTGCTGGAGACATACGGCGCATCCGTTCAAGAGCACCTGCAGGCACAAGATGTGGAATCCGGCGCAAGGCAGGCCATGCAGATCGGTGCTTCAGCATCGCCCGCCTAGACGGGCGCTCCGCAGTCGTCGCCTGTCGACCGGAGACCGACAGGCGCAAGGGTCAGTTCTTGTGACGATTGAATCGATACCCCTGGTCGAAGCATGCTGCGAATGCGACCAGAATGCCCGAGCACGTCAGGATCAGCGCCACGCCTTTGGTGTCGTGCGACGCTGACCTGGCGACCATGGACAGCGCCCACAGGGGCGCGATACCACCGGCGATGGCGGTGCCGATTTCGCGCGCCGAACCGACCCCCGTCGAGCGGCTCTGCACGGCAAACTGGCGACTGAGGAAAGAGCCCTGCGGCGCAAACATCATCGGTGCCAGCAACCCCGTGCCGATGATCAAGGCCATATAGATCGGGACGCTCTGGCCGGTGCCCAGCAACTGCATGAAGGGATAGGCGAACAAGGCCGACAGCACGCCGCCGACGATGAGCACCTTCTTGCTGCTGAACCGGTCACACAGATAGCCAAAGAGCGGCACGCTGAAGATGGCAACCAGGCTGGCCAGGGTCACCGACAGGGAGGTCACGCTGGCGGAGACGCCCTTGAACTGCGTCAGATAGGCCAGTGAAAAGGTCTTGAAGATATAGCTCAGCGCGTTGTAACCGATGGCGACGAAGAACACGACGGCTAGCCCCTTGGTATTGGTCTTCCACAATTCGCGGAAGGGGCGCTTATGTTGATGGTGTTCCTCGAACTGCTGATACTCCGGCGTTTCCGGCAAACTCCTGCGCACCCACAGACCAACGATGACCAGCAGGAAGCTCAGCAGAAAAGGAATGCGCCAGCCACCGGCAAGCATGAACTGCTCGCCATTGACGGTCAGCAGATACACCGTCAGCGACGATAGCAACAGGCCCAGGTTCAGCCCCAGAGCCGGCCACGCACCCTGTCGGCCCTTCTTGTTGTCGGCCGCGTGTTCGTACGAGGTCACTGCCGCGCCGGCCAGTTCGGCGCCGGCCCCCAGCCCCTGTACGATGCGGATGATCACCAGACACAAGGGTGACCAGACACCGGCGGTGGCGTAGGACGGCAGCAGACCGATGGCTGTCGTGCACAAGCCCATCATGCAAAACGTCACGAACAGCATGCGCTTGCGCCCATAGCGGTCACCGAAGTAACCGAAGAACAACCCGCCTATCGGTCGCGCCACAAAGCCGATGGCAAAGGTCGCAAAGGCTTGTAGCGAGGCCGTCGTCGGATCAGCGGCATTGAAGAATATCTTGCTGAAGACGATGGAGGCCATCGTCGCATACAGATAAAAGTCGTACCACTCCAGCATCGAGCCGACGATGGTGGCGGCGGCCACTTTGCGCAGACGGCGTTTGCTCTGCGTGGGGGTTTCCTGTTCGTTCTTTTGAATATTCACAATGTCTCCATCAATGAGTTCTTATTGGATTTTTTTCCTACCGGTCGCCCAGGTTGAGTGGCTCAGGAAGCGACCGACAACCATGCGGCCTTTCTTGCATTAGTGCTTCATGACTTCGCGGACGATGTATTCCGCAATGGCCAGCGAGGAGGTAGCGCCCGGAGAGGGGGCGTTGCGGATGTGCGTGATATTGCCGTGTTGACGGATCACGAAATCGTCCACCAGTGCCCCATTGGACTCCATGGCTTGCGCGCGAATCCCCCGCACCGCCGGAACAATGCCGACCTCGGCCAGCGACGGAACATACCGGGCCGCCTCGCGGACAAAGCTGGCTTCGCTGACCACGGTCTTCAACTCACGAAAGGTCGCCGCCCAGTTGCGGGCGGCAAACTTCCAGAAACCGGGGTAACCGGCAAAACTGAGGATGTCGCTCAGGTTGATGCTGCGTCCGTCATAGTTTTCGCGGCCCAGGGAGATGAAGGCGTTCGGACCGATGGTCATCTGACCATCGATGCGCTTGGTGAAATGAACCCCCAGGAAGGGAAAGCGCGGGTCCGGCACCGGATAGATCAGGCCCTTCACATGCGACTTGAATGCCTCATCGATCACGTAATACTGACCAAAGAAAGGCACGATGCGCGGCGTCGCCTCGTCGCCGGAGCGGCGGGCCAAACGATCCGACTGCAAGCCTGCACAGGCAATGACCTGATCGAATCCCGAATCGAACACTTCGCCGTTGGAAAATTCGACCCGCACTTCGGCGTTGCGCTCGATCAATCGTCCAACGGATGAATTGAGGCAAATGCGACCGCCACGCGCCTTGATTTCCGCGGCGATGGTGGTGGCGATCTGCCCGTAACTGACGATGGCCGTTCTGGGCGAATGCAGGGCACTCAAGCCGATGCAGTTCGGCTCGATCTCGCGCAGCTCATCTGCGCCGACCAGTCGTACATCAGGAACACCGTTGGCCTGCGCTTTTCGATAAATGGCGTGCAGGCGCGGAATCTCTTCCTCTTGCAGCGCCACCACCACTTTGCCGCACTCGTCATAGGGCAGCCCGTTCTGCTGGCAATACTCGCGAATCAGTGCGACGCCGCGTCGGCAAAGCCGCGCCTTGAGTCCGCCAGGTTCATAGTACAAACCGGCGTGGACCACTCCCGAGTTGTGGCTGGACTGATGACTGGCGACACTGGATTCCTTCTCGAATACCGTCACTGCGGCGTCGGGAAAATCCAGCATCAGTTGACGCGCGACGGCCAGACCATTGATTCCCCCACCAATCACCGCATAACGCTTTTTGTTCATGATTCCTCTCAAATAAGTTGCAGACACTGGTCCCGCGCCCATGCGCCGCCCAGGGCGGATGCACAGCCGGAAACAAGTGTCTCTGAAGCGGGACGAGCTGCGACGCGAGTGGGCCGTCATGCCAACGCATGAATTCATCGCCCGATGGCACCGGCTCGGCGCGCCAGACGCGACAACGCGCCGGGACTCTGACCCGGGCTCGCTGAAATTCCCTGGTAAGCGACGCTCAGTGCGCCACGGAAAGCGGCCCCTTCCCCGCAATGACGTTGCCGGAGATTCTTGGGCAATCACAACTTAAATAAAAGCGAAAAAATATGTAGAATCTATTTTCACAAAATCGAACAAGAGAGTGAGTGGGCGGGATGACCTTGAAGCAACTCGAAGCGTTCTACTGGGCAGCCACCTGCGCCAACTTTGCGATCGCCGCCGAACGCCTGCATTTATCGGTCTCTTCTCTGTCCAAGCGGATTTCCGAGCTGGAGGTATCGCTGGGCATGCCTCTGTTCGACCGCAGTGCTCATCGCGCCTTGCTCAACGAAGCCGGGCAGGCTCTGCTGCCGCGGGCGCAGGCGCTGCTTGACAACGCCGCGACCGTTCGCGCCACCTTCGCCCCCTCTGCCGGACTGGTGGGGCGTTGCGCCTTTGGTGTTGGTGAACTCAGCGCGCTGACCTGGCTACCGCAGTTCATCGCCCAGGTCCGCAGAGAGCATCCCCAACTGACGCTTGAGCCTTACGTCGATGTCGGTTCCGTTCTGGAAAGCCGCGTCGCCAGAGGCGAACTCGATTTCGCGATCATTGCGGGACGCTCATCGCACTACGACATCTTGTCGCAGCCGCTGAGCCAGGCGCAATTCATCTGGGTTGCGGCACCTGCGCTGGCGGCATCGAGCAAGCCGCCGTCATTGCGCAGTGCGGTCGATCTGCTGCATGCCGGCCAGCCGATGATTGTTCTGCCACCGTCCGCGGGAACCACACGGCTGATCGATGACTGGCTCCTGCAGCATGGCATCACTGCCGTTGAGCGCATCAATTGCAATAACTGGGGGGCCATTGCCGGCATGCTCATTGCGTCGGTCGGCATCGGCATCCTTCCGGCAGGCTGGAGTCAAAAGCTGATTGACCAGTCCCTGCTCGAGCCGCTCATCGACTCGGAACTGCCGGCATCACTCAGCTATTCTTTCCAGTGGCGGCGTGGCGACAACCGTCCATTGCTCGACCAGCTCCGCCGGCTTTGCACGCAATGTGTCGATTTCACCGTCGATATGTCACGGCCCCTGTCGGCCTGATACGCGGACGGGGACCAGCCTGAGGCACAAGAAATTCATCGCGCGCAGATATCGCCAGCGGCTGCTGGCGAGCGCAATAGCAGATACCGACCTTCCACAACCAACAGGCGGGCGAACGTTCGCCCGCCTGCGTGGCGCCATCAGAAGTGCTTGGTCATGGCCAGATACAATCCACGCCGCTGCCCATACTGCGGTGCCCCCACGCCGATACCACTGCCATCGCGGATTTCATACACCGAATCCAGCACGTTGATGGCACTCAGGCGTACCGTCGCATGACCAATCGGCGAATCCCTGAACTCATGCGCTACCGACAGATTGACGCTGGTGTAATACGGCAGATGGTCGGTATTGGCAAAGCCGCTGCGCAGGCCGCTACCCGATACCACGCTGCCGCTATAGGTGGTGTCATGGTCCACATAGGAGGCGCCGGCCGATATCGTGATCGCCTGATCGTGATCCAGGTGAACCCAGTGATTGGCAATGTAGTCGAGTTCATCCTGGCCGAAATTGTATTGGCTCGATGCGATGTTCTTGCCCAATGCGGTCGCGCGCGCGAGGTTGAAATACGCCGCCAGATCATCCTTGCGATAGTTCAGCGTCAGCTCAACACCATAGATCTTGCCCTGTGAATAATTGAACGGCGTATAGAGCAAGGCCGAACCGAACTGCCCTTCATCGAGCAGGTTGGTGATCTGCTTGTAATAGCCATCCACACCCAGCGTGAAGTGATTGCTCAGCTTGTGGCTCACGCCCACGTCATAGGTATTGGAACGCTCCGGCTGCACCGCATCGTTGCCGTTGGTGGGCGGTGCGCCGGTGGTATTGGCGAAGCTGTTGATGGTGCTGGCCGCGATCAGTTCGCTGGTGGGTGGCGTGAAGTAGCGGGCATAGCCGGCATGCAAGGTGGTGCGCTCATTGAGCTGATACACCACGCCGATACGCGGACTCAACTGGCTGCCGGTGACGTAGGCATTCAACTGGTCGAAGCGGGCGCCGTAATTGAGCGTCAACGCGTCAGTGATCTTCCATTCGTCCTGCAGATACACACCCACTTCGGTGGTGATCTTGCGGTTGCCGTCGCTGATGGCGATGGGGGTGTCACTGCTCTGGTTGCCGTTGGCGTCGGTCGGCAAGGTCAGAGACTGATTGCTGTTGGTCAGGGTTTCATGGGTATAGGAAATGCCGCTGCGCAAAGTGTGACGGTCGTTGAGACGATAACTGCCATCGGCCTGCAGGCCATTGGCCAGGCCCGCGCGCGCGACCTGGGTCGACACGCCCGTGTACATCAGGTCACCCAGCGTGTCGGGCTGGAACTTCACGCTCGTATAGCGGCTGAAGGCGGCGATCTGGTAATCGATGTCCTCGCCGATCACGCCCTGCAACGACAGGATGCCGTAGCGGGTGATTTCATTCTGGGTTTCGTTCAGGTTCTCTGAGGCGACGTTGCCGCCAGCGACATTGAAGCTCGGCGTCTGCCCCGCCGTGTTGGGAATCTGGAAGTGACTGTTGGTGTTGGCCAGGATCAGGCTCAGGCGCGTATCAGGATTGATCAGGTAGGAGAAATAGCCGAACGCCTTGCTCTGCGTGGTGCGGTCATGCAATGCCGAGGAAGAACCGGTGGGATTCTCGATGCCCAGATTATTGGCATCCAGCGAACCGGTGACGTAATAGCTGATGCCGTTGACGATGCCATTGGCCTGGCCATTGACCTGGCGCGTGTTGTTGCTGCCCATGACCACGCCGATATCCCCGCCCGGTGTCAGGCCTGCAGTCTTGGTACGGATATCGACGATGCCGGCGGTGCGATAGCCGTATTGCGCAGGCAGAGCACCGGTGAGCAGGTTGACGCTATCGACGAAGCGGGTATCCAGCGTTTGTCCAAAACCGGAAATGCTTTCCGGCAGCAGGATGCCGTTGAGACGATATTGCAGGTTGGCGTGGTCGCCACGCACGTGCAACTGACCATACGAATCCTGGGCCACGCCGGGTGCTTGCAGCAGCAACTCATTGAAGGGCGTGTTTTCGCCCTGCGGCAAGGCCTGGATATCCTTGGGGCCGATGTGATAGGCGCTGCTTCCGGTTTCAACCAGGATGCCATTGCGCGCGCGGTCGAGGCGTTCGGAAGAAACCGAAATGGTGGGCAAAGCAGCGGTACTGGCCGGGGAATCAGCGCTGTCCTGCACGCCGGTACTGCTTGATGGCGTAGCCGCAACGGATTGGGATTGCGCGCAGGCAGGCAGCGAAAGGGTGCCGTAGGCAAGGGCGATCAGCGTGCTCAGGGTGCTGAGCCGCAAGAAATTGAAATGCATGAGGGTTTCCCAGGAATGAACGAAGCCGGACTGCGCTCCTTGCGAGGCAGTCTTCAGAATCAATTGAAAGAGTGAGTCAGTGCCGAGATGACAGCACGGGTGGCGCCTGGGAATAAGGGGCGAGATAAGGGCTGATGGGCTGCCGGAAGAAATACGCGGGCGCCACCACGGTGCCGCCCGCCAGGAAATACTGCACGGCCGACAGATCCGGTTGCGGCGCCTCAAGGGGCGGCGGCAGGTCTTGTTCGGCCAGCTGGCAGGCGACGCAATCGTCGCTCTTGTCGCTCAATGCATGATGATGAACGCCACTGCACCATAGCTGCAGCACCACGATCACGATGGCCAGCAACACCGTGACGTGGTGACGCCCAAGCGTGCGCCCGGGCGATGAACGATGGGATTTGCAATAGTGTTGCATTTGCCGGAATCTTATAGGGACCGGTAAATATATGCAACATTGTTGCAATTTATTGTGACGCCGGCGCACCATCCCGGCCGGAGCCTGTGTCGGAAAAAATTGTCGAGAAGCCGAAGACGCCTGTTTCTTGGAAGACCTGACTACCGGCCCGTGCTCCCCCTGCTCTCTTACGCTCCTTCCGCACCGGCCCGCACCAGACTATCGGCGCTGATGTCCGCAATCCTGCGCGCGCCCGTCAGCGTCATGGCCACCTGCATTTCCTTGGCGAAGAGACTCAGCACATTCTCCACGCCAGCCTGCCCCTGGGCAGCCAGTGCGTAGATGAAGGCGCGGCCCAGCATCACGGTATCGGCCCCCAGGGCCAGCAGGCGCACCACGTCCAGCCCCGAACGCACGCCCGAATCCACCAGGATGGCCAGATCGCCCTTCACGGCACTGGCGATCCCGGGCAAGGCACGCGCGGTCGACAGCACGCCGTCAAGCTGGCGTCCGCCATGGTTGGAGACCACGATGCCATCGGCACCGAAACTGACGGCATGACGCGCATCCTCGGGATCGAGAATGCCCTTGAGCAGCATCTTGCCCTTCCACGAGTCACGTATCCATTGCAGGTCATGCCAGCCGATACCCGGATCGAAATTGGCGCCCAGCCAGCCTACGTAATCTTCCAGCCCGGTCTTCTTCTTGAGGTAGGCCGAGACATTGCCCAGATCATGCGGACGGCCCAGCAAACCCACGTCCCAGGCCCAGCGCGGATGCGTGACTGCTTGCAGATAGCGACGCAGTGCCGCATACGGACCGGACATGCCCGAATGACGATCACGATAGCGTGCCCCCGGCACCGGCATGTCCACCGTAAACACCAGCGTGCGCACCCCGGCCGCCCAGGCGCGCTCCAGCACGTTCTTCATGAAACCGCGATCCTTCAACACATACAGCTGGAACCAGATCGGCTGCGCCACCGCCTGCTGCACTTCTTCGATCGGGCAGACCGACACCGTGGACAAGGTGAAGGGAATGCCCGCATTGGTCGCCGCCCGTGCCGCCTGCACTTCGCCGCGCCGCGCATACATCCCGGTCAGTCCGACCGGGGACAAGGCCAGCGGCATGGCCAGCGACTGCCCCAAGAGCGTAGTGGACAAATCGACCTCGCCGACTTCCTTCAAGACCCGCTGGCGCAAAGCCAGCTGGCGCAGGTCCAGCGAATTGCGCGCCAGCGTGTGTTCATCGTAGGCGCCTCCGTCGATGTAATCGAACAGGAAACGCGGCAGGCGGCGGCGGGCGGCTTCGCGGTAATCGTGGGTGGAAGAGATGATCATGGGAGTCCTTGTGAAGGTAAAGGGAATCAAACCGCAGCGGCCCGCCGCGCACGGGCGGGGGTTTCTTCGATGTCGAGCAGGCGCTGCTGCACGAAGTCGAGATGGGCATTGGCATGCCGGCGTGCGTCCTCGGCCCGGCCGGCGAGGATGGCATCGAGGATCTGGCGGTGCTGGCAATCAAGCTGGGCCACGATGTCGGGCAGGCGATACAACTGCCGCAAGGTGTCGGCAATGCTGATCTCCAGCAGCCGCAAGAGGCCCGACATGACCTGCCGCAACACCACATTGCGCGAGGCCTGGGCGATGGCCAGGTGGAAGGCGGCATCGGTGCGGGCCTGCGCGGCCAGGTCATCGAGGGGCGCGGTGGAGACGGCCAGATACGCCTGCTGCAAATGCCGCCTGTCGGCCTCGCTGGCGCGCAGGGCGGCGAAATACGCGGCATCGCCTTCCAGCGAAAAACGGATCTCGGCCACGTCTTTCCAATAGCCGGCATCGCTGCGGGCCAGCGGGGCGAGGGGCTGCAAGGCGTCGGCAATCGGGTCGGTCAGGGCCGCATGCTCGTCGTCGGCCAGGAAAGTGCCACCGCCGTGGCGCGCCACCAGCACACCCCGGCTGGTGAGCACACCGATGGCCTCGCGCAGGGACGAGCGCGACACACCGAACTCCGAGGCCAGGGCACGTTCAGACGGCAGCTTCTGGCCCGGTGCCAGCGCACGTTGGGCAATCAGGTCGGCCAGGCGGTCAACCAGGGGAGAGGCAGTCATCGGCGGCTCCTTTCAATGTGGTCGGACCACTTTATGGGATTCTTAGGAAGACAGTGCAATCGATTGTAGTATCGGCTCAACAGAGGCCCAAATTCATCGAGAAAGTGGTCCGGCCACTTAGTTTTTACCATGCGCACCTTCCTCCCCCTGCCCGCCCTCCGCTCCCTCGCAGCCGATGCGCGCCGCATCGCACGGCGGCTGGAATTGCGCTCCTTCCCTTTGCTGCAGGAACAGTTCAGCGCCCAGGAAGGCTTGCGCGCCGGTGTCATCTGCGTGACCGACATGCTGCAGCCCGGTGCCGGCATCGCCTCGGCCCGTGCGCTGGACAACCTGATCGGCAGCGGCGCCGCCCTGCTGGCCGCGCTGGCGCTGTGGCCCGACCTGGGAGCCTCGCCGCGCCAGCGCATCGCCGCCGCACTGCAGGCCAACCGTGCCTATCTGGATGCCGTCCTGCAGCGCCAGCCAGCCCCTGTTCTGCGCCAACTGCAGCGCCAGGCCGGACTGGCCAGCATCGACGCCGAAACCGCCCTGCACGAACTGGGCGGTCTGCGCCGCCAGCGCGACGGACTGACCGAGGAAGAGGTCGCCTCCCTGCGCAGCCTGCGTGAACTGGCCGGGCAAGCTTCGGTGCAATGGCACCGACAGCATGCCGACGGCAAATTTTCCTGAAAAACGGTGTAAACGTTCACTTTTTTCCTGCATGCAACGGCTGCGAGGCCGTCGCAGCGGGAATCTCTTCCCTTTCCTTCATCTGGCCCAGAAAGCGCAGCATTGTTGCCGTTCTGTCATTTTCGTGTGATAGATTGGCATTCATCATTGGCAATACCGGGACACCAGAGCCCGGTACGGTGCGCGGGGGCGTGCCGGGGACCTGCGGGACCACGCCACACAACAAGAACGGCCGGCGCCAGCGCTCGGCCATATCGATGGGGAGTACAGGCATGCCGCACAAACGCGCAGCCTTCGGGGAAGGTCATCTGATGTCGCAATCCGGTTTGTTCATGCGCGCGCGCCACTGGCTGGGCAGCCTGCCGGCGGCCTGCGTGGTGGCCCTGGTGTCGGTGAGCTATGCGGTCAGCTATGCCGTCATGATCTTCGGCGGCAGCGGCGACGGCCTTCTGCAGGCGGGCTTGCCGCTCATGTTCATCACAAGCGTGCTGTGCCTGCTGGTGATCTGCTTCACCAGTTCCTTGCCCTTCATGCTGGGCGGCGCGGACTCCAATTCAGTCGGCCTGCTCTCGCTGATGGTCGGCGGCATCAGCGCCAGCATGCAGCGCGCCGGGCTGTCGCCGGCCGAGATCCTGGCCACGGTCACCACTGCCATCACCTTGAGCAGCCTGCTGGTCGGACTGGCGCTGATGCTCTTGGGCGTGCTGCGCCGGGGCAATCTGGTGCAGTTCGTGCCCTTCCCCGTCATTGGCGGCTTCCTGGCCGGGACCGGCTATCTGCTGTGGGCCGGCGCCTTCACGGTGCTGACCGGTCACCCCCTCGGGCTGGAGGCGCTCAACGCCGGCATCCGCCTGCACTGGCAGGAACTGCTGCCGGTAGCCATCGTGGTGATCGGCATGCTGGGCCTGCCCGGACGCAAGTTCGAGCATCCGCTGGCGCTGCCCGTGGCGCTGGGCCTGGCCAGTGCCACCTTCTATGCGGCCCTGGCCGCCAGCGGCATTTCCCTGGAGCAGGCGCGCACGCTGGGCTGGATGTTCGCGCCCCTGAGCCTGGGTCACGTGCAGCTGCCGGTGCAGGTGTCCTGGTCGCTGGTGCATTGGGACATCCTGTGGCGCCACTACGGCGAATTGCTGGCCCTCATCGCCGTCACCACGCTGGCCATCCTGCTCAATGCCACCGGCGTGAGCCTGGCCACCCGGCGTGAAGTCGATTTCAACCGCGAGCTGCGCAGCGCCGGCCTGGCCAATGTGCTCAGCGGACTGTTCGGCGGCGTGATCGGCTGCCATTCGCTCTCGCGCACCCTGCTCAACTACCGCTTCGGCTCGCGCGACCGCATCGCTACGCTGGTGGCGGCCGTGCTCTGCCTGGCCTTTGCGCTGTTCTTCATTCCGCTGCTGGGCTATTTCCCCAAGCCGGTGCTGGCCGGCCTCCTGATCGGCCTGGGCGGCGGACTGCTCAATGAATGGCTGGTACGCAGCCGGCGTCTGGCGCGCGGGGATTATTTCCTGATCGTGCTGATCGTGGCGGTGGTGGCCTGCTATGGCTTCGTCACCGGCGTGGCGCTGGGCGTGGTGGTGGCCTGCGTGCTGTTCGTGCTGGACTATGGGCGGGTGTCCTGCGTGAAGATGGAATTCACCGGGGCCACCCTGCAATCCAAGCTGGAACGCAGCGCCGCCGCCCATGCCGAACTCAAGCAGCTGGGCCAGCGTGTCTTCGGCATGCGCCTGCAGGGTTTCCTCTTCTTCGGCAGCGCCAACCAGATCGTGCATCGCGTGCGCGAGCAATTGCAGTCACCGCGCCAGTTCATCATCATCGACTTTCGCCACGTGCAGGGACTGGATGCCTCGACCTCGCAGAGCTTCGTCAAGCTGGCGCAGGTGTGCGAACAATACAAGGTAAGCCTGATCCTGACCGGCATCAGCGAGCCCATCCGCCGCCCCATCGCGCGCGCCGCCTTCCCCGGCGACGCACCGCGCGAGTTCGGCGATCTCGACCTGGCGCTGGAATGGGTGGAAGACCGCCTGCTGGAACACGCCGCGCGCGACGAATCGCGCGATACCCTGCACACCAGCCTGGCCGAACATTTCAAGCCGCGCGAACTGGCTTCGCTGCTGGCGCGCATGGAGCGGGTGGACCTGGCGGCCGGCACCCTCCTGTTTCGCAAGGGCGATGCGGGTGACTCGATGTATTTCATCGAGCAAGGCATGGTCAGCATCTCGCTGCCGCTGGAGGGCGGCGGCCGCATGCGCCTGCGTTCCTTCGGCAGCGCCACCATCGTGGGTGAGATGGCGCTCTATCGCGGCCAGCGGCGGACCGCCGATGTCGTCACCGACCGTCCCACCCGCGCCTACCAGTTGAGCCGCGCCAGCCTGCACCAACTGGAACAGGACGACCCGGCCACGGCGCTGCAGCTGCATGCCTATGTGGTCAAGGTCATCGCCAGCCGGCTGGAATCGACCAATGAGGCGTACCGGCTGGCTTATTGAGTCCTTATTGATCCCTTATTGATCTCTTATGGAGCCGGACGCGGCGCCGGCAGGCCGATCTTGTCGAGGAATTCGCCGACGATGGGTTCCCAGATCTCCGGTCCGCGCGCAAAGAGCGTGTGCCCGTTCTGGGCGAACGGCGGCAGGAGCCGGTACTCGGCCGTGCCACCCGCCTTCACGAAAGCCGCATGCCAGGCCTTGGTATAGGTCGGGCCGAAGTAGAGATCGTTCTCGGTATAGATCCACAGCATCGGCATCCTGGCGGCCTGGCCAAAGCGCGCATACATCTCTTCGAGCCGCTGGGGCGCGCAGGGATTGGCCGGACGCTTTTCCGGATCGCCACCGGAACCACCGGCAAAATTGATCGCGGCGATCACGCCCTCGGGATTGCGCGCCGATGTCGCCACGGTCAGGTAGCCGCCCACCGACTGCCCCACCAGCAACACCCGCTTGGGATCGACATAGGGCTGCTGGCGCGCGTAGTCCAGCACGGCCAGGATCTCGGTACTGCCAGCCTCGGCCATGGGCGCGTAATCCTTGCTGTTGCAGCCGCCGCTGTCTTCCGGATCGAACTGGGTCATGTAAGCGCCGTAGCCGATGCGGGTCGGTTCAAAGACGGCAAAGCCGCGCGAGAGGAAGTAGCGCACCTGCCGGGTGAAACGGAAGCGCGGCGGATCCTGGCGATTGGTGGGGCTGCGTCCGTGATTGAGGATCAGGATGGGAAAGGGTCCGGGGCCGGCCGGCTTGAACTGGGTGATGACGACCTTGCCGCTCTCCTGGCGACCGTACATGTCCTTGACGCTGACCTCGATGCTGCTGACGGATTCATTGATGTCCAGGGCCAGCTGCTGGGCGCGCACGGCCGACGGGATGAGTACCAGGCCGCACAGGCCCAGTGCCAGAGACTGCCTGACGAAGGAGAAGAAAGAGTGTTGGCGCATGGAGTTATTGTGATGAAAGGCCCAGCAGGCCGGGGCTCATAAGCTACCGCCATTGCCGAGCTGCAGGCAAGCGTTTTTGCAATGCCCCTGCCGACGCCGCTGCGGCAGCGATCCTATATACTGCTGCCTTCCCCGTACCCCGCATCAGCCATGTCCGAGCAAGCCCCCGAACCGATCTTCCCCGATGACGCCGTAGCCGGCGCCGAGACCATCCCTGCCCCGCGCCGCTGGATCGTGCTGCAGAACGTGCAGGAAGTCGAGACCTGGATCGACACCTACAACCGCGAACTGCAAGCCGTGGTCTACCGCCACAAGATGAATACCGTCAACGCCGGCCAGGGCATCTGCTTCACGCTGGAACTGGGTGGCGAAATCTATCTGCACACCACGCCGGAGGGCCAGATCCTGCTGGACGTGAGCGAAGAAGCCGCCTGGGCCGCCCCGGTCATCAGCGCCGCCGCCAATGTGGCCGCGCCCGCAGGCAGCGTGTGGGTGCTGCCGCCGGATACGCTCACGCAGCTGATCCTGGGACTGTCGGGATTGATTGCCACATCGCAGTTCGTATTGCGACATGAATACCGGCTCGGCAAGAGCATGCGCACCGGCTACTGAATGCCCACCTGACTGAAAGCAAGCACGATGAAAGAACGTCCCCTGATCGCCGCCGGCGCGCTGAACATGTTCGTGGCCGTGGGCTGTGGCGCCTTCGGCGCGCATGGCTTGAAGAAAATGATTTCCGAAGAGATGCTGACCATCTGGCATACCGCCGTGACCTACCAGGTCATGCATGCCCTGGGCATGATCGCCATCGCGCTGCTCATGCCGCGCATGGCCGGTGCCGCCCTGGCGTGGGCCGGCAGGCTGATGCTGGCGGGCATCGTCATCTTCAGCGGCAGCCTCTACCTGCTGGCCCTGACCGGCACGCACATCCTCGGGGCCATCACGCCCTTGGGCGGCGTGGCCTTCCTCGCAGCCTGGCTGCTGGTGGCGTGGGCGGCGCTGAAAAGCCGCTGAGCCAAGCTGAGCGGCCCTCCCGCAGCATTAAGCAAAATTCAATGCTCAACCAAAGAGCATTAAACGGAGATTAACGGCACCAAGGAAGCGCGTTCAGGCCGCAGCGCCGCTCAAGGCTTCCTTGACCAGTTCATCGATCTCGCCAGTGATGTTGGAAAGCACCCCGGCCACCACCGAGAATTCCTTGCCGGCCTGGCCCGAACGGGCCGCCACGATGCGGGCGTTGAAGGCCACCATCTTGGCTTCGCGCGCGATGGTTTCGATGTCGGTCATGATGCCGCGCAACTGCTCGCGCATGCGCCGCGCATGTTTCTTGGACTGCGCCTCATAGACCGTCGTGATCTCGTTCAACACCGCCAGCAAGGGCGTGGTTTCCTGCACCAGTTGTTCCAGCAGGGCCGGTGCGGTCTTCAGTTTGTCTTCGATGGCATTGAGCGCGCGCTGCGCCAGTTCGGCGAAACCGGTGATGCGCGCATCGCCCCGGCTGCGTCCGAAATACACCTCCTCCAGCTCCGGGCAGAATACGCCGGGCAAGTCGGCCGAGCGCCGGATCAGGGCAGCATGGGCGCTGCGAAACAGCGCCAGCGCTTCACGCGCCGTGGCGCACGCACCCGGTTGCCCCTGCGCGGCCAGCACCGCGTAGAGCACCAGGCGCTGCGAGGTGAAACGGCGGCGGCCCGAGAGATTGATCAAGGCGCCGAACACCTCGCCCGACAGCGGCGCGGATTCGGGCGGTTCAGCCCCTGCGACAGGGCTCTGCCCGATGACAGCCAGGCTGCTCATGCACATCTCCTTCCCATGCCATTGATCGCCGGCTCAAGCGGCATCGCGCGCCGGGTGCGCCTGCTTGCGATAGAGGAATTCCAGCACCGCCGTGCGATAGGCACCATACTGCGCATCCTGCGCCAGCGTGACGCGATCACGCGGGCGCGGCAGTTTCACTTCGACGACTTCACCGATGGTGGCGGCCGGTCCATTGGTCATCATCACGATACGGTCCGACAGCAGCACGGCCTCGTCCACGTCGTGGGTCACCATCACCACGGTGGAGTCGGTCTTGGCGACGATCTTCAGGAGTTCATCCTGCAGGTGCGCACGCGTCAACGCATCGAGTGCACCGAAGGGTTCATCCATCAGCAAGACCTTGGGCTCCATCGCCAGCGCACGGGCGATGCCCACGCGCTGCTTCATGCCACCGGAGATTTCATTGGGCCGCTTGCTCTCGGCGGCGGTCAGCCCCACCAGTGCCAGCGCGGCGCGCGTGCGGTCACGCAGCTGGGTGCGATTTTCGGTCGCGCCGAAGACGCGCTCGACACCGAGATAGATGTTTTCGTAGCAGGTCAGCCAGGGCAGCAGCGAGTGGTTTTGAAACACCACCGCACGCTCCGGTGCCGGGCCACCGATCTCGCGGTTGGCACAGAGCAGCACGCCGTCGCTGGGTTTCAACAAACCGGCGATCAGGTTCAGCAAGGTCGATTTGCCGCAGCCGGAGTGACCGATCAGGGTGACGAACTCGCCCTTGGCCACCGTCAGGTTGATCTCACGCAGGGCATGGAAGACGCCCTTCTTCGTGTGGAACACCATCTCCACACCGTGGATGTCGATGAATTTGCCGTTGAGGTTGTCCATGATCCGCGCCCCTTAGTGGTTGACCTGCTCGTAGGTAAACGCCTTGGCCAGCGCCACCAGCAATTGTTCCAGCACCAGCCCGACCACGCCGATGACGACGATGGCGATGATGATGTGCGGCACGTTCAGATTGTTCCATTCATCCCAGACCCAGAAGCCGATACCGACGCCACCGGTGAGCATCTCGGCGGCCACGATCACCAGCCAGGCAGTGCCGATGGACAGGCGCACGCCCGTCAGCATGTAGGGCAAGACCGAGGGGAACAGGATCTTGGTCAGCACCTTCCATTCGGACAGATTCAAGACCCGCGCCACGTTCATGTAATCCTGCGGCACGCGCTGCACACCGACGGCGGTATTGATGATCATCGGCCAGATCGAGCAGATGAAGATCGACCAGATCGCCGCCGGGTTGGCCGACTTGAAGACCAGCAGGCCGATGGGCAACCAGGCCAGCGGTGACACCGGGCGCAACAGACTGATGATGGGGCCGAACATGCGCGAGAGGAATTCCACCCGGCCAATCGCAAAGCCCAGCGGAATACCCACCAGCGCCGCCAGCCCGAAGCCCATGCCGACCCGCTGCAGCGAGGCCAGCACGTTCCAGCCTATGCCCTGGTCATTGGGACTGTTGCGGTAGAAGGGATCGGAAAACATCACGCCCGCTTCCTTCAAGGTCAGCCACGGGGTGGGGAAGCTGCTGGTCTTCAACGCGATGATCTGCCACACCAGCACCAGCAGCGCCACACCCAGCAGCGGCGGCACCACGCGCATGAAGAGGCTGCCGACGACGATCTTCTTGCGCAGGCTGCGTGTCTTCACGCTGGCGGCAGCGCTGGCCGCAGGCGCCACCTGCGCTTCGTTGGCGGCCGCTGCGCGCAGCGGTTCGCTGGCCGCAGACACGCCTGCGTGGCTGTTGCCGGCGGGCTTGGCGTTGTCGCCCATGATGCTTTCCACGACTGCACTCATCGTTTTCCCCTTGCTCGATACACTTCACCGTAATGGCCCTGAGATGCGGCCGGCGCTGCTTACACCTTGATCTTGAAGGACTGCGCGTAGGCCGCCGGATTCTTGCCGTCCCACACCGTGCCATCCATCAGTTTGGAACTGCGCATGACATCCTTGGGCAGCGGCGTCTTGGTCATGGCGGCGGCCTCCTTGTAGAGATCGATCTGGTTGACCGACCTGGCCACGGCCAGGTAATCCGGATCGCTCTTCAACAGGCCCCAGCGGCGATGCTGGGTCATGAACCACATGCCGTCGGAGAGGAAGGGGAAGTTGACCTGGCCTTCCTCATAGAACTTCATGTAGTTGGGATCGTCCCAGGTCTTGCCCAGGCCGTTCTGGTAGCGCCCGAGGATGCGCTGGTCGATCACGTCCTTGCTGGTGTTCACGTAGGACTTGTCGGCGATCACTTCGGCCATCTTGTTCTTGTTGACCAGCGAGGCATCGATCCACTTGCTGGCTTCGAGGATGGCGGCCATCATCGCGCGACAGGTGTTGGGATACTTCTGCACGAACTCCAGCGAGGTGCCCAGCACCTTTTCGGGATGGTCCTTCCAGATGTCCTGCGTGGTGATGGCGGTGATGCCAACGCCATCGACGATGGCGCGATGGCCCCAGGGTTCGCCCACGCAGAAGCCATCCATATTGCCCACCCGCATGTTGGCCACCATCTGCGGCGGCGGCACGGTGATGACCTTGGCATCCTTCATCGGGTTGATGCCATTGGCGGCCAGCCAGTAATACAGCCACATGGCGTGGGTGCCGGTGGGGAAAGTCTGGGCGAAGGTGTATTCGCGCTTGTCGGTCTGCATCAGCTTGTAGAGCGAGGCACCATCGACGGCACCCTTGTCGGCCAGCTTTTTGGAGAGTGTGATGGCCTGGCCATTGTGGTTCAGGCCCATCAGCACGGCCATGTCCTTCTTCTGCCCGCCGATGCCCAGCTGCACGCCGTAGATCAGGCCATACAGAACATGGGCCGCGTCCAGCTCGCCATTGGTCAGCTTGTCGCGCACGCCGGCCCAGGAGGCTTCCTTGCTGGGGACGATCCTGATGCCGTATTTCTTGTCGAAACCCAGCACCGAGGCCATCACCACCGAGGCGCAATCGGTCAGGGGAATGAAGCCGATCTTCACTTCTTCCTTTTCCGGTTTGTCGGAACCGGCCGCCCAGGCGCCGCCCGGGGCCAGGCCCAGCATGCCGCCACCGGCCGCCAGCGCCGCGCCCTGCATCAGCTTGCGACGCTTGCCGTCCACCGCCGGTACCGGTCCGAGCTGTGCATCGTGTGCGTTGTGTGCGCCGTCCGTGCTCCCCTGCACGCCTGCCTTGACCGCCTGACCCTTGGATTCCATAGCACTGTTCCCCTTGCGTTGCGATTTGTCGAAAGCTCAAACAAAAAAGGCGTGTCCCGACATGGATGAGCCATATCGGAAGACGCCTTTGTCCCGGACGGCGCGACCGCCATTGGCCACACCTTCACATTGCTTGCGCACTGCTGCGCTGTGAGCTTCGTTCAGCAAAGAGCGTGCCAGAACCAGGGCACCGGCCGCAAAACCGCATCCAGACTGAGCTTGCGGCACATGGTGCGGTCTGGCGGCCACACCCCGACAGCGCGGACGGCGCGATCAAATCGGGCGTGCCCCGCACTTCCGTTGTGCCTTGCACCAAGTTGGCAGCGATCGGTAAGCCCGGCCCGCGCCGGGCGCGCCCACCTACCCGCGCTTGCAGGATTTTCCTACAGCACATTGCGAGGGGCGCTGATCGTGTCGCGATGAGGGCCGCCCTAAGATGGGCCCAGCTTCACGTATCACACGGCGCTTGCACCCTGGCGGGCAAAAGCGAACTCAATAAGAAAGGAGAAATCCATGACCCTCGGCACCATCCTGCTCATCGTCCTGATCCTGATCCTCATCGGCGTCATCCCGGCCTGGCCGCACAGCCGTGGCTGGGGCTACGGTCCCAGCGGCATCGCTGGCACCATCGTCATCATCCTGCTGATCCTGCTGCTACTGGGCAAGATATAAGGCGGGGCGGCAGCCTGCGGATGGCTCCCGCGGCGGCCACGCGCCCCCGCCTTGGCCCGCTCCCCTCCCTTGCGCAAGCCTGATACCATCCGCTGGCGGACGGGAAAACGGCGCGGCCGGTGCCTGTCACCGGCCGCGCCGTTTGCTTGCGGGCACTCTCGCTGCTAGTCAGGGCAGCCTCTCGCGGACGGTTCTTCCTATCTCCGTAACGTGATGAGGCTCAACCCCGATGAACAATAAATTCCTCACTCCATTCCTGCCGGGCATCCTGGCTGCCGTCTCCCTGCTCGCTGCCGCTACCGCACACGCGGCCGAAGAGGACGTCAACAAGGCCGATCCGCAACGCTGGTACCAGGAAGACACCAGCCCCCAGGCGCGTCTGCGCAACCTCAATCAGGAAACGGCGGCCGCCTATGCCGAGGCGCTGAAGGCCTGCCGCAGCCTGCGCGGCAAGGAGGCCGCGGCCTGCCGCAAGGAAGCCGCACAGGCGCGTGCGCAAGACAATGCACGCGCCGCGCGCATCTACAAGGACTACCAGGCCGCACAGCCGGCAGCGGCTGCCCCTGCATCCCCCTCCGGTCACGCGCACAGGCACGCGAAAAAATAAGTCGGCGCATGCATGCGCCGCAAGTGACAACGCCGCGACGAGATGACTCGTCGCGGCGTTCTTGATGGTACTGCGATGGTCCTGCGATGGTTCTGCTTCGGACCAGGCCAGCAGTTCATCAACCGGCCTGCAGCGGACTTATGGTCGGCTTACTTGCCGACCTGATTGCCGATGATGCCACCCACGGCGGCACCACCTACCGTACCGAGGCCACTGCCTCCGGTCAGCACGGCACCACCTACTGCGCCGGCGCCGGCGCCGATGGCGGTGTTCTTGTCGCGCTGGCTCATGTTGCTGCAGCCGGTCAGGGTGGTGAAGGCGCAGATGGCTAGCGAGGTCACTGCCAGGGTCTTGATGCTCTTCATGATGACTCCTTCCTCTTTTTACTCTTCGTCAGATGGGGGAGCGTCCGGCGTTCAGGTCGACGGGCGCATGATCACGCGCGGTGCCTGAGCAGGCGCGTGATTGCGATAGACCGGCGCGCGCGGTGCGGCCTCATGAGCACGCTCGTCTTGCGCATCCTTGCCCTTCGCGCCGCGTTCGCCATACAGCAGCACGGCGTTCTGCAAGGACTTCGAACGCCTGGTCTCGGCCATGTCCATGTAGCGGAATTTCTTCTGCCCTGCTGTGTGCAGACGGGCTGCATCCACCGGCATGTGACGGTCCATCGTGGAAGCCGACCAGCGCGCGGCGCTGTCGACGGCTTGCGGGGTTGCTGCGAAAGCGTGGGAGGCGAAAGCCGAAGCGGCTGCCAGCATGCAAATACCGACTGTTTTTTTCATGGTCTGCCCTTTCAGGGATCCCTTCTGGCGGTGAGCTGAGAATTTCATGCGGCAAACCGAGAACTCTTTTTGATTCCCCGGCTCTACCAGCACCATGCCGTCATGGTCGCGGAAATTGCCGTATCACAAAATCAGCCTTTTCCGATTCTCGCGTAGGTGCTTTCCTACACGGCTGAGCTTGGGGCCCCGCAACGGCGCCGGCCCGGCCCAGCCGGAGATGCACACGGCATCAGTCCTTGGTGGCTTCCTTGGCGTCGCCATAGGTCTTCTGGACATTGCCTTCCACCTGCTTGGCCGCACCCTTGACCTGCTGGCTGGTGTTGCCGGTCAGCTCGCCCGTCTTCTCCTGCACCTTGCCTGCGGCTTCCTTCAGGCTGCCCTTGATCTGGTCCTTGTTCATGATGGCTCCTTTGCGTTGTTGGCTGAGGGTTACCCGGCCTGCGGGCCGGCTCCGTCACGCTGCTGCGCCCCTTGGGCGGTGAGTGACGATGAGTTCATGGTAACGATGAGCCAGTGGCGCCGACATAAGAGAGGCGCCCTTTCCTGCGTAGGAAAAACAGAAAAGCCGTGCCGGAAAAACGCCCCCTGCAAAGCAGCGCACCAGAACGCAGAAAGCCGCTCTGCGAGCGGCTTTCGGAGGGATGGAAGCGACCATGAAGCAGGCCGCGCGAGTGTTCTTCAGGATTCGCTGGCCGCCAGCTCAGGACGAATCGGCAGGCTGATGCTGATCAACGCGCCCTTGCCCGGCGTAGAGCGGATATCGACCTCGCCGCCAAAGAAGGTGGCACGCTCGCGCAGGCCGCGCAGGCCATAGGTCTTGTGATTGTCGCGCCGCTCCTCGGGGATGCCCACGCCGTCATCACGCACGGTCAGGGCCACGTGGTCTTCGTCGATGTCGAGGATGACGTCGACCTTGCTGGCCTTGGCATGCTTGGTGACGTTGTTGAGCATTTCCTGCAGCATGCGATAGATGGCGATTTCCATTTCATGTCCGACTTCGACGTCCTCATCCGGCAGGCTGGCACGGCAGGTGATGCCGGTGCGCTCATGCAATTCATCGAGCTGCTCGGAGATCGCCGCCTTCAGCCCGAACAGATCCAGCGTATTGGGCCGCAGCTCGGTCTGGATGCGCCGCGTGGTGGCCACCAGCGACTTCATCAGGCCCTGCATGCGGGACTTGCGGTCGGCCCATTTCTCGTCCGGGGGCAGGATCTGGTAGACCCCTTCCAGGTGCATCGACAAGGCGGTCAGCGAGGCGCCCATGTTGTCGTGCAGCTCGCGGGCAATCGCGCGTTTTTCTTCTTCGCGCACGGTCTCCAGGTGGTTGGTCAGTTCGCGCAGCAAGGCGGTCCGCTGGATCACGGTCTTTTCCAGCTGGCTCTCGCGCTGGCGCAATTCATCCTCGGCCTGCTTGCGCTCGGTGATGTCGGTACTGATGCCGATCACTCCCTGCACGCTGCCATCCTTGCCGAACCAGGGCACCTTGGCGGTCTGGAAGGTGACCACGCCTTCGGGCAGGTGCAGCGTCTGCTCCAGCTTCTCGGGCTTGCCCGAGGCCATCACGCGGCGGTCGTCGCGGTCGATGGTGTCGGCCTCTTCCTCGACCAGGAACAACTCGCGACTGGAGCGGTACATGGTCTCTTCCCAGGTCTTGCCCAGCTTGTGCAGCGTGGCCGGGTTGGCAAAGATCATCAGACCCTGGCGGTTCTTGACGAAGATCGGATCGCTGGTACTTTCGCTGACCGCGTTGAGCAAGGCACTGGTTTCGGCCAGCTTCTGCGCATTGCGGGTGCGCTCGCCGTATTCGCTGTCGAGCCGGCTGGCCGAACCCCAGAAGATGAAGAGCACGATCACGCCGTTGATCAGCGTCAGCGTGGGCAGCACCAGTTCCGGCAGGATCCAGCCATGGGTCATGCCCCAGTTCAGCAAGAGGCTGAAGGCCAGCAGCAGGAACAGGGTCTGCGGCAACAGATGACGCAGCATCTGACCGCCTGGCGCCATGCGCAGAATCACCGCCATCAGCGGATGAGAGGGCCGCGCCATCAACAGCGCCGCCCCCAGCAAGGCAAAGACCAGCGAAGACAGCAGCGAGATCGGCAGCGGGAAGTCGAGATAGATGAACTGGCTCACGTCATACAGATAGCCCACCAGCGGAATGGCCGACAGGCCCATGATGGTGAAGGCCAGGTATTCGGCCGGATAGTAGCCGCCCAGCAGGCGCCAGTCATGCAGCAGCAGGGCCAGGGCCATCAGCACGAAGCCCAGCGCGAGCAACGGCGGAATGGCCAGCGGCGAGACCGGATGCGCGGCATCCAGCGGCAGCCAGCCCAGCGTGTACATCACGCCCAGCACCAGCGAGACCACACCCAGCGCCAGCAGCAGCACGGCCAGCCCCACGGCCAGCTTGCGCAGCGCGGCACGGCGTGTGCCCGAGTGCATGCAGCGCAGGTAGAGGGCCGAGGCGCCCAGGATGAAACCGATCGCGGTGACTTCCCGCACGGCCAACAGGCCCGAGAGCAGGCGCCGGTATTCTTCGCCCAGCGCGCCCGTCACCAGCACCACCACCGCCAGCAGGATCACCGCCATGGCCAGGCCCATGGCCAGCGTCACCATGCTGCTGTAATGCGCATGTGACGCCGCAAAATACTCGACCGATGCGCTGTTCTGGAGATCGGCGGAGGACGGACGAAGGCCGTCATTGTTCTTCTGCATCGTCGGAAATCCCTTGGTCTGGTGCCCTGCCTGCCGCGACGGTCCTGGCGGGCGGCACACTGGCAATGATCGGTTCTGGTCGTATCGTCTGTTCAGTCCATCGTGGCCGCGCCGAAATGCATTGGCGGCACGATGGTTGGCTGCGCGAATTATGCAGCAAAAAAATGTGTCAGAGTCCGCCCGCCTGGGCCGGGCCCTGCGGCGAATTGTTGCTCGATGAAGTCCGGCCGGACCGGCCCGCCTTCTGCCCCGCCAGCTCTTCCAGCAGGTCGCACAGCAGCGGCAGTTCGGACGATTTGTCGAAGAAGTGCTGCACCCCGCACTGGACCCCCACGCGGCGATAGGTCGGGCTGACGTGATTGCTGAAGACCACCTTGACCTCGCTCTGGCGCCGCGTATTGGAGCGGGCCAGCGATTGCAGCAGGCTCATGCCATTGCCCTGCTTCAACTGGATGTCCAGGATCAGCACGTCATAGCTGTTCTGCTGAAGATGGCGCAAGGCCTCCAGTTCGCTTTCAGCATGGCCCACCAGACGCACCCCGCCGATTTCCGACAGGCTCTCCACGATCAGGTCCCGCACGTCCTCGGAATCCTCCACCAGGAAGATCCGCAAGGGTGTCCCGTCGCTGTCGCGCTGGGGCCTGCTGTTGAGTTTGTCGTCCATGATGCGCCCTACCGCTCTTGCTTGCCTGCCACCCGGGGTACCAGGCTCAGTCGATCAGGTTGTTCTTGATCGCGTAATAAATGATGTCCGCATTGTTGGTCATGCTCATCTTCTGCAGCACCCGCGAACGATAGGTACTGACGGTCTTGACCGACAGGCACAGCTCGTCGGCGATCTGCGTCACGCCCTGGCCCTGGCCCAGCTTGTAGAAGATCTCGTACTCGCGCTGCGAGAGGGTCTCGTGCAGCGGCTTCTCGGAGTCCACCGGCTCGCTGGTGAGCAGCTCGGCCACGCCGTAGCTGATGTACTTGTGCCCGCGCAGGATGGTGTTGATGGCGTTGACCAGCTCGGTGGCCAACGCTTCCTTCTGCACATAGCCGGAAGCGCCGCTGCGCAGCACCTGCACCGCATAGCGGCTCTCGGGGTGCATCGACAGCATCAGCACCGGCAACTCCGGTTTTTCACGCTTGATCTGCTTCAACACTTCCACGCCACTCTTGTCGGGCATGGCGATATCGAGCAGCACGATATCCCAATCCTGGGTACGCACCAGACGGATAGCCTCTTCCGCCGTGCTGGCCTCGCCGCCGATTTCCATCGACGGAATTTCCGAAATGAAGTGGTGCACACCTGCGCGTACGACCGCGTGGTCATCGACTACAAGTATTTTTGTCATGGCATGTTTGAGCAGTGAATTGAAACGTCAGCGCCGTGGGCGCTGCTTGGAGCTGTTTTATGTTTGTACTCTGTATCTGCCTGCCCCGTGGCGATCCCGTACCGCAATCGATCCACCGGGCAGGCGTGGCCTCGGCCTGCGCTGCCGCCTCCCTATCCTGACAGACCGGCGGCCTGCCCTGCCCGGCAGCAACGGATTCCAACTATACCTGACAGACCCTGACCTGTCTTCTGGCGAAACGCACCGGATCGTTCCGATGCGCTTTGCCAGCGGCACGTCCACATGCAAGCAAAGCGCGGACCGGTCAAGAGACCGGTCACGCGCTTGCAAGTTCCCGCGCTTACTGCTTCAGGCGCAGGTCATTACGCACCGAGACCACACCCTTGACGCCACGGGCCAGCTCGGTGGCGCGGGCAGCAGAGGTCGAGCTGGAGACGAAGCCGGAGAGCTGGACCACGCCCTTGTAGGTTTCCACGTTGATTTCGGAGGACTTCAGGTTCGGCTCGTTGAAGATGGCAGCCTTCACCTTGGTGGTGATGACGGCATCATCGACGTATTCGCCGGTGCCTTCCTTGCCCGGGCCGGACGCGCAGCCCACCAGGGAGACCATGAACAGGGCCAGGAAGAAACCGAGGAAACGCTTGGTCAGGGACATTTTGGTCAGCGACATGATGAAACTCCTTTGAGGTTGTGTCCGGCAATCAGGTGATCGCATCGGTAATGAAATGGTCTTGCAGGTTGCCGGTCCGCCCGCGCACCCTGCCCGGTGCGGACCGACCGCGCCATCAGGCGGCGCAGGGGCTTACTTGCGGGAATTATTTGCCGTACTTGGACTTGGCGTTGGCCACGCACTTGTCCTTGGCATCGCCGCTCATGGCGTCGCACTTTTCCTTGGCGGCGTCATAGTTGGCATCGTTCTTGTCCTTTTGCGCGTCCTTGTCGGCTTCGGCGCCCTTGCGCTTGGCCTTGGCGTCAGCGATGGCCGATTCATGAGCGGCCTTGGCTTCCTTTTCGCAGACGTCCTTGTCGTTGCCCTTCATGGGACTGCACTTCTTCTTGGCCGCCTTGTAATCGGCATCGGCACGGGTCTTGTCGGCCTTGTACTGGGAGGCCGCCGGATCGGCAGCCAATGCTGCGCCTTGCAGGCCGATAGCGGCTGCACCGAAGATCATGGTTGCGATGATTTTTTTCATTGTGTCCTTCCTCATGGTTTGCCTGGTTTGCGGCCGGGGGCCGTATTCTCATGCAGACCGGTCACGAAGACCGGCCTGCGTCCTGCACGTTCACTCACTTGCTCACTCACACTCACTCCAACTGCCTGCCGCCGCCACGATGCCTGCGCGCACCGCAGCAGCGCTACGAATGACGGCTTATTGACGCCAGTCCTTGTTACGTTCTTCCCAGTCGCGGATCTGCTTTTCGGCTTCGTCCTTGCTCACGCCATAGGCTTCCTGCACACGGCCGGCCAGCTGGTCGCGCTTGCCAGCGATGACGTCGAGGTCGTCGTCGGTCAGCTTGCCCCATTGTTCCTTGGCCTTGCCCTTGAATTGCTTCCAGTTGCCTTCCACGATGTCCCAGTTCATGTCGCTCTCCTTGTAGTGGTTGGGGAATGGTCCGGTGCTGCCGGTTTACAGGCCCAGCAGATCGCTCATGTCGTCGGCGTGTTCCTCTTCCTGCGCCATGATCCGGATCAGCAGGTGCTTGGTGGTGGGGTCGTCATCGCCGATGCGTTCGATCATCTGGCGATAGGCTTCGATGGCCACGCGCTCTTCCACCAGGTTGGCGCGGATCATGTCCTTGATGTCCCCGGATTCGTCGTATTGCGCATGGCTGCGCTCGGCGATGGTCCTGGGGTTGAAATCGGGCTCGCCATTCAGTTGCACGATGCGCTCGGCAATCTGGTCGGCGTGGCTTTGTTCTTCCTGAGCGTGCTGCAGGAACTCGCCCTTGATGGCTTCGACATCAAGCCCCTTGGCGGTGTAGTAATGGCGCTTGTAACGCATCACGCACAGCAGTTCGGTCGCCAGGGCATCGTTCAACATCGCCACCACTTCTTCGCGGTTGCCGCGATAGCCTTCGGTGACGGCACCGTCATCGATCTTGCTGGCAGCGGCGCGGATGGCCTCCTTGTCGAGGTGGAAGGCCGTGCGCTTGACATCGGCCTTGGGGGGATTCTGGGTCATGGTCATTCCTTCTCTCCGGTTTCTTGACTGATGCGCTGCACGCTGCATGGGCCGTGCGCGCCTGGCTGGATCCGGCACGTGCGCGGGCAGCGCCGGGTTCCGGGAAAAATGTCCGGGCTCAGTAGCGATCTGCGCAGCGGCCCACCGCCAGACCGACCAACAGGCCGATGCCGGTACCGATGGCAATCGCGCGCCACGGGTTGGACTGCACGTAATCATCGGTGGTGGTGACCATCTGGCGACCGGTTTCGATCACGGCGGCCTGTGCATCCTGGGCGGTATTGAGTGCCTGCTCCAGCAGCGCCTGGGCGCCGGCGCGCAGGTCATCGGCTTTCTTGCCGGTGGCGTTGGCGGCTTCGGCAAACATGTCCTGTGCCTGCTGCAACAGCGACTGCACATCGGTACGGACGGTCTTGAACTTGTTGGCTTGCATGCTTGCCCTCCTTGAATTCGTTACGGGTTGATCGGGTCGGCGGGGCTGGCCCGGCCACCCGGCGTGCGGCGCACTCCGCGCCGCTCACATCAGGTACTGCAGCACGATCAGCATCAGCACCGGCACACCCAGAAGCCATCCGAGTACGAGCTTGTCCATGGTCATCTCCCTTGTTCTTGGTCTGCACTGATGTGGCCTGCCTGCCCTGGCGAGTCAGGTGCAAGATACCGATGCCTTGTTGCGCTTTGTATCGGCGCCAGACCCATTGCCGTGTAGGACAAAGGCCCCATCACCACCTGTTGCGCTGCGTCAGTGCTGTGCATCCATGCACAGCTGGCTGAACGAAAATGTTCAATGCCCGGATCAATCAGAGCGATCAGAGCGAACCTGCGCGCTGGCGCAGGGAACGCTTGATCAGGTCCTGTGCTTCGCCGACGGCGTGCAGGATGCGGCCATCCATCTGGCGGCGTTGTGCGGCGCGCTGCAGCTGCACGTTGCCCAATACGGAACCCACGCTTTCCTGGAACTTGCCCAGGGCAAAGTTGAACTGGCCGGTGATCGTCTTCTTGTTCATGATGCGTTTCCTCCTGCTCAAGGGTTCAACATGGATTTCAATCAAGCGCAACACAGGTCTTGCGTGGGGATGTGCAGGTCAGCGGTGGCGGGTTGCAGCTGCGCCGGTGTACCTCGACATCATGGGAAAAATGATAGCGAGCGCCTACTGCCCTGCTCTATAGGACGGCGGCCGATTGTCCTGTAGGACAAAGCGGAAAGCCTCGTGGGTATTGGCGTTGCGGCGAGTCAGGCTGTCTGCACCGTAGCGCTTGCGGCAGGCAAAAGCACGGCCGTTTCCTACAGGGGCTTGCGCCGCCGTCCGATGGAATTCGGCCTGCCAGGGTTCTAGGATGGAGTCGTGCAATTGACCCACATGAACCAATCCCCGCCCCGGCCGGGCGGCAAAAAAGGAGGGCAACATGAACAATGACCACCTCATCTCCACCCTGAACGACCTGATCCAGATTTCCATCGATGGCGAAAAGGGTTTCCGCGCCTGCGCCGACGATGCACAGGAACGCTACATCCCCTACAAGGAGACCTTCATGCTGCGCGCCACCGAATGCGCGCAGGCCGCGCTGGATCTGCAGGATCTGGTGCAGCGCCTGGGCGGCGAGCCGGCCAGCCACAGCACCCTGGGCGGCACCTTGCATCGCCAGTGGGTCAACCTGAAGAGCGCCATCACGGGACGCGATGACGAGAGCATCCTGGAAGAATGCGAACGCGGCGAGGATGCCGCCGTGAACGCCTATCGAAAAGCCTTGAGCGAGGATTTGCCGACCGATATACGGCTCATCGTCGAACGCCAGTACCAGGGCGTACTGGCCAATCACGACAAGGTGCGCAGCCTGCGCAATGAGGTGCGGGCGCGCAAGACGGCTTGAGGGTGAGGATTCTTCCTCTGGCGGAGGACGAAAAAAAACGCAGCCTTGGCTGCGTTTTTTCATTGCCGGCCTGATTTTCTTAAAATGATTTATATCATTTACGCAAATCCTGCCAGCGCACTACCCTGGCATCTTAGCCTTCGCCGAGATAAGCCGCCTTCACCCGCGGATCATCCAGCATCTGCTGCGCCTGCCCTTCCATGGTGATCAGGCCCGACTCCATCACGTAACCGCGATGCGCCGCCTGCAGCGCCAGCTTGGCGTTCTGTTCCACCAGCAGGATGGTGATGCCCTGTGCCGACACATTGCGGATCACTTCAAAGATCTTCTCCACCATGATCGGCGACAGGCCCATCGACGGTTCATCCAGCAGCAGCAGCTTGGGATGGCTCATCAGCGCGCGCGCCATCGCCAGCATCTGCTGCTCGCCGCCCGACAAGGTGCCCGCCATCTGCGCCGCACGTTCCTTCAGGCGCGGGAAGACCTCGAACCAGCGGTCGATGTCGGCCTGGATCTGGCCCTTGTCATTGCTCGTGTAGGCGCCCATCAACAGGTTTTCCTGGATGCTCATGCGGGTGAAGACGCCACGGCCTTCCGGCACCATCGCCAGCTTGTCCTTGACCAGCTCGAAGGACTTCTTGCCCTTCAAGGGATGGCCGAGATAGTAGATGTGACCATCCACCTTGCTGCTGGGCAGCGTGCCGGTGATGGCCTTCAAGGTGGTGGTCTTGCCCGCGCCGTTGGCGCCGATCAGGGTGACCAGTTCACCGTCGTTGACTTCCAGGCTGATGCCCTTGACGGCCTGGATGCCGCCATAGGCCACGCTCAGTTGTTCGACTTTGAGGATGTTGGTTGTCATGTTCTGTGGTCTCGCTTAATGTCCTGCACCGAGGTAGGCCTCGATCACCGCCGGGTTCTTCTGCACGTCGGCCGGCACGCCCTCGGCAATCGGCTTGCCGTAGTCCAGCACCGTGATGCGGTTGCACAGGCCCATCATCAGCTTCACGTCGTGTTCGATCAGCAGGATGGTCTTGCCCTCGGCCTGGATCTTCACCAGCAGTTCGCGCAGGCCGAGCTTCTCGGTGGCGTTCATGCCGGCCGCCGGTTCGTCCAGCGCCAGCAGTTGCGGATCGGTCGCCAGGGCGCGGGCGATTTCCAGACGGCGCTGGTCGCCATACGAGAGGTGGCGCGCCGTGCGCTTGGCGAACTGGCCGATGCCCACGAAGTCCAGCAGCTGCTGCGACTTGGCGCGGATCGCCTCTTCCTCATCGCGTGCCGCCTTGTGGCGGAACACCGCACCGAAGACATTTTGTTTGGTGCGCACGTGGCAACCGACCATCACGTTTTCCAGCACGGTCATTTCACCGAAGAGGCGAATGTTCTGGAAGGTGCGCGCGATGCCGGCCTTGGCCACTTCGTGCGGAGCGCTCGGCGAATAGGGCTTGCCGTCCAGTTCGAAGGTGCCGGTATCGGGTTGATACAGGCCCGTGATGACGTTGAAGAAGGTGGTCTTGCCGGCACCGTTGGGGCCGATCAGGCCATAGATCTGGCCGCGCTCGATGGTGATGCCCACGCCGTTCAAGGCTTGCAGGCCGCCGAAACGCTTGCTGACGTCGCGGATCTTGAGCAGTGTCTGTGTCATGTTCTGTGCTCCTGATAGGGCTTAGGCTTTGACTTCGCCGGTCGTGCCGATTTTGGTATGGTCCACTTCGGGACGGTCTTCATGGCGCGGCGAGGGCCACAGGCCAGCCGGACGGGTCAGCATGATGATCACCATCGCCAGCCCGTAGAGCAGCTGGCGCAGCACTTCAGCATCGATCCACACCTTCCCGAAGATGGCCATCTGCAGCGGCTCCACCACGTGGCGCAGCACTTCCGGCAGCGCCGCCAGGATCACGCCTCCCAGCACCACGCCGGGGATGTGGCCAATGCCGCCCAGCACCACCATGGCCAGCACGGCGATGGATTCGGTCAGCGAGAAAGATTCCGGCGAAACGAAGCCCTGGAAGGCGCCGAACATGGCACCAGCCACGCCACCAAACGAAGCGCCCATGGCGAAGGCCAGCAGCTTGACGTTGCGGGTGTTGATGCCCATCGCCTTGGCCGCGATCTCATCTTCACGAATGGCCACCCACGCACGGCCCAGGCGCGAATCCTGCAGGCGGGACGAGAAGAAGATCACGAAGATGCACAGCACCAGGAACAGGTAGTAATACGCGTTGACCGAAGGCAGGCTCATGCCGAACACCTTGACCATCGAACCCGACCCCGGCTCGCCGGCCAGCGAGACGCCGAACACGCGGATCGGATCGATCAGGTTGATGCCCTGCGGACCGTTGGTGATGTTCACCGGGGCGTTGAGGTTGTTCATGAAGATGCGGATGATCTCGCCGAAGCCCAGCGTCACGATGGCCAGGTAGTCACCGCGCAGCTTCAGGGTGGGCGCGCCCAGCAGCGCACCGAAGAGCGCCGCCAGCACGCCCGAGATCGGCACGATCAGCCACAGCGAGAGGTGGATGCCGTTCTGCACGATCTGCGGACCGCACAGCCACACCAGGAAATTGCCGATGGCAGGATAGGTGTTGACGAAGGATTCGATCACCTGCGCGAACTGGGGCGAGGCCAGCAGACCGGCGCTGTAGGCGCCGATGGCATAGAAGGCGATGTAGCCCAGGTCCAAGAGGCCTGCGAAACCCACCACCACGTTCAGGCCCAGGGCCAGCATGATGTAGAGCAGCGCCATATCCATGATGCGCACCCACGAATTGCCGAAATGCTGGGCGATCATGGGGAAGATGATCATCAGCGCCAACAGCGCCAGCAGGCTGAACCGCGCCTGCTGGGGGTTGCGCTTCATGTCGAAGGTCATGAGAGCCATAGTGTTCTCTTCCGATTTCTTAAGTTTCTAAGTTTCTGTTTTTAAGTTTTTAAGGTTTTAAATCTTAAAAACTCAGGCACGGTCCGCCACACGCTCACCCATGATCCCGGAGGGGCGCAGGGTCAGCACGATGATCAGCACGATGAAGGCGAAGATGTCCTGATAGTTGCTGCCCAGGAAGTTGCCGGTCAGGTCGCCGATGTAACCGGCACCGAGACTCTCGATCAGGCCCAGCAGGATGCCGCCCAGCATGGCGCCGTAGATGTTGCCGATGCCGCCCAGCACCGCCGCCGAGAAGGCCTTCAGGCCCGGCACGAAGCCCATGGCGAATTGCGCGGTGGAATAGTTGGCGGCCCACATCACGCCGGCAATCGCCGCCAGTGCGGCGCCGATGCCGAAGGTGACGATGATGACGCGGTTGGCGTCCACGCCCATCAGGCCGGCGATGCGCGGGTTCTCGGCGGTGGCGCGCATGGCGCGGCCCATCTTGGTTTTTTCCACGATGAGCACCAGGCCGATCATCGCGGCCAGCGCCAGGATGAGCAGCATGATCTGGGTCGGCGAGATCAGCGCACCGGCGATGTTGACCGGGGTCGAGGGCATGATCTGCGGGAACGGCAGGGGGCTGCGGCCCCAGATCATCATGGCGAAGGTCTGCAGCAGGATCGACACGCCGATGGCGGTGATCAGCGGCGCCAGACGCGGCGCATTGCGCAGCGGACGATAGGCGATGCGTTCGATGAGCAAGCTCACGATCACGCACACCGGAATCGCACCGACGATGGCGATGATCAGCTTGACGATGCCCGGCAGGTCAGGCGCCACCTGCTGCACCAATTTGAGGATCGACAGGCCGACCATGGCCCCGACCATCAGGATGTCGCCGTGGGCAAAGTTGATCAGGTTCAGCACCCCGTACACCATGGTGTAGCCCAGGGCGATCAGTGCGTACATGCTGCCTAGCACCAATCCGTTGATGATCTGCTGGATGAAAATGTCCATGAATAACTCTTCGATCTAAATGGAAACAAGAAAAACACGTGGGTCTGCACCAAAGCGGACACCGCGCGAAAGCATGTCGATTAGCAAAATCCGTTCCCGGCTGTCGGGATCGCGTTATCACTCTTCATAAAAAGGGCAATAAGCTCCCGTTCAAGCAGGCTTGAGGGCGGGGTCGGGTCGATGGGGGATCAGCCGCTGTTGCCGAAGCAGCAGCCTGGGCTGTGGGCGGAGCGCCAGCCGGGCGCCCGCCCGGGAGGTCTTCGCCGGAGGCACCGGGCGGGGCCGGTGGGCAGATACTCGTGCATAGGAATGTCTCCCGTCTCTGAATGACGCCGCCTTGACGGCGCCCTGCCCTCTTTGGTGAGGGCTAGCGCTCGGCCGCCTTTTGGGCGGTCCGTCGATAATGGTGCGGAATTATACGCAGAAGATTCCAACAATCGAGCACAAACAATCGCCTGTTACAGAAGAAAGTGCGGTAAGACCAATGAATCGTCATACATATTCACAACAGCCCTCGCGGAAATGAAACAGGCCCGCATCAGCAGGCCTGTTTGCGCAAACGCCGGGCGGCTTTTCTGCCCGGACGTTCACATTGCATCACATCATTTCACGGGGCTTACGCCGACTCGGCCGAAGGAGAGCGCGTTCCCAGCCCCTTGGGCAAGGGGAAGGTGACGTTTTCTTCAATACCGTCCAGGACGCGCACGCTGCGGGCACCGATTTCCTTGATGCGGTCGATCACGGCCTGCACCAGCACCTCCGGTGCCGATGCGCCGGCCGTCACGCCGATGCGCTGGCGGCCCACGACCCACTGCGGATCGATCAGGGCGGCGTTATCGACCATGAAGGCCGGGACACCCTTCTTCTCGGCCAGTTCGCGCAGGCGGTTCGAGTTGGAGCTGTTGGGGCTGCCCACCACGATCACCACATCCACCTGCGGGGCCATGAATTTGACGGCTTCCTGGCGGTTGGTGGTGGCGTAGCAGATGTCGCCCTTCTTGGGTTCGGCAATGGCCGGGAAGCGGGCGCGCAGGGCCGCGATGATGTCGGCCGTGTCGTCCACCGACAGCGTGGTCTGGGAAACATAGGCCAGCAGGTCGGGATTGGCTACCTGCAGGCGCTCTACGTCTTCCACCGTTTCCACCAGGTGCATGCCGGCCTCGGTCTGGCCCATCGTGCCTTCGACCTCCGGGTGGCCTGCGTGGCCGATCATGATGATTTCACGGCCTTCGCGACGCATCTTGGCCACTTCCATATGCACTTTCGTGACCAGCGGGCAGGTGGCATCAAATACCGTCAGCCCGCGCTCGGCCGCCTCCGCCTGGATCGCCTTGGACACGCCGTGCGCCGAGAAGATGACCGTATTGCCGGCCGGCACGTCGGCCAGTTCCTCGATGAAGACCGCACCCTTGGCCCGCAGGTCGTTGACCACATAGGCGTTGTGCACGATTTCGTGGCGCACGTAGATGGGCGCGCCGAACTGCATCAGCGCGCGCTCGACGATCTCGATGGCGCGATCCACGCCCGCACAGAAACCACGGGGCTGGGCCAGCAGGATTTCAGAGTCGGCTTGTTCCATGGTCATGGTAATTCCCTTGATTCTTCAAAACATTGCGAGGGTCATCTCGCCAAATGACGAGGCGATTACAGGATTCCTATGATTTTTACTTCGAACTTCAGCGTTTGCCCGGCCAGCGGGTGATTGAAGTCGAAAATTGCGCCATCATTATCGATCGCGCGCAGGATGCCAGCAAAGCGGCCACCACCGGGAGCCGCGAAATCGACCAGATCACCGACGCGGTACTGCTCGTCCATGGACGAGTTTTCTTCGAGTGTCGCGCGCGAGATGCGCTGGATCAGCTCATCGCTGCGCTCGCCGAAAGCCTGGGCGGGGCTCAGTTCGAACGTCTGGTGCGTACCCTCGGGCAGGCCCAGCAGGCAGTTTTCCAGGAAAGGCGCCAGCTGGCCCTGGCCGAACTGCAGGGTGGCCGGGTTTTCGTTGAAGGTGCTGACGATATCTTCGCCATCCAGCGAGGCCAGGCGGTAATGCAGGGTGAGGTAGGCGTTTTCGGTGACGACGGGGACGGTTGGGCTGGACATGACTGATAAGCAGGCTGAAAAACGGGAACGTGCGCAAGAGCCCGCTATTGTAAGCCACGTTGGACCGATACGCCGCTGGCGGCTTCATCCCGGTGCAGTCATGGAGGCGGCATCAGGCGCTTCCTTGCGGCGGCGCAAGCGCACTGCAGCGATGTTCATATTCTTTTGGCGCGGTCCTTGCGGGTCGTGCGCAGTATCCCCTCTCAAGTGCTAAGGAGATTCATATCATGACCATGACCATCATCGATTGGCCCAAGGAACAGCGGCCACGCGAACGCCTGCTGGAATGGGGCCCCGCCGCCCTCTCGGACGCGGAATTGCTGGCGATCTTCCTGCGGGTGGGCACGCCGGGCAAGAGTGTGATGGAGGTGGCCATGGACCTGCTGCAGCGTTTCGGCTCGCTGGGCGCACTGTGCAATGCGGCTCAACGGGATCCCACCCTGGGCGGCGGTCTTGGCCCGGCCAAATGTGCGCAGATATCGGCCTCGCTGGAACTGGCCAAGCGCGCCATCAACGGCAATCTGAAGGAACAGTCGGCCCTCAATTCCACCCGGGCCGTGGGGGAATATCTCAAACTGATCTTCGCCGGCAAGGAACATGAATGTTTCGTCGCCCTCTTCCTGAACATGCGCAACCAGCTGCTCGCTACTGAAGAAATGTTCAGGGGCACGCTGAACCATACGGTGGTCTATCCGCGTGAAGTGGTCAAGGCAGCACTGCGGCATAACGCCGCCTCGGTCATCGTCGCGCACAATCACCCCTCCGGCTGCCCGCAACCCAGCGCCGCAGACCTGCGCCTGACGGGTACGCTCAAGCAGGCGCTGGAGCTCATTGATGTGGAGTTGCTGGATCATGTCGTGGTGGCCGGGACACGCCTGTACTCCATCGCCCATCACGTCCAAAGCTGATACCAGGCCCCGCCCGTCGGCCGCAAACCCTTGCCAGCACTGGGATTGCGTCGTCGGAGTCAGCACCCGAAAAACAATGTTTCCGCAATTGTTAAATCAATACCCCGCATCAAGACACAATTGTTTTTCGCAAGTCATTGAAAAACCTGAGTTTTTTCCATATACTCTCGTTTTTCCCAAATTCGGAAATTTTTAAGGAGTCTCACATGGCACGTGTCTGCCAAGTCACCGGGAAGGGGCCGATGGTCGGCAACAACGTTTCCCATGCAAACAACAAGACCAAGCGTCGTTTCCTGCCCAACCTGCAGAACCGCCGCATTTTCGTTGAATCCGAGAACCGCTGGGTTTCGCTGCGTTTGTCCAACGCCGGCCTGCGCGTGATCGACAAGATCGGCATCGATGCCGTTCTGGCCGATCTGCGTGCTCGTGGCGAAAAAGTCTAATTAGCAGAGTAAAGGAAATCTATCATGGCGAAATCCGGCCGCGACAAAATCAAACTGGAGTCGACCGCAGGTACTGGTCACTTCTACACCACCACCAAGAACAAGCGTACTACGCCCGAAAAGATCAGCATCATGAAGTTCGATCCCAAGGCACGCAAGCACGTGGAATACAAGGAAACCAAGATCAAGTAATTGATCCCGGTATCCCGATGAAAAACCCGCAGAGCACTCTGCGGGTTTTTTGTTGCCTGCTGCCGGCGGCATGGCCGGGCCCGGCGCAATGCCTGACAGCACTGCAGGGTCAGGGGAGCGCCTGAACCTGCCGGCCGGGCTCTCCTCCGGTTTCCCTGTTTTGACAAGAAGCTTCATCACCAGCAGGCGCAGGCTCAAAAAAATCCCCGCAGAGTGCTCTGCGGGGATTTTTCATTTCTTTTCCTTCATCTCCGGTTTTTACCCCGGAGAAACGGACTCACCAGCACCGGTCAGGCGTAGCTGCGCAGGCGCAGGGCGAAGTCACGCAAGGCCTTCACGCCGGAAGCTTCGGCGCGGGTGCACCAGTCTTGCAGTTGCTGCAGCAGCTGTTCGCGGGTGGAGTGCGAACGCTCCCAGATGGCGCCCAGTTCGATGCGCATCTCATGCATGGTCTGCAGCGCCTTGCTGTGGGCGAACAGTTCCGACAGTTGCTGCTTCTGGCCATCTTCCAGGCGGCCCGGCTCACGCTGCAGCAGCTTCTTGGAAGACTTCAGGAAGCGCGATTCCAGCTTGGCCTTCTCGATCAGGTGATCCAGTTCGTCCTTCCAGGCGCTCTTCAGGGAACGCGCGTACTTGGCGGTCACGTCGTAGCGGTTGGCGATGACCGACTGCAGGGTGTCGAAGTCGATGACGGCCTTCTGGCGATCGAACTTGGGCACCGGCAAGACCTTCTTGACCTTGGCCAGGCCGAAGGTTTCGAGGATGCGGATATACATCCAGCCGATGTCGAATTCATACCACTTGGCCGAGAACTTGGCCGAGGTGCCGAAAGTGTGGTGGTTGTTGTGCATCTCTTCACCACCGATCAGGATGCCGATCGGGAAGAGGTTGGTCGATGCATCCACGCAGTCATAGTTGCGATAGCCCCAGAAGTGGCCCAGGCCATTGACCACGCCAGCGGCCCAGAAGGGGATCCACGCCATCTGCACGGCCCAGACGGTCAGGCCGATGGCGCCGAAGAGCAGCACGTCGATGATCAGCATGATGCCAACGCCCTGCCAGCCGTACTTGCTGTAGATGTTGTGTTCGATCCAGTCATCCGGCGTGCCGTGACCGAACTTTTCCATGGTCTCGGCGTTCTTGGACTCGGAACGGTACAGCTCGGCACCCTGCCACATCACCTTCTGGATGCCGCGGGTCTGGGGGCTGTGCGGATCTTCTTCGGTCTCGCACTTGGCGTGGTGCTTGCGGTGGATGGCGGCCCATTCCTTGGTCACCATGCCGGTGGTCATCCACAGCCACAGACGGAAGAAGTGGCTGGGGATCGCGTGCAGTTCGAGCGCGCGATGCGCCTGGCAACGATGCAGGTAGAGAGTCACGCCCACGATGGTGATGTGGGTCATCACCAGTGTGTAAATGACAATCTGCCAACCGGACGCATGCAGCAGGCCGTTGGCAACAAAGTCGAGGATCGCATCAAGGGTCATCAGTACAACTCCAAATAGAAAACAACTATCGGACTACAAAACAGGATTATTACTTGTTCCGTGAAAATGGTTTTATTTTCTTTTAATTGCCGGGCATTGTACGCGAATTCTGCCTCTCTGGGCCATCAGGATTTTCCTGGCGCGTACTTTGGCGGAAGCTGCGCTCATCCATGATGCGGATGTCGCGCTTGGGATGGGCCACCTGGATACCGTGTTGCTTGAAGGCAGCCCAGATGGCCCGGTTGACGTCCGACAACACATTGAGCCGCCCGTTTTCCGGGTCGGTGATCCAGAACCCCAGTTCCAGATCCAGTCCGTCGGCGCCGATCTTGATCAGCAAGGCTTGCGGCGCGGTCTGCTGAGAGACCCGCTGTACCCCAAGTGCGGCCTGTTCCATGATACCCAAGACCGTTTCCACATCATCCTGGTACAGAATTGTAAGCTGTGTGGACAAACGTACAATGCGATGGGTCAAGGAATAGTTTTGTACCGGATTGGAGACGAATAGTTCATTCGGCAGGACCGATTCAATCCCATCCAAGCCTTCCAGAATGGTGTAGCGGGTGTTGATCTGGGTGACTTTGCCGAAATATTTATCCACAGCAACCATGTCGCCGATGACCATGCTGCGCTCCAGCAGGATCACGAAGCCGGACACATAGCTGCTGGCAATCTTCTGCAGGCCCAGACCGATACCCACGCCCAGCGCGCCACCGAAGACCGACAGTACCGTGAGGTCGATCCCCACCAGCGACAGGCTGACCAGGAAGGCGATCAGGATCAGCAAGGCCCGCACCATGCGCGCCACCACCGTACGCAGCGAGGAATGCATGCCGCTGAACTTCATCAGGCGGTTTTCCACCACCGTGCCTATCCACAGGGCGATGATGAGGGTGACCAGCACCGAAGCTGCGCCTTGCAACATCGTCAACAACGACACCTTGTGGCGCCCCAGCGGCAAGGTGGTGCCATCCAGATAATCGATGAAATCGGGCCACAGGCCGGTAATCCACAGCACCACGCACAGCCAGACCACCAGCGCGATGACCTTTTCCGACAGGTGCAGCAGCGCACCAACGGTAGCATCCTTCACAAAGATGCCGCGCAGTACGTAGAACACGAAACGCATCGCCACCTGGGCAATGGTCAGGGGAAACATGATCTCCCAGAGGGTGACGGCATGGTGGCCGCGCTTCAGGATGGTATAAGCCGCCGTCAACAGGCCCAGCGCCAGCAAGGGGGAGAGCACCCGGGCAAAGCTCTTCACCCCGATCTGCATCACCAGCGACTGCTCCTCGCCATCGGCCGGCAGCACGAAGCGCGCGCGCAGCCAGCGCGACAGGCCGATGCCGCCCAGCAGGCAAAGCGCAATCACCACCAGCTGGCGCAGCAGGTCGACGGTGCTGATATCAGTGAAGAGGGAAAAGAAATGATCGGTCATGGATCAGGGAGCAGCTTGCGCATCCTGGCGGTGACGCTGCCAGTTGCTGGCGTAGCGCGCGGCCAGTGGGGGGTTCTTGCCCAGGATGAGCACGTTCTCGGCGTTCTTGTGCTGGGCCGACCAGGTGAAGTTGTAGCTGCCCGTAATGACGGTCGCCGTGGGCAAGGCGGCATCGATGATGAGGACCTTGTTGTGGGCGTTGCGGTAATCGGTTTCCAGCCAGACCGGAATACCGGCCGCACGCAGCTGGCGCAGCCGGTATTCGGAATTCTTGTCGAGCTGGCCCGCGTCCATCAATACGCGCACGTCGATGCCGCGCCTGCGGGCGGCCACCAGGGCATCGGTGATGGGACGGCTGGTCAGCAGATAGGCTTGCATCAGGATCTGGCGCTGCGCCGCATTGAGCTGGTCGACGATCAGGGCTTCGATGTCATCCCAGGGTGCAAAGGCGGACTGGATCGTCCCCTGCGCCGCCACGACCGGTGGCGGCGGCAGGGCTTCCCTGGCCTGCAGGCCGGGGACGGCGAGCACGGCCAGCAGGCCGGTGGCCAGTGAAGACATCCAGACCCGGCGCATCATGATGCGGCGCGACGCTCCAGGACGGCAGCGAAGAAACCGTCAGTCTGATGCTGGTGCGGCAGCAGCTTCAGGTAGTCGCCGGTATCCAGTGCAATCTTCTGCTCGGCCAGCACTTCGCTCATCGGGCGCAGCGTGAAGTCGGGATGTGATTGCAGGAATTCGGCAATGACTTCATCGTTTTCTTCGTCGAGGAAGCTGCAGGTGCCATACACCAGGCGGCCACCCGGGCGTACCAGGCGCGCGGCACTGGCCAGGATGGAACCTTGCTTGGCACGCATCTCGGTGAGCGTTTCCACGGTCTGGCGCCACTTCATGTCGGGATTGCGGCGCAGGGTGCCCAGACCGCTGCAGGGGGCATCGACCAGCACGCGATCGAGCTTGCCGGCCAGGCGCTTGACCTTGGCGTCGTTCTCGTGGGCAATCACCACCGGATGCACGTTGGACAAGCCGCTACGCGCCAGACGCGGCTTGAGCTTGGCCAGGCGCTTTTCGGAGACGTCAAAGGCATACAGGCGGCCGGTATTGCGCATCAGTGCACCCAGCGCCAGGGTCTTGCCACCGGCACCGGCACAGAAATCGACCACCATCTCGCCGCGCTTGGCACCGACGATCTGGGCCAGCAACTGGCTGCCTTCATCCTGCACTTCGATGGCACCCTCCTTGAACAGCGGCAGGTTCTGCAGGGCCGGCTTCTTGAACACGCGCAGGCCCAGCGGCGAATACGGGGTCGGCTCGCAGGCCACCGGGGCCTTGGCCAGTTCGGCCATGACCGTCTCGCGGTCGGCCTTGAGGGCATTGACGCGCAGATCCAGCGGCGCCGGGCGGTTCATGGCATCGGCCAGTTGCAGGGTGGCTTCTTCTCCCATGCGGGCGACCAGCTTTTCCCACAACCAGGGCGGCAGGTTGCTGCGCATCTGCGGGGCCAACCGGGTGCGGTCGATCTGGGCCACACGCTCCAGCCATTCGGCTTCGCCTTCCTGCAAACCGGCAATGGATTCGGCACCGACCGCATCGGCCAGTCCCAGCAGGGCCAGGCGGCGCATCATCGGGCCGCTGCCGGATTCGGCGAAGTTGGTCAGCACCGTCTTGTTGCGCAGCAGGCCGTAGACCGCTTCAGCGATCACGCCGCGCTCGCGGCTGCCCAGGCGCGGATTGTCGCGGAAGTAGCGCGACAGGGTAACGTCGGCCGGGCCGGTGAAACGCAGCACTTCGCGCAGCAGTTCTTCGGTATGGGGAATGATCGCGGGAGGCAATCTCATGCTAGGTCCTTCAGATTCAATTCAAGATAAGTGTTGCGCGGCGGCGTTGGCTCGTTTGCTCGTCTGCGCCTCAGGCTTCGGCGGCCAGGCGCACGCGGGTGCCGTCCAGCGCCAGGCGGCCTTGCACGAACCAGCGCACGGCGCGCGGATAGATCACATGTTCCTGCTCCAGGACGCGCTCGGCGAGCGTCTCCTCGCTGTCCTCTTCCAGCACCGGCACCGCCGCCTGGGCCACGATGGGACCGTGGTCGAGGTCGGGCGTGACGAAGTGCACGGTAGCGCCATGCAGCTTCACGCCAGCCGCCAGTGCCTGGCGGTGCGTCGCCAGGCCCGGGAAACTGGGCAGCAGCGACGGATGGATGTTGAGCATGCGGCCCTGGTAATGATTGACGAACGGTGCCGTCAGGATCCGCATGAAACCGGCCAGCACCACCAGGTCCGGCGCAAACGCATCGATCTGCTCGCGCAACGCGGCATCGAACTGGTCGCGCGTGGGATAGTCGCGGTTGGCAATGACGGCCGTGGCAATGCCGTGGCGGGCGGCGAATTCGAGGCCGCTGGCATCGGCGCGGTTGCTGATGACGGCGGCGATTCTGGCAGGCCACCGCTCGGCCTGTGCGGCACGGACGATGGCTTCCATATTGCTGCCTCGTCCGGAAATCAGGATGACAATGCTTCTCATGGTGTGCGCATTGTACCTGCTGACGACCTGTCCGCCGCCGTTTTTCACAATGTGAAAGGAGCGGCGTGGCGTAAAAGATTTATCAAATAGTTACTGCTATTTACTGGAAGGAATAGAAAACCCGGAACGGCACCTTCTTTTCTGCCCAATAATCGGCGGCATCGCGGAAGACATCCAACAGCGTCTCGCGCGCTTCCTTGTCGAATTTCTGGGTATTGGGCAGCTGTTCCAGCACCACGACGAAACCGATCTGCTTGCCGGCCTTGTGAGTCAGGTCGGTGAGGCAATCATGCAGGGCGTCGAAATTCTTGCCGAAGTGACGGGGAAAGTGAAAAGCGGTGGCGATGGTGGTCAGCACCTGTTGCTTGGTCACGGCCTCGGCGCAATAGGCATAGAGAAAATGCTGCTGCAGGTGCGCGGCCTCCTGCTGCAGCTCGTTCACGCGGAAGGCACGGATCGATTGCACGATATTGGGCGGCACCGTTTTGAACAAACTCATTTTCCCTTCAGTATCCATAGGCGGGGCAGTGTGGCTGTCTTGGTTGTAGTGGCTGGCTGGGCTGACCTGTTGGGTGACGCTGGCTGCAGCAGCGCCTGCGCGCCCTGCCCTGCTCCCGGCCGAATCACTCGCGTATCCGGCGGAAGGTCTTGTAATGATCGCTGGTGTAATAGTATTCACCGGAAGAAGCCGGCTCTCCCCCGCTGATGATGCGGCGGGCACCACGATTGCGGGCGCGCGGCGTCTTGACGGTGTATTCGCGATAATACCCGCGCTTCTGCTTGGGCAAAACCCCTTCATAGTTGCCGAAGACGCTGCCATCCTTTTCATACGGGAAGGGGCCACCCTGACGGATCAGCGCCAGGGTCTGCTGCGCCTCGCGCGGCAGCTGCGCCACGCTGATCTCCGGCAAGTCGCCCGCTGCAGGGCCACGCGCCTGCACCGGCGTGGCCAGCATCAGGGCCGTCAGCAAGACCAGCCAGTAGCGGGCGAAGAAGGAAGAAATGAAGCGGGCTCGCATCTGCATCATCTGCATTTATTCTGTTAATTGCAATTTTGTCAATTGATAGCAACATCACCCGGTAGAGTAACGTGTTGCTTTCGGCTAGGCAACCACGGCCGGTGAGGAATTTGACCGGCAGCAAATCAGGCAGAGGCTTGGAGCAGCCGGGCGGTATCCGGTTCAAAAAAGGCCCGTACCTCATCGCGCTTTGCGTAGGTATCGCTTTCACCCAGCGCGATCAGCTCGCGTGTGAAGCTTTGTTCAAACAGCAGATAGGAGGCCAGCGCCGAGCCGCGCGCCTCGGTGGCGCCAATGCCGCCCAGCATGGTGCGGATCGGACGCGGCAGGTCACCCACATGGCGGCTGGCGATGCTGTCGATGCGTTGCGAAGGTGAAATCACCAGGGTGCGGATGGGTTTCAAGGGGGTGTGGCGACGCTGCTCTTCGTTCAGGACCGACAAGGTTTGATTGACCCGGTTGATGCGTTCGATGTCCGCCGAGAGCCCATCGAGGAAGATGCCCGACATCGCATGCCCGGCCACCTGGGCCAGGCTGGGGTAATGCGGCGTATTGGTGGGCGCCTGCTCGCCCTTCTCGCCCATGCGGCCGGCACCGATGATGAGCACCTTGGTGGCGCCCAGGTGGATGGCCGGGGAAATCGGCGCGATCTGGCGCATGGAGCCATCCCCGCAATACTCGCAACGGCCCTCGATGTACACAGGAATGGCCGGAAAGATGAAGGGAATCGCCGAAGAGGCCAGCAAATGGTCAATGCCGATCTGGTCGCGCAGGGCCAGCCGCTGGGTGCGGCGCCAGGGCTCGATCTCCTCGGCGCATTGGTAGAAGGTAAGGTGCTGGCCGCTGGTATAGGAAGAGGCAGTGACCGCCAGTGCATGCAACTGTCCCTCGGCCAGCGCGGCATCCAGGCGCGGCAGGTCCAGCAGGCGGTGCAGCATGCTCACCAGCGGGGTGTTGTCCAGCAGGGAATTGGGCGGATTGGCGCGCCACTTGCGCAGCAACCAGCCGAAGGAAAACAGCGACAGCCAGCGCGCCCCCGAGCGGATCACGCCCAGCGAATCGGCGCGATAGACCTGCTCCACCTGGAAATTGCTCCACACCGCCATCAGCTCGCGCACGGCCTCGCCGAAATCATCGGCGCGGCAGGCCAGCGCGGTGCCGTTGATGGCCCCGGCCGAGGTGCCGCAGATGATGGGGAAGGGATTGCTGTGCACCGGCCAGCCCGCTTCGAGCAGGATCATCGAGATGGCGTTGAGCACGCCCACCTGGTATGCCGCCCGCGCACCGCCACCGGTCAGGATCAAGCCTGTTTTATGTTCCATTGTCTCCATGAGGGGAGCTTATCAGCAGCTCCCCCGCTGCGGACAAAAGAATTGGCAGGCAAATGCCGCTTATTTGGGCTGCATGCGGATGGCGCCGTCCAGGCGGATGGTCTCGCCATTCAACATCACGTTCTCGATGATGCCCTTGGCCAGCTGCGCATACTCGGCCGCACGGCCAAGACGCGGCGGGAACGGCACGGCCTGGCCTAGCGAATCGCGCACTTCCTGGGGCATGGCCTGCATCATGGGCGTTTCAAAGATGCCGGGCGCGATGGTCATGACACGAATGCCGCTGCGCGCCAGGTCACGCGCCATCGGCAGGGTCATGGCGACGACCGCGCCCTTGGAGGCGGCATAGGCGACCTGACCGATCTGGCCATCATAGGCGGCCACCGAAGCGGTGTTGATGATGATGCCGCGCTCGCCGTCTTCCTGCGCCTCGCAATGGGCCATCGCCTCGGCGGCGAAGCGCGCCATGTTGAAGCTGCCGACCAGATTGATGTTGAGGGTCTTCATGAACAGGGCCATGCCGTGCACGCCGTTCTTGCCCACCAGTTTCTCGGCCGGCGCGATGCCGGCGCAATTGACCAGTCCGCGCAGGCTGCCCAGCGACTGCGCGGCACGTACCACGGCCTGGGCATCCTCTTCCGAACTGACGTCGCAGCGCACGAACATGCCGCCCAGTTCCCTTGCCAACTGACCGCCCGCCTCTTCGTTGAGGTCGGCCAGCACCGGCTTGCCACCGCCTGCGGCGATCATGCGGGCGGTCGCGGCGCCCAGGCCGGACGCGGCGCCGGTGACGATGAAAACATTTCCTTCGATACGCATGGAGTCTCCTGTTTTTTATCGGCGCTCAACGGGCGGATAGCCTGGCTGGCGGGCCGATGATGACGATGGGATGCATCGGGGCATTATTTGACGGATCGGCCAGCCTGGCAATGCAGGCCGGCCTATCGCGGTGCGGGAGATTATGCGCATGCCGCCGCAGGACTGACTATCCGCACGGCGACAATCCTCAGATAACGACCGCTTCCGTCAGGACACCGCCGGCAACAGCGGTACCAGCAGCAAGGCCACGATGTTGATGATCTTGATGAGCGGATTGACCGCAGGCCCGGCCGTATCCTTATAAGGATCGCCCACGGTATCGCCGGTGACGGCGGCCTTGTGGGCATCCGACCCCTTGCCGCCGTGATGGCCGTCCTCGATGTATTTCTTGGCGTTGTCCCAGGCGCCGCCACCGGTGGTCATCGAGATCGCCACGAAGAGCCCCGTAACGATCGTCCCCATCAACAGCCCGCCCAGCGCCGACGGCCCCAGCAGCAGGCCGACCAGGATCGGCACGATCACCGGCAGCAGCGAGGGCAGGATCATCTCGCGGATGGCCGAGGAGGTCAGCATGTCCACCGCGCGGTCGTACTCGGGCCGCCCGCTGCCATCCATGATGCCGGTGATGTCGCGGAACTGGCGCCGCACCTCCACCACCACCGCACCGGCTGCGCGCCCTACCGCTTCCATCGCCATCGCGCCGAACAAGTAGGGAATCAGCCCGCCGATGAAGAGGCCAATGATGACGGCAGGACTGGAGAGGTCGAAGCTGGCGGTCTTGCCGACGGACTCCAGCGCATGCGTGTAATCGGCAAACAGCACCAGCGCCGCCAGTCCTGCCGAGCCAATGGCATAGCCCTTGGTGACGGCCTTGGTGGTATTGCCCACGGCATCAAGCGGGTCGGTGATGGCCCGTACCGAATCGGGCAAGCCCGACATCTCGGCGATGCCGCCCGCGTTGTCGGTGATGGGGCCATAGGCATCGAGCGCCACCACGATGCCGGCCATGGAGAGCATGGAGGTGGCCGCAATCGCAATCCCGTACAGCCCTGCCAGCCAGTAGGACGCGAGGATCGCCACACACACCGCCAGCACCGGATAGGCAGTGGACTTCATCGACACCACCAGCCCGGCGATGATGTTGGTGCCATGCCCGGTCGTGGAGGCCTCGGCGATATGGCGCACCGGCTTGAAGTCGGTGCCGGTGTAATACTCGGTGATGTAGACCATCAGGCCGGTGAGCACGATGCCCACCACCGCCGCCCCCATCAGCGGCACGCGCAGTTCGGGCGGCAGCAGCAGCCAGGTCACCACCGCAAAGCCCACCAGCGACAGCCCGGCCGACCACCACAGGCCGGTGTAGAGGGCCGACATGATCTTCTTGCCCGGCTGTGCTTTGACCATCGCGCAGCCGACGATGGAAGCGAGGATCGAGACGCCACCCAATGCCAGCGGATAGAGCACCGCCAGGGTTTCCAGGCCCTTCAACATCAGGCTGCCCAACAGCATGGTGGCCACCAGCGTGACCACGTAGGTTTCGAACAGGTCGGCGGCCATGCCGGCGCAATCGCCCACGTTGTCGCCTACGTTGTCGGCGATCACGGCGGGGTTGCGCGGGTCATCCTCGGGAATGCCGGCCTCGACCTTGCCCACCAGATCGGCTCCCACATCCGCGCCCTTGGTGAAGATGCCGCCGCCCAGCCGCGCAAAAATCGAAATGAGGGATGCCCCGAAGGCCAGCCCGATCAGCGGCTGGATGGCATCGTGCAGACTGACCGCACGGCCCTGCCCATAGACGTACAGCGCCCAGAAGAACAGCGACACGCCCAGCAATCCCAGCCCCACCACCAGCATCCCGGTGATCGCCCCGCCCCGGAAAGCCACGCCCAGCGCCTCATTCATGCCGCGCGTGGCAGCCTGGGCGGTGCGCACATTGGCGCGCACCGAGACGTTCATACCGATGAAACCGCAAGCGCCGGACAACACCGCACCGAGCAGGAAGCCGATGGCCGTCAGCCAGCCCAGGCCGGGAATGAGGGCAATCACGATCAGCAGCACCACCCCCACCATGGCGATGGTGCGGTACTGGCGCGCCAGGTAGGCCGCCGCGCCCTGCTGGATGGCCAGGGCGATTTCCTGCATGCGGGGGTTGCCGGGATCCTGCTTGAGAATCCACCTACGAGAAACCAGGCCATAGATCACCGCGACCAAGCCGCAGGCAATGGCAAACCACAGGGCAAGTGCCATCTTCGTCTCCTTTATTATCACGACTCATCAACAATCACGAACATCCGCCGCGCTGTCAGGGCCGTGCTGCTGCCCGTTCATCGCCGCCGATACTGCGCCTGCAAATTGCGTCGCCCTCGTTATTGGAGTTGTTCTGTCTTGCCGGGCCGCCGGTGCCGCGCCCTCGGGCGGGCGTGACTACCGGTGATCGGTTTACTTAGTTTTCCGGGTCGGCCGCGCTGGATGCATGAAGCGCGGCAGCATAAAAAAAGCGGACCGAAGTCCGCTTCACTTTACTCCGCCAGGGCGGCAAATGCACGATCCCTGATTTCTTCCACCGGACCCACGCCGGCGATCTTGCGATACTTCGGCGCACCCGGCTGGCCGGATTCGGCCCACTTGCCGTAGTAGCCCAGCAGCACTTCGGTCTGGTCGTGATACACGGCCAGGCGCTTCTTGACGGTTTCTTCCTTGTCGTCGTCGCGCTGGATCAGCGGTTCGCCGGTCAGGTCATCCTTACCCTCGACCTTGGGCGGGTTGAACTTGACGTGATAGGTACGGCCCGAACCCGGGTGCACGCGACGGCCGCTCATGCGCTCCACGATGGCGCTGTCGGGCACGTCGATTTCCAGCACGTAGTCGATGGCTACGCCCGCTTCCTTCATGGCGTCGGCCTGGCGCGTGGTGCGCGGGAAGCCGTCGAAGAGGTAGCCATTGGCACAGTCAGCCTGTTGCAGGCGGTCCTTGACCAGGCCAATGATGATGTCATCGGAAACCAGACCGCCTGCATCCATCACCTTCTTGGCAGCGATGCCAAGCTCGGTGCCCGCTGCCACGGCCGCGCGCAGCATGTCACCGGTGGAGATTTGCGGAATGTTGAATTTTTCCTTGATAAAAGTGGCTTGCGTGCCTTTACCGGCACCAGGCGCTCCTAAAAGGATGAGGCGCATGACGTTTCCTAAATTGAGGGTTTCTGAAATATGAATGCTTGAATTCTTTTGTGACGTGATGACAGAGGATCGCTGCCATCTGGACGGTTATGCAGCTTGTTTGCGCGCCGTTTGCATCAGCTCCGGGACGAAACTTACCACAAAATCTTACCGAACCATGACAAACGCCTGATTTTTAAGCAGTCTCCAGCCGCTGATTGTGTCGTGTCAGCTTGACATGGAACTTACAGCAAGCCGGTCCGGCCAGTCTTGCGCCGGATCATGCCTGCCGCGCAGAAATTCAGAGGGCCGAGATGGTCTGGACCAGCGGGCTGTCAGGCGGCGCCTCGAAATGCTTGCGCACGCGCAACAGATCCTCGGGCGTATCCACGCCAGCCTCGGGCACCAGCGACGTCACGTGGACGGCGATGGCATGGCCGTGCCAGAGCACGCGAAGTTGCTCCAGCGCCTCGATGCGTTCCAGCGGGGCCGGGGCCAGCGTCGGATAGAGTTGCAGGAAGCGGTTGCTGTAGGCGTACAGCCCGATATGGCGCAGCGGCACGTATTCATTGGCATGATCCGGTCCGCTGGCGTCGGGCAGCGACTCACGCGACCTGGCGAAGGCGTCCCGATGCCAGGGAATGGTGGCGCGCGAGAAATACATGGCGCAGCCTTCCTTGTTCAGCACCACCTTGACCACGTTGGGATTGAAGGCATCCCCGGCAGTGTCGATGGCGTGTGCGGCCGTGGCCATGGGCACGCCGGCCTTGATGTGGGCGGCGGTGGCGGCGATCAGGCCCGGATCGATCAGCGGCTCGTCGCCCTGCACGTTGACCACCACCTCGTCTTCGCCCAGGCCCAGGGCCGCGGCCACTTCGGCAATGCGGTCGGTGCCGGAGGGATGGTCGGCGCGGGTCATGGCCACCTCGATGCCATGCTGCTGGCAGGCGGCGTGGATGTCATGATGGTCGGTGGCCACGATGATGCGGGCCGCGCCCGAGAGCGCCGCGCGCTCGGCCACGCGCACGATCATGGGCTTGCCGCCGAGGTCGGCCAGGGGCTTGTTGGGCAGGCGCGTGGAAGCCAGGCGCGCCGGGATGATGACGGTAAAGGTCATGGAATCAACCGCAGCAGGAAGGCAGAAATCGGGAATCAAGGGACAGGGGCCGGGCTCAGGCTGCCGGCGCTGCCGGGGTCGCCGTCAGTTCGCGGGCTTCATCGGCCCACATGATGGGGATGCCATCGCGGATGGGGTAAGCCAGCTTGTCTGCCTTGCAGATCAGTTCCTGGGCTTTTTTGTCGTAGTCCAGCGGACCCTTGCAGATCGGGCAAACCAGGATATCAAGCAGTCGGGCGTTCACGGAGTTTCTCCACTATGTGTTCAGCCAGCGCGCCGTCGATGCGCGCCGAGACAGGCACGACCCAGATGCGCGGGTCGTTTCGGATGGCCTCAATAGCCCTGCATTTTACTGCATCCTTTTCCGTGATCAGGATGACATCGGCAGCAAGACCGGCAAAGGGATTGTGGGCGAAGTCGAAATGGTCAGGCAAGGGATGGCGTGCAAAAGACAAACCCGCGCCCTCCAGCGTGGCAAAAAACCGCTGCGGATTGCCGATTCCCGCCACCGCCGCCAGCCGCGCGCCGCCTTCGCCCATCTGCGCCAGCGGCTTGTGCGCACCGGGCGGGGCCAGTTGTAGCGCCAGATCAGTCTGCAGACGCATGGCATGCACGCCCGCGGGCGCACTTCCCTGGCTGCCGACATTGAGCACCGAGAAATCGCGCCGTCGCGAAGCCGGCTCGCGCAGCGGCCCGGCCGGCAGCAGCCAGCCATTGCCCACGCCGCGCGCGTCCGAGAGCACGATCTCGATGTCACGCGCCAGCGCGTAATGCTGCAGGCCATCGTCGGAAATGATCACATCCACCTCGGGATGCGCAGCCAGCAAGGCGCGCCCGGCCTCCACCCGGCGCCGTCCGACCACCAGCGGCACGCCGGTGCGCTGGACGATCAGCAGGGGTTCGTCGCCCACCTGCGCGGCCGCCGAGGCGGCAGTGACCGCCAGCGTCTGCGCCGCGCCGCCGCCATAGCCGCGCGAAATCACGCCCGGCCGCCAACCCGCCGCGCGCAACGCTTCAATGAGCCAGATCGCAAACGGCGTCTTGCCGGTGCCACCGACAAAGACGTTGCCCACCACGATCACCGGCACCGGCAGCCGTTCGGCGCGCTTGATGCCCAGCGCAAAGAGCGCGCGGCGCAGCGCCGCCAGCGCGCCAAAGAGCAGCGACAGCGGCCACAGCAGGCAGGCCAGCGGACCGCGCCCTTGCCAGGCGCGGCTGAGGATGGCTTCGGCAGTGGGCCTGGATTCGGCCATTTTTTTGTTCCAGTGAATGAAAAAAACGCGGGCCAGGCGGGGCTTGGCCGGGGCGCCATCGCTTTTGGATGACGTGAAGCTATTTGTCAATTTTCAGGAAAACCGGCGGCGCACTACTTGCTCACTTGCTGCTCGACTGCGCCGCAAAGGTCACCTTGGGATACCCGGCCATACGCGCGGCCTCCAGCACGTTGACCACGGTCTGGTGCGTGGCCAGCGCATCGGCATTGATGATGATGACCGGATCGACCTTGCTGCCGCTGTCCTTGACCGCCGCCTGCATCTCGTCGGACAGCCCCTGCGCATCGCGCGCGGCGATGCGCTTGTTGTTGACCGCATAGCGGCCATTGGCATCGACGGCGATGTTGATCTCGAAGGGCTGTTCCAGCGCCTTCTGCGCATCGGCGGTCGGCAGCGTGATCTGCAAGGCGGTGAACTTGCTGTAGGTGGTGGTGACCATGAGGAAGATCACGATCACCAGCAGCACGTCGATGAAGGGGATCAGGTTGATCTCAAGATCTTCGCGGGGGCGGCCCTTGCGGAAGTTCATGCGGTTCTCCAGCCTGCGGAATCAGCGGCGCACATCGTGGACGATATCCACGAACTTGACGGCCTGCTGCTCCATATCGACCACGAAACCATCGACCAGCGCGCGGAAGTGGCGATAGAACACCAGCGCCGGCATGGCAATGGCCAGCCCGAAGCCGGTGTTGTAGAGCGCAATCGAAATACCGTGTGCCAGCTGCGCCGGGTTGGTCCCGGCCGCATTTTGCGAGGCGAAGATCTCGATCATCCCGACCACCGTGCCGAAGAGGCCCATCAGCGGCGCCAGCGAGGCAATCGTGCCCAGCGTGGTGAGGAAGCGTTCCAGCCGGTGCGCGGCAGCCTGGCCGGCTTCCTCGATGGCTTCCTTCATGACCTCGCGCGGGGCATCGACGTTGCGCAGGCCGGCGGCCAGCACCTGGCCCAGCGGGGAGTTCTGCTCCAGCTTGTCGATCACGTCCTCGGTGACGCGTCCGCTCTGGTAGACCCGGACCACATCGCCCAGCAGGTCCGGTGGCAGGATGCGCGCACGGCGCAGGTAGGCCAGTCGTTCGATGACCAGCGCCAGGCCGATGATGGAAGCAATCAGCAAGGGCCAGATCGGCCAGCCGGCGGCGAGGATGATGGCGAGCAAAACGTACTCCTAATGAAATGCGGGTGAGTCAGACAACAACAGATGAAAACGGCTGAAAGCGGATGAATCCGGGGCAACACGGCCGGCCGCAACTGGCCCACCGTTTCTGCGGTGCAGAATGTAGCCGCTTGCGGGCGCCTGGGCAAGCGATGCCGGCTTGGCTTTACAATGCGGCATTGTATCGCCCTTGGATTGCCTACGTCCCATGCCCGCCGACAAGTTCCCGCCCTTCCCCACTGCCCGCCCGCGTCCAGACGCGCTTGCAGCCACCACCGAGGGCGGTCCGCCCATGCTGACGGTCTCCGCCCTGAACCAGGCCGTGGCGCGCATGCTGGAACGCAATTTTCCGCTGATCTGGGTCAAGGGCGAGATTTCCAATTTCACCCGCGCGGCCTCCGGCCACTGGTATTTCAACCTCAAGGATGAGGGCGCCCAGGTGCGTGCGGTGATGTTCAAGGGCCGCGCGCAATACGCCGGCTTCATGCCCCGCGAGGGTGACAAGGTAGAGGTGCGCACCCTGGTCACGCTCTACGCGCCGCGCGGCGACTACCAGTTGAACGTGGAAGCCATCCGGCGCTCCGGCGTGGGCGACCTCTACGCCGCCTTCGTGCAACTGAAGGAAAGGCTGGAACGCGAAGGCCTCTTCGACCGTGAGCGCAAGCGCGCCCTGCCGGGCTTCCCGCGCCGCATCGGCATCGTCACCAGCCCGCAGGCAGCGGCCTTGCGGGACGTGTTGACCACGCTGCGCCGCCGCGCCCCGCATGTGGAAGTGGTGCTCTACCCCACGCCGGTGCAGGGCGAAGGCGCGGCCCAGCGCATTGCCAACGCCATCCAGACCGCTTCCGATCGTGCCGAATGCGATGTGCTGCTGGTCTGCCGGGGTGGCGGCAGCATCGAGGATCTGTGGTCCTTCAATGAAGAGGTGGTGGCGCGCGCCATCGTGGCGGCCAGCATGCCGGTGATTTCCGGGGTCGGCCACGAGACCGATTTCACCATCGCCGACTTTGCCGCCGACCTGCGCGCGCCCACGCCCACGGCCGCTGCCGAGCTGGCCGCCACCGCCCGCGAGGACTGGCTGGCCCAACTGCGCGGCCACGCCGACGACCTGACCCGCGCCCTGCGCCGCACGCTGACCGAAAAAGCGCAGACCGTGGACTGGCTCTCGCGCCGGCTGGTCAATCCGAGTGCGTATATACAGCATGAGCGCGTCAAGCTGGCGGCGCTGCAAACCCGCCTCTCGCACGCCACCCGCGTGCCGCTGACACGCATGCGCCATCGCCTGCAGCAGCTCTCCACTCATCTGGCCCACCAGATTCCCGACACCGCCCACGCCCGGCGCGACCTGCTGGACCTGGCGCGGCGCCTGCAAGCTGCGCAGGCCGCGCAGCAATTGCGTCAGCGGCAGGCCCTGGCAGGCTGGCAGACCCAGCTCGAACTGCTGAACCCGCAACGCACGCTGGAGCGCGGCTATGCCATCGTCAGCGACCGCCAGGGCCGGGTATTACACGCCCCGGCCGAGCTGGCCGCGCGCAGCGAAGTCACGATCCGACTGGCCCAGGGCAGTGCCGAGGTCGGCATCGCCAGCGTGCAGCCGCGACTGGATTGATGCGCGTGAATCAGCGCTGCTTGACAGCTGTGGCAGACTTTTTTTGCATAAGCTTTTTACGATGCTGAGCAGGTGCGGGCGCGGCCCTGGCGCGATCGAGAGCCGGCCGCGTCTGCCCCGATGAGCTGGAACGTCTTGCCGGTGCTGGTATCTACGGTTTTCCTTGCAGCGGGGCCGCGCCCTGCCAACGGGAACCATTCGCATTACCGCGCTGGTGGCGGACCAGCGGCTGGCGAGTGCAAGATTTGATCGAGTGCAAAGAATCGTCTTCCGCTTTAGAATCTCAGGTTCGGAAAAGACCCCTTCGTAGCAAACCAACAAGACTGAAAGGATTCATCATGGCACATACCCTTCCGGCACTGCCTTACGATCTGGACGCGCTGGCGCCCACGATTTCCAAGGAAACCCTGGAGTATCACTATGGCAAGCACCATCAGACCTATGTGACCAACCTGAACAACCTGATCCCGGGTACCGAATTCGAACACCTGTCCCTGGAAGAGATCATCAAGAAATCTTCCGGCGGCATCTTCAACAACGCTGCCCAGGTGTGGAACCACACCTTCTACTGGAACGGCCTGACCCCGAAGGGTCAAGGCGCTCCGAGCGGCGCGCTGGCTGACGCCATCAATGCCAAGTGGGGTTCCTTCGACGCCTTCAAGGCCGAGTTCACCAAGCAGGGCCTGGCCAACTTCGGTTCCGGCTGGACCTGGCTGGTCAAGAAGGCTGACGGCACTCTGGACATCGTCAACACCACCGGCGCCGGCACCCCGCTGACCACCGACAGCAAGCCGCTGTTGACCGTGGACGTTTGGGAACACGCCTACTACATCGACTACCGCAATGCACGCGCCAAGTACGTCGAAAACTACTGGGGCATCATCAACTGGGACTTCGTGGCCAAGAACTTCGCTTGATCCACACGCCTCCCGGCAAGAAAAAACCACGCACGCGCGTGGTTTTTTTTCGACCGTATTTCGTTCGTACTCCGGCCGCATTCTTTGGAGGGACGCCTCCGGCAGGAAAATACAAGATCGCGCAGCACGCCTGTGCCACAATCGCCCATCCCCTCACCTCACCGAATGGAGACCCTCATGGCCCACGTCACCCTGCACAACGCCGCCGGCTACGCCCAGGACATCAAGGCGCGCATCCACCAGCTCAAGTCCGATGAACCCGAAAGCAATGGTGGCAAGGACACCGGCCCGGCTCCGTATGAACTGCTGCTGGCCGCGCTGGCTTCCTGCACCTCGCTGACGCTGCGCATGTACGCCGACCGCAAGGGCTGGGACCTGGGCAGCATTTCGGTGGACGCGCATTTCGGCCGCGATGACAGCGGACTGGAAACCATCACCCGCAAGATCAGCTTCGGCAATACGCTCACTCAAGAACAGTTGACCCGCCTGGCTGAAATCTGCGAAAAGACCCCGGTCACCAAGACCATCCGCCAGGGCACCGCGATTCAGACGTCGATGGCGTAACCGGCCGCGCGCCAGGCATCGATGCCGCCGGTCAGCGGACGCACCCGCGTATAGCCGCGCCGCATCAGCTGGCGCGCCACCATGGCCGCCGAGGCTTCATTGGGACAGGCGCAATACACCACCACCTCACCCTCGATGGGGCCATCGAAGACGAAGGTCTGGATTTCCTGGTTGGAGATCGTCACGGCACCGGGAATGCGTCCATCCTGCTGCGACAGCGGCGAGCGCACATCGATGATGGTCGGTGCGTTGCCGTTTTCGAGCATGGTGTTCAACTCATCGACCGAAATACGCGCCATCTCCAGCGACTTGCGGAAGCGACGGCGCTGCCACCACTTGTTGGCCACGAACGCCGCCAGCGCTACCGCAATGAGCAGCATGCCGTAATGGCCCAACTCGGCCAGCACGTTGAGCAGGTCATCGACGGCCGAGCTGAACAGCGAGCCGAGAAAAATCCCCAGCCCCGCCCACAGCGCACTGCCGGCCGCATCCCACAGCACGAAGCTGATCCGGCGCGTGCCCATGGTGCCGGAGAGCGCACTGGCAATCGAGGCGAAGCCCGGAATGAACTTGGCCAGCAGCAGCGAACGCGCGCCCCAGCGCAGGTAGATCGATTCGGTCTGACGCACGCAGGAATCCGGCGAGAGCGAAATACGGCACAGCCGTGACATGATCTGTCGCCCGTAGCGGCGCCCGGCGAGATACCAGCAGTAGTCGGCAATGAGCGCCGCGCTCACTGCCAGCAACAGCAGGAGCGCCGGCGAATAGCGGCCAGTCGCGGAGAGCGCGCCGGTGATGATCAGTGTGGGATACGCTGGCACCGGCGCGCCCAGCTGCTCGACCAGCACATTGACAAAAACGAGGATCAGACCGTATTGCTCGATCAGGTGGTAGAGGGTGTCCATGCCAGGCTGCCTTGATGTCTCGCCGCGCGGTAGGCGACGACTGTTCCGCCGTGATGGCAGATTGCAGGGTGCCATTATAGGCCGGGGCACCACCGTCCCGCTTGGATGAAACCGGCTCGCTGAGAGGATAAAAATGCGCCCGGCGCACCGTGAGATCACGGGCGAGCGGGCGCAAACGAGGAAAGACCTCGGAGAAACCTGATCCGGCCTGCTCAGGCCGCGTGCTTGACCACCGCCTCAGCCCTGCCTTCGGCCGAGCCGCCACCATCCTTCACCGACGGCCGGGTGCGCGCCAGGAACACCAGGACTGCCGCCACCAGCGAGGCCGCCGACAAGGCGTACAGGCCGCCCTGGATGGAACCGGTCTTCTGCTCCAGGTAGCCGAAGGTGGCCGGCGCGAAGAAACCGCCGAGGTTGCCCAGGGAATTGATCAGCGCCAATACCGCCGCCGCAATGCGCGCATCCAGATAGGCTTGCGGAATCGGCCAGAACAGGGAAGAAGCCGCCTTGAAACCGATGCCGGCAAAACACACCGCCACGAACCCGATGACCGGCCCGGACGAGGCCGAGACCGCCATGCCGATGGCCGAGATCACCAGGGTGGTAGCGACCCAGAATTGCTGCTTCTTGTAGCGCGCCGCCAGCACGGCAAAGAGATACATCGCGACGATGGCCACGATCCACGGAATCGTGTTGAACAGCCCGACCTGGAAGTCATTGAAATGGCCCATCTTCTTGATGATGGTGGGCAGCCAGAAAGTCGCGCCGTAAATGGTCAGCTGGATGGCGAAGTAGATCAGGCAGAACAGGACGATCTGCGGATCGCGCAGCAGTGTCAGTGCCGAGACGTGCGCCGGACGGTTGGCCGCGCGCTGCTCCTGCTCTGCGGCGATCACCGCCACCAGCGCCTCGCGCTGCTCCGGCGAGAGCCACCTGGCATCGCGGGGCGAGGAATCCAGCACCATCCACACCACCACGCAGAACACCATCGATGCCCCGCCCTCGATCAGGAACATCCATTGCCAGCCATGCAGTCCACCGCCTTCGATCAACAGCAGCGCGCCGGTGACCGGACCGGAGAGAATGGAGGCAATCGCCGAGCCCGACAGGAACACCGCCATCGCGCGGCCGCGCTCATGGTTGGGCAGCCATTGCGTGAAGTAATACACCACACCGGGGAAGAACCCCGCCTCGGTGACGCCCAGCAGGAAGCGCATGAAGTAGAAGCTGGTCTCGTTGTGCACGAAGGCCATGCAGGCCGCCACCAGCCCCCAGGTGAACATGATGCGGGTGAGCCAGGCGCGTGCGCCGTAGCGCTGCAACAGGATGTTGGACGGCACTTCGAAGATCGCATAGCCAACGAAGAACAGCCCGGCCCCCAGGCCGAAGGCCGCCGCGCCGATGCCCAGATCAGTCGACAGATGGCTGCGCACGAAACCGATGTTGACGCGATCGATGTAGTTGATGATGAACATGGCCACGAACAGCGGCAGGATGCGCCACTTGATCTTGCTCACCGCCGAGGTGAGGGCCAGGCTTGCTGCGGGGGAGGACTGGGAAGGATTCACGGGTTGTCTCCTCGATTGAGCCCGTACTACCGGTGGATGAAAGTAAGTTCGGGCCACCGGCGCGTTCAGCGCGCTCTTCTCGCGGCCCTGCTGAAAAATATGTCGTTTCGTGCTCAGCGCACCAGGCAAGGTTTCTTGTGATCGAACTTCCAGCCCGGGATGAGGTATTGCATGGCCACCGCATCATCGCGCGCGCCCAGCCCCATGTTGCGGTAGGTCTGGTGCGCGGCTTCGACCTGCGCCATGTCCAGCTCCACACCCAGGCCCGGCTTGCTCGGCACCTGCACCTTGCCACCGACGATCTGCAGCGGTTCGCGCGTGAGGCGCTGGCCGTCCTGCCAGATCCAGTGGGTATCGATGGCCGTGATCCTGCCCGGCGCGGCTGCGGCCACGTGGGTGAACATGGCCAGCGAAATGTCGAAGTGGTTGTTGGAGTGCGAACCCCAGGTCAGTCCCCACTCATTGCACATCTGCGCCACCCGCACCGAACCCTGCATGGTCCAGAAATGCGGATCGGCCAGCGGAATGTCCACCGATTGCAGCGAGATCGCATGCCCCATCTGGCGCCAGTCGGTCGCTACCATGTTGGTAGCAGTCTGCAGGCCGGTGGCGCGGCGGAACTCGGCCATCACCTCGCGACCCGAATAACCATCCTCGGCACCGCACGGGTCTTCCGCATAGGCCAGCACGTCATGCTGGTCACGGCACAGACGGATCGCATCCTTGAGCAGCCAGCCGCCGTTCGGATCGAGCGTGATACGCGCCTTGGGGAAGCGCTCGGCCAGTGCGGTCACGGCGGCGATTTCTTCCTCGCCGCGCATCACGCCGCCCTTGAGCTTGAAGTCATTGAAGCCATAGCGCGCATAGGCCGCCTCGGCCAGGCGCACGATCGCTTCCGGCGTGAGCGCGGCCTCGTGGCGCAGGCGCAGCCAGTCGTCGCTGGCATCTGCGGCAGACTGGTAAGGCAGGTCGGTCTTGTTGCGGTCGGCCACGTAAAAGAGATAACCCAGCATCTCCACCTCGTCGCGCTGCTGGCCCTCGCCCAGCAGGGCGGCGACCGGCACTTCGAGGAACTTGCCCAGCAGATCCAGCAAGGCCGCTTCCAGGGCGGTCACCGCGTGGATGGCGATGCGCAGGTCAAAGGTCTGCAGGCCGCGTCCGCCGGCGTCACGGTCGGCAAAGGCGCTGCGGGCGCGATTGAGGATGCCTTGCACATTGCCGATGGACTGGCCCACCACCAGGGAGCGCGCATCCTCCAGCGTCTGGCGGATGCCCTCCCCGCCCGGCACTTCACCCACGCCTGTGTTGCCGGCGCTGTCGGTGAGGATGACGATGTTGCGCGTGAAATAGGGCCCGTGCGCGCCCGAGAGGTTGAGCAACATGCTGTCATGCCCGGCCACCGGGATGACGCGCATGTCGGTCACGCGCGGCGCGCCCTTGTGCAGGGCCGACGAGGAAGTCGAGGACAAAGCGGAAGCGGTCTGGGTCATGGCGGGCTTTCTCTGTTGCGGAAAAGATCTCGAGCTGATTTGGTAGCGGTACCAAATTGAATGAACCAATGGTAGCGGTACCAATTTTGACTGTCAATGGGCAAATGAATGTTGCTTCAGGGCACCAACACGGGAATTCAGGAAGCCATCTCAGGCGCTGTCACGCGGAATGATGGAAAAGCCCACGTCGACGACGCGCTCGCTCACCTCGATGCCCGAGGCGCGCTCGATGATGAAACGCGCGGCACGCTGACCGATACCGGTGCCATCGATGCGCACGGTGGTCAGGCGCGGCTGCAGGTCACGCGAGAATTCCAGGTCGCCGAAGCCGACCACGGCCAGTTGCTGCGGAATGGCGATACTACGGCTCTGCGCCTCGATCATCACGCCCAGCGCCAGCAGGTCGGAACTGCAGAAAATGGCATCCAGATCCGGCTGCGCCTGCAGCAATTCGGCCAGGCCCTGGCGGCCTTGCCCCAGCGTGGTCGGCGCGGTGACGTGGTGCATGGGCAGCGTCGCCCTTCCCTGCTGCATGCCCAGCGCCACACACTCTTGCGCAAACGCGTTCATGCGCCGCTGGCTGCGCTCGTCGCGGCCACCCACGACGGCGACTTTCCTGCGTCCGCGTGCATGCAGGTAGCGCGCCACTTCGCGCCCGATGGCTTCGTGCGAGAACCCCACCAGCATGTCGATGGGTGCGGGCGTCAGGTCCCAGGTCTCCACCACCGGAATGCCGCTGGCCAGGAGACGCTTGCGCGCCTCGGCCGAACGCATGATGCCGGTCAGTACCACGCCATCGGGACGGCGGCCGATGATGGCTTCGAGCAGCGCATCTTCGCGCGAATTCTCATAGCCGCTCTGGCCCAGCATGACTTGGTAGCCGGCCGCAGCGAGCGTCTCGGTGAGGGTATGGACGATTTCCTGGAACACCGGCCCGATCACGGTAGGCACCACCACCGCCACCAGGCGGCTCTTGTTGGAGGCCAGTCCGCCGGCCAGCAGATTGGGGACGTAGCCGGTCTTCTCGACCGCTTCGCGCACCTTCTGCAAGACCTTGGGCGAGACTGCCGAAGGCGTGTTCAGCGCCCGCGAGGCGGTAATCGGCGCCACCCCGGCCAGCTTTGCCACGTCGCGCAGGGTGATACCGCCGGCGCTCTTGCGCGGACCACGGCGGCGCGGTTCGGCGCTGTCGTCGTCGCCCTTGCTGCGGCTGGAATCAGGGGAATCGGCGGAAAAATGGCTGTGTTCTGGCATGGCCGGCATTCTAGCATTGGCGCTGGTAGCGATACCAATGCAGGCGGGGCCAAGCGGGCCTGTGCAGCATCTTTAACTTGGGTTCAACAATGCCCGAACGGAAAAAATCAGGGCTTGCGCGGCTCGCGGTTCTGCAATTGCAGCTGCAGGCGCTCCAGCGCGCTCCCCACCGGGATGAAGAAATTCATTCCCGCCAGCCCCTTGGCGCCGAGCCCGGCCACGGTGATGCCGATCACCTGTCCGGACTTGTCCAGCAAAGGACCGCCGCTGCTACCGGGCAGGATGGCGACGTCGCTTTGCAGGAAATCGAGATCACGCACCGTGCGCACGCCGCTGAGAATGCCGCGCGTGAGCGTGCTGTTGAAGGCATCGCCCAGCGGCGAGCCCAGCGCATAAACATCCTCACCGATGCCCGGCGCGCCGGTGCGCAGCGGCATCGGCCGCACGCCCGGTGGCTCGGTCTTGAGCAAGGCGATGTCACGCGCCGCATCCACCCGCAACACCTCGGCCAGCAGTTCACGTCCGGTCGGCAGGCGCACGCGCACCACGCGCGACTGTCCGATCACGTGCTGGTTGGTCAGCAGCCACCCTGAGCTGCCGATGTAAAAGCCAGTGCCCGAACTGCGCTCGGCCAGCACCGTCACCACGGCCGAGCGCAGTTCGGGCATGCGCTTGGCGATCTCGATGCCAGCGCCGTCGGCAGGCTGGTTGTCGATCAGCACCGCATTGCCGGGCACTTGCGTTGGCGCTGTGCGCGCGCCACTGCCGTTGGCGGCGGCCGCCGCGCTGTCGTAGGGCGATTGCAGGGCCAGCGCAAACTGCGGATCGGCCAGCAGATTGCGAACCGCCACGGCGAAGGCCTCCACCGGGATCGGCGGCAATGCGCCTTCCAGGGTCTTGTCCCGCACCCGATAGAGGCCTTCGCTACGGCTGCGGTAGATCACCTTGCGCTGCTCGGGTGCGAACACCTGCCATTCCAGCCGCACATAAGCTTCGCCGCTCCAGGCATTGCCGCCCTTGATGCAAAGATTGGTCTGCAGCTGCGTCACGATCACGCCCACCTGCAGATTGAAATCCGCTGGACGGGCCTGGGCGGGAGTGAGGCCGTCATCCGGCTTTTCCTGGAACAGCGGTTCGGCGGGCGCCATCGGCACCGGATAACCATGCTGCTGCAGTTCACTGCGAAAGCGCAGGAACAGGGTATCGATGGGTAGCATGAGGTCGGCACTCTTCGCGTTCCACACGATGTCGTTCTTGCGGGAACAGAACAGGCCACCCTGCAACTCGCCCACAGGCTGCCCCTCCGGTTCGAAGCGGCGCTGCGCACGGGCCAGGAAAACCGGTCGCGCCACCGCCTGCGCGTTGAACTGCAGCGGCGTCTTGATCTCCACCGCAGGCAGGATGGCCTCCCCCGCAAGCGCGGGCAGAGGCTGGCCGAATGCGCAGGCCAGCAACGCGGCCATGAGGGGCAGCACCGGCACGCGGCGCTGGATCGTCTGGTTCATCATCGGGCGGGAAAAGGTTGAGCAGCCTCGCGGGCCGGGCGGCATACCGACTGCAGCAGCGGTGCATTCTCGCACGCACGCCCGGCCTGCGCGATTGCCCCAAATGCCCGATAGATGAAAAAATGCCAGCCTTCAAAAGAAAGCTGGCGTTCTCCACAACACCGAAAGGAAATAATTTACGCGACGGCCGGTTGCGGGTGATTGCGCTGTCCCTTGATGCGCAACACCAGCACCGCCCCGACCAGACAGGCCACGCCCATCATGATCGAGGACAGCGTGTAGTTGCCCAGCGTGGCGCGCAGATAGCCGGCCACCGTGGTCGCCGTGGCGGCACCGAGCTGGTGCCCGGCCACGATCCAGCCAAACACGATGGGAGCGGCCAGGCGGCCGAAGACGTCATTGGCAAGGCGCACGGTGGGCGGCACCGTGGCGATCCAGTCCAGCCCGTAGAACACCGCAAAGATGGCCAGGCCGTAGTACTGCAGGCCGAAGGCATAAGGCAGGAAGATCAGCGCCAGTCCGCGCAGCCCGTAGTACCAGAACAGCAGCACGCGCGGGTTGTAGCGGTCCGAGAGCCAGCCCGAGAGCGTGGTACCGACCAGATCCAGCATGCCCATGGCCGCCAGAATGGAAGCGCCGCGCACTTCATTGATGCCGTAGTCATTGCACATGGCGATGAACTGCGTGCCGATATAACCATTGGTGGAAAGCCCGCACACGAAGAAGCTCATGAACAGCAACCAGAAGTCCGGCATGCGTACCGAGGTGCGCAGTGCATCCAAGGCGATGGCCAGGGGATTGCGTTTGGAGCGTGCGTCATCGGCGCTCTCGCTGGTCTGGCCGACCATTTTCTGGCCGATGGCCGCCGGCCCTTCCGGCAGCAGCAGCCACACCAGCGGAATGGCCAGGAGCGCCACCGCCGAGACCAGCAAAGCCACCGAGCGCCAGCCGTAGCTGCCCACCATGGTCGCCATCAGCGGCAGGAACACCATCTGCCCGGTGGCCGCACTGGCGGTGAGCAAACCCATGGCCAGTCCGCGCCGGGTTTCGAACCAGCGGCTGACGATGGTGGCGCCCAGGGTATTGGCGGCCACGCCGGTGCCGGCGCCGACCAGCAAACCCCACGACAGCAGCATGTGCCAGGGCATCTGCATGAGGGTGGAGAGCGCCGTGCCACTGGCCAGCAGCATCAGTGCGCCCAATACCACGCGGCGGATACCAAAGCGCTGCATGGCGGCCGCCGAGAAGGGGCCGATCAGACCATAGAGCGCGATGTTGACCGAGATCACCACCGAGATGGTGGAGCGGTTCCAGCCGAATTCCTGTTCCAGCGGCAGGATCATCACTGACGGCGTAGCGCGGATACCGGCCGAACACAGCAGCACGAGGAAGATCACGCCCACCACCACCCAGGCATAGTGGAAACGGGGTGTGACGGCATCGGCCAGGGATTGGGTCAGTTTGTTCATTGCGATCCTGTGTGGAGACAGACGCGAGGTTGATGGGAGGGCGGGACGGAAATAGCGGATGAATTTAGCTTCATTGGACGCTCAAGCCGGGCAAGCCACGGCCTCAGTCGTCCTGCAGCCGGGCGTAGGCATCTTCGATGAGGTCATTGAACTGGTGCGCGAGCCTGGGGCCGAGCCGGCGGTCGATCTCATCCTGAGCACGGCGCCAGCGCGGGCGGGCCTGCTCCAGCTTGGCGCGGCCCGGGCGGGAGAGCTGCAGCGCGAAGGAGCGCTTGTCCAGCAGTTCTTCCTCGGGCAGATCGACGGTCTGGACCCAGCCTGCTGTCATCAGCGGCTTCAAGGCACGGCTCAAGGTGCTGCGGTCCATGCCCATTTCCTGGGCCAGCGTGATGTTGGCAATGGGCCCCTCACGGCCGATACGGCTCAACAGCGAATACTGGGTGATGCTCAGTTCGCTGTCCTGCAGGTGATGGTCGTAGATGAGGGTGATCCGGCGCGTGAGGCGACGCAGGGGGGCGCAGGTGCAGATGTCCTTGCTCATGGGGGAATCCGATTGTCTGAGGATGACAGCAAATCTATGCATATACATAGATGCGTATGCATCATAAAAACTATCCGGCGCAAAGTCAAGCTGGCCGGCAAGCAGCGTCATGCACAGTGAGGCCGTGACTGGAAAATATAAATCGCCACCCTGAAGTCACTCAGAGGTGGCGATTTTCCTGGCGGGCTGCCTGCCGCCGCATCGGCCCTTGTCCGCGAGGGGACAGCAAGCGATGCGGCGCAGGGCCTCCAGTCGAGGGTGCCAGTGTCAGAACCGGTAACGCGTGCTCACCAGCAGGCTGCGCGGCTCGCCGGGCATGTTGTAGTCATTGGCGGCACTGTGGGCGGAGATGAAGTATCTGCGATCCAGCAGGTTCTTCAGCGACAGGGTGACGTCAAACTTCTCGGCCACATAACCCGCGCCCAGATTGATCACTGCATAGCCGGGCAATACCGTGAGGTTATCCGAGGAGGCGAAGCGCGCCGATTCGGCACGCGCCCCCGCCGCCACCCAGTAACCATCGGGCAGATCGCGCTTGAGCCACAGATTGAAGGTATGACGCGGCGTGAGCGAGGACGTGTTTCCCTGGAAGGGCGTGCCCGCCGAGGTCAGTCCGCTCGATTGCACGATGAGGCCATTCATGTAGGCGTAACCGGCGATCAGATTCCAGTGCGGAGCAAGCTCGCCGCTGGCGGACAATTCCACACCGCGTGTGCGCTGTTGGCCGACATTGAGGGCAAAGCCCGGGCGGTTCGGGTCGGCGACCTGGATATTGTTCTGGGTCATCTCGAACAGCGCGGCCGTCAGGCTGGTCTTGTCGTTGAGCTCGTACTTGATGCCGACCTCCTTGCTCTCGGTCTTGGTCGGTTCCAGCTGGGCGCTGTTGCCGTAGAACACGAAGGAGTCCGCCAGCGGCTGGAAGGAACGGCTGTAACCGGCATACAGCGAGGTGCGCTCATCGGGCTGATAGACCAGTCCGACACGAGGCGACAGCGGAGTGTCGACGCGGTTGAGGTTGGATCTGGCTACATTGTCATCGCGATCCTGGGACAGGCGCTCATAGCGCAGACCGGCCAGCAATTTCCATTGCGGCGTCAGGCTGATCAGATCCTGGACATAGGTGGCCAGCGTGTTGATCCGGGTCTGCGCATTGATGTTCGGCGCGGCATTGGCCGCAATGGGCGACAGATTGGCCAGCACTGGATTGAACAGCGAGTAGGTCGCCGCATTGTTGCGCGTGACCTGCCAGTCAGTCTTGTTTTGCCAGCTGTATTCCACGCCATACAGCAACTCATGGTGCATGCCCGCCAGTTGCAGTTTCTGGGTCAGTTCGTTTTGCCAGAACAAGCCACGCTCGGCGCGCTGGCGATGCGCCTGGGCGATCGTGACGGTCGGGTTGGCGGTTTGGGTGACGCGGCTGATGGTGGTGTAGTTGCGGTCGAGATCGAAATCGTAGGTGCGCAGCACCGAGCGCCAGGCCAGGTTTTCGCTGAACTTGTGGTCCAGGGTGAAGGTGGCGTCCTTCACCTCGGATTGCACGAAGGCCCGGTCACGTCCGTTGGCCGCGCCGTAGTAGGTGGCAATCGGCACATCGGCGGGACGGCCCCGATAACTGGGGATGCCCTGGTCGGCCAGTCGCCGGTCGTGCAGATAATTGAATTGCGCAGTGAAACTGGTCTGCGCATCAGGCTTGTAGGTCAGGGAAGGCGAGAGTGCCTGGCGTTCCAGGAAATACTGGTTGCGGAAACTGCTGGAGTCTTCCGCCGCACCGGTCAGGCGAAACAGCAGCGTGCCATCTCCGCTGTTGCGGCCGACGTCGAATTCGGTCCGCTTTTGCCCCTCGCTGCCGAGCGTGAGGCCGATCTCGCTGACCGGATCTTCGCTGGGCTTCTTGGTGACGCGGTTGACGATGCCGCCCGCCGATCCACGCCCGTAGAGCACGGAGGCCGGTCCCTTGAGCACTTCCACGCGTTCCACATTGGACAGGTCGCGGAAGTACAGCGCATCATCGCGCACGCCATCGACGAACTGATCGGTGATGGCGCTGAAGCCACGGATGATCACCTGGTCGCGCTGGGCATCGCCGAGACTGAAACTGAGACCGGCCACGTTCTGCAGGGCGTCTTGCAACGACAGGGCATTCTGGTCGCGCATGACTTGTTTGGTGACGGTGTTGACGGTCTGCGGTACGTCGCGCAGAGGCACGTCGATCTTGGTGGCCGCCGAGGAGTTCTTGGGACGATAGCCGCTGTTGTCATCTGCGGTGGCTTTGACGGTCACTTCCGGCAGTGCATTGGTCTGGACTTGTTGTGCGTAACTATCGAAGGCCAAGGCCAGCAAGGCACTGAGGGTACACAGTTTGGTGTTCATAGCAATATTGTTTTACGTTGTGAATGGACGAACTTCTGTTGCTGAGGCTGGCGAAAGGCTGGCGGAGGAAAGGCTTGGGAATGCAAGGGACGTGCTTCAGCTGGCGACCTCCCGGAGGGCGGAGCGTCGCTGCACGACATGCAAGGCAGCGGCCACGATCAGATAGACGGCAGCGTTGGGCCAGAACACTTCACTGATGGGTAGCCAGCCCAAGGCCAGCGCACCGGCGGCCGTGCCGAGCAGGGCACCGGCCTTGGCGGCGCTGTTGCCTGCCCCCAGTACCCAACCTTGCCGGTGACCATCGGCCTGACGCGATAGCAGGGTGTAGAACACCGGCAGCAAGGCCCCCAGGAATACGCCCCACAACAACCGTGCCGCAACGAACCATACCGGCACATGACTCATGGACTGCAAGGCCAGGGTGGCAGCGCAGGCCAGTGTGATCCACTTGACCCGCTGCAGGACCTGCTCCGGTGCCAGTGCAGCGAAGGCGCGCGCCCACAGGGGCGCGGCAATGCACAGGCCCAGCGCGGTAGCGCCATAGCAAAGACCAGTGAAGCTGGCACTGGCATGCAGAACCTGATCGGCATAGACCGCAAAAAAGGCTTGCGGCATGATCTTGCCGGCCTGCACCAGCAAGATGCCCAGCAACAATCCCTGAAACGCCTGCAATGCAGGGCGTTGCGCTGCCGTTGAAGTGGCCGGCTTTGCTGATGCAGGCGGGCGCTCAGCCGCCGCAGCAGGCTTGACGAAGGGCAGCGCCACTGCTGCCAGCAAGGCACACAGCACACACACCAGTGCGGTGGCCAGATTGACGATCCAAAAACCCCAGAGGTCAAACAGGACGCCACCCAGCCACGGCCCCAGCGCCGAGCCCATGGCGGTGGCCACCTGCAATCGCGCCATGAGGGAGCTGCGCTGTGCCGGAGTGGCCAGCCCCGCGCCATAAGCTTGCGCCGTCGCGATGAAACCGCCCAGCGCACCCTGGAGCAGACGCGCCAGCAGTACCACGGTGACGCTCTCGGTATAGGCCGCCATCAGCTGGCTGACGGCCAGGGCCAGCAAAGCACGCACCACCATCGGCTTGTGGCCGGTCTGGTCCCCCAGGCGGCCCCACCAGGGGGCCGTGAGCATGGTCATCAGCAAAGGGCCGGCATACACCGCCATGCTGACCCAGGCCAGGGTGGCAGCCGACATGGGAGCCATCTCCCGCAGATGCAGTGGCCAGAAGGGGCCACTCATTTCCATCGCGCCCATCGAGAGCAACTGGATCGCCATCAGATAGCGCAGCGCCACAGCCGGGCTGCGCCCTGACAACCAGCTCATGCCGCGCTCAGCAGGGGATTGGGCATGCGCAGTACGACGTCCTCGGATGTGTCGCTCAGGCGCATGCGCACGAATGACTTGGCAGGCCAGTCATCCTGCAGCAGTGCCCGATATTCAGTCTGCCAGCGCTGCGTCTGGCATGCTGGCTTCAGTGCCGCGAAGCGGGCTTGGAGACGCTCGCGCAGTACCGCCATGAATGCCGCTTCCGGCCGCTGGTAGGTACGCGACAGCAGCAAAGCCAGTTCGATGATGTGGCAGAGCATGAAGGCGTGCAGGAATTTGTCGCGCACGGAATCGTCGCCTTCGAACAGGGTGTGCTTGTCGCTGTAGGTCTCCAGCGTCTGTCCGCTGTGACGCAAGGTGGGCGCATGAATGCGCAGGTCCCCAAAGTCGCGCAGCAGCATCTGCACCGGCCGCAGCCGCGCATCCACCATCACGAAGCTGTTCTGCTGATGGGCTTCAAAGGCAATGCCATAGAGGAGATAAGGTCCGAGCACAGCCGGCAGGGCAACGTCCAGATAGCTGCCGAAGAATTGTTCGGCAGCAGTGGCATCCTCACCCCACGCCGCGCTGACCAGATCGCACACCAGCGCACGTCCGGTCAGCGGCGAGTCCGCAAACAAGGCGCCCACCGGTACCGGCATGCGCTCCTTGCTACGTTGCGTCGAGGGGTTGGTGCGATAGAGCACGGCCAGATGGCGGGCGACATCATCATCGCCCTGCGGATCGCGGTAATACAGGCCGACCTCTTCACCGAGGATGGCGAGCCGCCCCCCGAACCCTTCCTCCCTGGCGATGATGTCGCGCAACAAGGTCGTCAGGCGCGGACCCATGACGGCGGACTTGGGCGAGACGGTACGCTCCACGCTGGTCAGACGCAGGGACACGGGCAGCTTCATGTGCGGCTGCGTGGGCGAGCCGTAGGGCACGACGGTGCGGAAGGACATGGTAGGTTGCGCCGGCAGGCCCGATTCGGGCAACAGCAGCAGCTGGCGGTCCGCCAAGGCTTGCGCAAAGCGCTCAGGGATGGCGCGGTCGAGCTGGTAGGGGTGCAGGGGTAGCGGAAGCCATTGTGCGATTTCTTCGTGGCGTTCCAGCAGCGCAGTTTTCCACGTCTGCCAGGCTTGGGGATAGTGGCTGGCGAACCACTGCTGATAATCGGTGGGCGTCAGGTGTCCGGTGAGGGCGGCGGCATCGACGTGAAGCGCTGCCAGGGAGAGCTGGATCGTGGCTTCAAATTCCGGAGAGAGTGCCATGACCTCGGCACTGCTCAAGCCGAGCTTGGTTTTGTAGTTGGGGTGCCAGGGATGCCCCAGTGTGCCCCATTGTTCCAGCAGCAGGCTGGGATTGGGGAGCGTTGATTGAAAGAGCGCCGCAATGAAATTCCCTTGTTCCTGGCCCCACTGTTTGCGCAAGCGCAGTGCCCAATCCTGGCGGTAATTGAGGCACAAGGCGTCGTTCTCGACGCTGTTGGAAATCTCCGTCATGAGCCGTTGCAGGCTGGCCTCCGAGATGTCCTCTCGCGTGCGTGCCACCTGGGCCAGCAGCATGGAGGACGTCAGCAGCGCCTGGGGCGTGGGATTACCGACGCTGTAGTGAGCAATGGCACCGTGCAACTGGCAGTTTCCGGCGATGCCCAAATGCAGGCCCTCCAGACGCAGCATGCTTTGCGCTTTCCACAACGGCAACCAGGCATAGTGTCCGTCAAAGATCAGGTGCTCCTGATCCAGCAGCTTTTCGCGAAACAGCGCCTGCAAGGTGCGCTGGAGGCTGCGCTGCCTGGCCTGGTACCAGGCCCGGTCGTGATGAACATCATGTCGTTGAGCCAAATCCTGCTGGAGATTCCGTGGTCGCATATGTTGCCTCATGTAACAAAGTGTTGCTTGATTGTAGCAAATAAGAATCAATATTATTCGCATTTAGGAAAAAAGATGTGAATTTTCTTGAGTTTTTGTCGCTTGAGCTTGTCAGCCCGGACTGGACGCAGGTCTGCCTGCTGACTTGCATTTCCGAAACTTGTGTCGCTATCCGCAACGAGGGCGGCAGTGCTGCGACGGCGCGCGAATGCGTCGATATCGTTATCGGCGCTTGCCAGTGTTGGTGCTACAGGAAGGCCCTCTGCTCAATTGCAAGAGGCGGTTCGGGGGATAGCGACCGACCGGCCTGGGTTGGCCGATGGACGTTGCATCCGATGAAGTGAGTTCGAGTTTTCTTGCCAAGGCTGCGCAGTCATCTTGCGCGCTTGTTCAGGGGATGGGTGGTTCTTGTTCTTTTCCACAATCCGGAGGAATTGTTGTCCTGGATTGCATTGAGCACCTGCAGGTCCGTCAGGCTGACGTTGCCACGCTGTCGTGGCAAGCAGTGCCCGATACGTTGATATCGATTGGGCTTCGGTGATTTTCATCACCGAAGCAGACGGTCAAACAAAATGAGTGTGGTGTGAACAGGCCCTGGCAAGGGTCAGGCTGCATTACTGCTCACATCGGCTTGGGGAGAGGGCTGCACTGCATCAACACGTCAGGATCACGCCAGCGAATCATCATAACCACCGCTGTCATCCAGATCGAAATTACTCAGATCGGCCAGGTCGCTGCTGGAGTCGAAGTTGTCGCTGGTGCCGCTGTTATCGCTGAAGCGACTGTTGCTGGCCAGGTCAGACTTGCTGTCGCGCTCGCCATCACTGCCGTAGTAATTGTTGACCGTCGTGTTCTCGATATTTTCCACCGGCGCACTCAGGCCGTTCTGGTGCGCGAAGCCGGAGCCGCTGTTGCCGTTGAACAAGTGTTCGATCCCCTGATACAGGAACGCGCCACCGGCCACACCCGCTGCAGTGGCCGCGACGGTGCCGAGCATGCTGCCCATGCCCCCGCCGAAGAAACCCGAGGACTGCGCCGGCGCAGCCTGATAAGCCGGCGCAGCAGGTGCAGGTGCGGCGTAAGCCGGTGCAGCCGCCGGCATATAAGCGGACGCCGCCGCTTGCGGACGACCCGCAGCAGGCGCATGGCCCCACGCATTGCCATCCAGAAAGCCCGGCTCGCGCCCACTACCCGCCGCACCGGCCTGCAAGGACTGCACCTGGCTTTGCAGCGCAGCCACTTGCGCCTTGGTGGCGTTCAAGGCCTGCTCCATCAGCAAGGCGCGTTGTACCAGCAGATAGGCCGCATCCGGCTGCTGCGCCACCGCCGCCCGGATCATGGCGTCGGCCTGGGCATCCTTGCTGATGCCGCGCACCTGGGTCAGTTGCTGGAGAAAATCCTGGAGGGCTTGTGTTTCTTGCGGACTCATGATGCCTGGCTCCCAACGAAGGAAAAAACAATCAACCGCCTGAATCGCGATTGAAACGAATGAAACGAAGACTGTAGACACAAGCGTCCAGCCTGTTGCCGTGGATGAGCTGGAGCACTGTCATCCGGATTATGCGCGCGATCAGCTTGCAAATTTGTGTCAACAATCGTCGACTTGGAAACAGGTTGTAACAGCAAAAAGAAGCCTGCCTGCCGCTCCGCCAGATCAAACAGCCAGCGGGCAAAAAACCCGAAATGTGAAATTTTAGGTAATATCCCCCTCCCCGCACCCGCTCCGGCGGCCACAAGCCCGGAGCAGGCGGAGGCAGGCGCGGGCCACGGCCACCGATATCGGCGGCCGGACCGGCACCCTACTCCGGACCGACGAGAATCCACCATCCTTCCCGACCGGCCCGCCGCATTCAAGACCAGGAAACCAGAACAGTGCAAGCTGGCCGCCGACGCCCGTCGTTGCGCAGACCGCTTGTCCAGGACCGTTTAACCCTCAAGAAGACCATGACCCAACAAATTTCCGCCGCCGAGCAACTCCTGCGTGACGCCGCCCGCGAATACCATCGCACCCCGACACGCGGCAAGATCGAAGTCCGTGCCACCAAGCCGCTGTCCAACCAGCGCGACCTGTCGCTGGCCTACTCCCCGGGCGTGGCCTATCCCTGCCTGGACATCGAAGCCGATCCGCTGAAGGCCTTCGACTACACCTCGCGCGGCAACCTGGTGGCCGTCATCAGCAACGGCACCGCCGTGCTGGGTCTGGGCAACATCGGTCCGCTGGCGTCCAAGCCGGTGATGGAAGGCAAGGGCTGCCTGTTCAAGAAATTTGCCGGCGTGGATGTCTTCGACATCGAACTGGCCGAGAACGACCCCGACAAGCTGGTCGAAATCATCGCCGCGCTGGAACCGACCCTGGGCGGCATCAACCTGGAAGACATCAAGGCGCCGGAATGCTTCTACATCGAACAGAAGCTCTCGGCCCGCATGAACATCCCGGTCTTCCACGATGACCAGCACGGTACCGCCATCATCTCTTCGGCCGCTCTGCTGAACGGACTGGAACTGGTCGGCAAGGACATCGGCGCGGTCAAGATCGCCGTCTCCGGCGCGGGTGCGGCCGCGATTGCCTGCGTGGAAGTGATGATCGGCCTGGGCGTGAAGCGCCAGAACGTCTACATGGTCGACAGCAAGGGCGTCATCTATGAAGGCCGCCCCGGTGGACTGGATGCCTCCAAGCAGCGCTACGCCATCAAGACCGAAGCGCGCACCCTGGCCGATGTGGTCAATGGCGCCGACGTGTTCCTGGGCTGCTCCGCGCCGGGCGTGCTGACCGCCGAGATGGTCAAGACCATGGCCGACAAGCCCATCATCCTGGCCCTGGCCAACCCGGAACCGGAAATCCGCCCCGAGCTGGCCAAGTCGGTCCGTCCGGACTGCATCATCGCCACCGGCCGTTCGGATTATCCGAACCAGGTCAACAACGTCCTGTGCTTCCCCTACATCTTCCGCGGTGCGCTCGATTGCGGCGCCACCAAGATCACCGAAGCCATGAAGCTGGCCTGCGTGCGCGAGATCGCCGACCTGGCCAAGGCCGAGACCAGCGCCGAAGTCAGCGCCGCCTATCCGGGCAAGGAACTGGTGTTCGGCCCCGACTACCTGATCCCGACTCCGTTCGATTCGCGCCTGATCCTCAAGATCGCCCCGGCCGTGGCCAAGGCCGCCGCCGAGTCCGGCGTAGCGACCCGTCCCATCCAGGACTACGCCGCCTACCGCCAGGAACTGACCCGCTTCATCTACCAGACCGGCATGTTCATGCAGCCGGTGTTCCAGACCGCCAAGGTCGCGCCGCAGCGCGTGGTCTATGCAGACGGCCAGGATGAGCGCGTGCTGCGCGCGGTCCAGTTCGTCGCCGACGAAGGCCTGGCGGCACCGATCCTGGTCGGTGCGCCCGGTGCCATCGAAGCCGGCATCAAGAAAGCCGGCCTGCGCCTCAAGATCGGCCAGAACGTGCAAGTGATCGACCCGGCTACGGACTCCCGCGTGGCGCAATACGCCGCTCATTACAAGGATGGCAGCGAAGCCGACGTGCGCGCCAGCGGCAGCCTGCTGGCGGCCCTGATGGTCAAGGCCGGTGACGCCGACGCCATGCTGTGCGGCCTGGACGGCAACTACGATGGCCACCTGGCTCACGTGGAAAAGGTCATTGGCCTGAAAGACGGCGCACAGGAATTCGCCGCCCTGAACGCCGTGCTGCTGCCGGAACAGACGCTCTTCATCACCGACACCTACGTCAATGACACCCCGGACGCCGAGCAACTGGCCCGCATCGCCAAGGCTGCTGCGGAAGAAGTGGCGCGTTTCGGTGTGCCGCCGAAGGTGGCCTTCCTGTCGCACTCCAACCAGGGCAGCTCCTCGCGTCCCTCGGCCCGCAAGATGGCCGCAGCGCATGAAGCCTTCAAGAAGCTGGCCCCGCAAGTCGAGTCCGCCGGCGAACTGCATGGCGACGCCGCCCTGTCGGAAAAGATCCGCCACAACGCCGGCCTGGCCGACAGCGGTCTGACGGGTGCCGCCAACGTGCTGGTCTGCCCCAACCTGGATGCCGCCAACATCCTCTTCAACGTCTTGAAGACCAGCAGCGGCCAGGGCACCACCATCGGCCCCATCCTGCTGGGTGCGGCCGCACCGGTGCACGTGCTGACCCCATCGAGCACGGTCCGCCGCGTCATCAACATGACCGCGCTGGCCGCAGCCATGGCGCAGGACGGCAAGTCCAAGGCCTGAGCCGGTAACGCCGTTTCGGCTGCCTCATGAACAACGCCCCGCCATCGCAAGATGGCGGGGCGTTGTTCATGGGAGCGTCGCAAGGCAGCGCGTTTAATCGTGCGCGGCGTGGTGGCGGCGATGGCGCCGGCCTCATCGTGCGAAGTAAAGATCATGCAGGTGATCCAGCGCCACCTCGCTGGCCTTCTGCGACAGGATCACGCGGCCGCCCTGCATCAGGTAAACATGATCGGCCACGCCCACGGCACGCTCGGTGTTCTGTTCCACCAGGATGATGGTGCGGCCCTCTTCCTTCAGGCGCGCCAGAATCTCGAAGAGTTCGTTGACCACCACCGGGGCCAGTCCCAATGAGGGTTCATCGATGATGAGCAGCTTCGGCTCGGACATCAGTCCGCGCGCCATCGCCAGCATCTGCGCCTCCCCGCCCGAGAGCGATCCGGCCAGCTGGCGGCGCCGTTCGCGCAGGCGCGGGAACATGGTGTAGGCACGTTCCAGGTTGTCCTTCACGCGCGCGCGGTGCTGCGGGGCGAAGGCGCCGACGATGAGGTTTTCCTCGATGCTCATGGCGCGAAAGATCATGCGCCCTTCCGGAATCATCGCCATCGAGACCTTCGACATTTCCCAGGTCGGCATGCCGTTGAGCACCCGTCCATCCAGGCTGACCTGCCCCTGCCCGATCGGGATCAAGCCCATGATGGCGCGCAGCAGCGTGGTCTTGCCCGCGCCGTTGGGACCGATGATGGTGGTCAGCTGTCCCTGCCCCACCGTCAGCGAGACATCCCACAGCACGTTGATGGCGCCATAGCCGGCGCGCAGATTGGTGACTTCCAGCATTCACGCTCCTGTGTAACTCTTGATGACCGCCGGATCATTGAACACCTGCGCCGGCGCGCCCTCGGCGATGAGCTGGCCGAAGTTGAGCACGGCCACGCGCGGGCACAGCTTGCTGATGGTTTCGATGTCGTGTTCGATGATGACGATGCCCACCGCAAAGGCATCATGCAGCCCCTTGAGCATCTGCATGAAACGGCGCTTGCCATTGGTCTCCAGCCCGGCCAGTACTTCATCGAGCAGCAGCAGCCGGGGCTGCGTGGCCAGCGCCTTGGCCACTTCCAGCGCCTTCAACTCGGTCAGCGCCAGTCCGGTGGCGGCATCGCGCCCGGCCTTCTCCGTCAGGCCGGTGAAGGCAAGCACTTCATCGATCTTGCGCGTATCGACCTTGCCGGTAGCAAAGCGCTGGGCCACGATCAGGTTCTCGCGCACGGTCAGTTCATGCATGGGCTGCGGAATCTGGAAGGTACGCCCGATGCCCAGCCGCGCGCGCCGATGCAGCGGTGCATGCAGGACGTCCTGACCATTGAAGCGGATGGCGCCACTGGTGGGCCGTACCAGTCCGGAGATGGCATTGAAGAGCGTGGTCTTGCCCGCGCCATTGGCGCCGACCAGTCCGACCACATCGCCCGTGCCCACCTTCAGCGAGACTTCATCGACCGCCGTGAGGCCGCCGAAACGCACCGAGACTTTTTCCAGTTCAAGCATGCTGTTCTCCCGATTCGCGCTTGCCCAGCTTGCCTGCCCTACGAAGGAGCGGCAGCAGGCCATCGGGACTGAAGACGATCATCGCCACCAGCAAGACCCCCAGCACCAGCTGGTGGCCGGAGGGAATGAGGTTCTTGAACACCAGCTGGTCCAGCAGATACACCACCACCGCACCGATCACGGGCCCGGTGATGCTGCGATAGCCGCCGAAGATGGCGGCCACGATGGGAATCGTGACCCACAGGGCGCTGAAGGCATAGTCCGGTTCGAGGAAGCTGATGTAATGCGCATTGAAGGCAGCGACCACGCCGCACATGAAGGCCGACAGCAGCAGCATCATGCCCTTGAGCACGGTGCTGTTGACACCCACCACACGGGTGGCATCCTCGCTCTCGTGCATCGCGCGCAAGGCCAATCCGTAGTGGCTCTCGCGCACGCGGGCATAGACCAGCGCGAAGACGGCCACGATCAGCAGGATCACGAAGTACGCGCCGATCTTGCTCGACAGGTCCAGCCCCAGCACGGTGGGCAGGCGCGCAATGTTGGACAGTCCACCCGAGCCGCCCGTCATCGAGGTCCATTCGGTGGCGAGGATGCGGAAGATGTGCGCATACGCCAGAATCGCCAGCGCGAAATACGGACCGCGCAGGCGCAACACCGGCAGCATCGCCAGCGCCGCCACCAGCGCACCGACGCCGCCCAGCAGCAGCGCGGCCAGTACCGGCACGCCGTATTTCATGCTCAACACCGCCGAGGTATAGGCACCTACGCCGAAGAAGGCCGCATGACCAAAGCTGATCATCCCGCCCAGGTTGCCCAGCAGCGCCCACGACAGCGCGATGCCACCGATCACCATCGAGGCGACCAGGAGGCTCATCACGTAATGGTTCTGCGCCAGCAGCAGCGGTGCGCCGATCAGCAGCAAGGGCAGCAGCAATGCGGGCAGCTTGTTCCTGTTCATCGTCATGATCTCATCCCCTTCTTGCGCGCAGGCCGAACAAGCCATTGGGCATGATGAACAGCACCAGCAGGAACAGTCCCATGCCCGCCAGTTCCTGCAGCGCCGAGCTGGCCAGGGTCACGGTCAGCGCTTCGGCCACGCCCAGCAGCACTGCGCCGATCAGCACGCCGGGAATGGAGCCCACACCGGCCAGCACAGTAATAATGAAAGCCTTGACCGTGAGCACCCCGCCATAAGCTGGGCTGATAACACCATAACTGAACAGCGCCACCCCCGCGAAGGAGGCGAGGATGCCGGCCACGATGAAGGACACCAGTTCGGTATAGCCGGGGTTGATGCCCATGAGCTTGGCCGCATCGCGATTGCTGGACACGGCCCGCACGGCGCGGCCATACCAGCTGCGTGAGAGCCACCACCAGAGCGCGGCCATCATCAACAGGCTCACGCCGAAGAACAGCACTTCGCTGCGCATGCTGTAGAAGGGACCGAGCACGAAGGCTTCCTGCAGCCATTCCGAACTGGTGGAGCGGATGTCGGCCTTCCAGATCAGCAGCATGCCGTTGGTGAGGATCACGCCGATGCCATAGGTGAGGATGAGCGAATTGATTTCGCGGTCCTTCTTGATGCGACTGACCACGGCATACACGATGGCCGAGGTCAGGCACACCACCACCAGCGCAATCGGAATGGCCAGCACGGGATTCAAACCCAGGCCGGACTCCACCGAATAAGCGATGTAGGCGGCCAGCAGCACCAGCTCGCCCTGCGCCAGGTTGATGACCCGCATGGCGCCGAACACCAGCGCCAGGCCCAGGGCTATGAGGGCGTAGGAGCCCCCCTGCAGCAGCCCCGAGTAGAGGGCTTGCAGTATCAGTTCAGTCATGTCTGCATTCCGTTGGAGTGGGCGCCGGCCGGGCGTTACCAGGGTACTGCCGGATAGTTCATCTTGTTGGTGGCGGCCGCCTTGGGCCAGACGATGGCCACCTTGTCGCCCTGATGCTGACCCATATGGTGGGTGAAGTTCAGGTTGTCGCCATTGGCACCGAACTGCACGCGGCCGATCAGGGTGTCGCGGTCGGTCTTGCGCATTTCCTCGGCCACGCCGTCTTTCTTGAGCGTCCCCTTGTCGGCGGCGCGGGCGATGGCTTCAAACAGCAGCATCGATTGCACGTAGCCGAACTGGCCCAGGTAGTCCGGGTCTTTCTTGTAGAGACGGCGGTAGGTCTCTTCGAAGAGCTTGCCATCGGCCGTGGTGAACTGCGCCGGGAACGGCAGCAGCGCCGTGCCATACACATTGGGCACCAGGTCCGGGAAGTCCTGCGCCATCTTGGGCGTGGCCAGCGACCACACGCCCACCATCGCCTTGACCGCTGGCTTCAACACCCGTGCGGCGCGCAGGATGCCCACGTAGTCGTTCTCGTAGCCGATCATGGCGATGACTTCCGGCTTGTCCTGCAGCTTGATCTTGTTGATGATGGGCTTGAAGTCGCTGATGGCCGGATCGAAGGCGTGCGAACTCACCTTCAGTCCCTTGGCACCCCAGGCTTTTTCCAGGTCTTTGGCCAGCGCGGCGGTGGCTTCCTTGGTGGAATAGACGATGGCCACCGAGCGCGCATTCATGTCTTCCAGCAGGCCCACCATGGCCTTCTGATAACCGGCCACGTTGTTGATGCGGAAGAAGTTCTTGCGGCCGCTGCCCACCAGATTGTCATCCACCCCGCCCGAGGTCACGTAGACCAGGCCAGCCTTGCCGGCCGCATCGGCGGCCGGGGCGATGTTGTTGGAACCGTAGCCGCCGGTGATGGCCAGCACGCCCTCCCCGGCCAGTTTCTCGACGGCGGCAATGGCCTTGGCCGGGGCCGATTCGTCATCGATGGTGACCAGCTTGATCTTGTGCTTGCCATTGGTCTTGTTGAAGACGTCGGCCGCCACGTTGATGCCCTCCTGCATGCCCGAGCCGACCCGCGCGAGGCTCCCGGTCAGCGGGATTTCCACGCCGACCTTGAGTTCATCGGCAGCCGCGCTGCTCATGCCGGCGGCCAGCGCCGTGGTCATCGTGGCCAGCAGGGCCAGCCGCCGCAGACCTTGGTACTTGTTCGTCATTGTCTCCACCTCTTTCATCTGGATGATGTTGATGTGATGTCCTGCCCGCCTGTGCGGACGCGCTCCGGTTCAGCGATGGAGGTGGCATAGCCTGCGCGCCCGAGGCGCAACATCCCCATTGCTGAAACGGATCGGCATGATCCGCACGGCCTGATCTTCTTCTGTCTTGTTTTGATGGACTTGCGGTACTGCGCTGCTACTGAAACCGGTCATGCCTGCACTGCCGGTTTTCTGTCTCCGTACTGGTTGTTACTTGTTCTTGCTGGTTCTTGCTGGTTCTTGCTGATGGCCGCTCAGCGGCGGCCCATGCTGGCTTCCACCGTGCGCACGACGTTCACCAGACGCGGGCCGAGGTCTTCCATCAGCATCTCGCGCGTCAGCATGAAGGCCGGGCCGCCACAGTTGAAGGCCATGATCTTTTCTTCGTTGGCATCGATCATGGGCACACCGACGGCGCTGATGGTCTTTTCCCATTCACCGACCGAAATGCAGAAACCATGATCCTGGTAATCCTTGAAGGCCTGTTCGATACCGGCCTTGACCTTGGGCCATTGCTCTTCGTTGCGCAGGCGGATGTGGTCCATCAGGAAATCGCGTTCGTTCTGTGGCAATGCGCACAAGAGCGCGCGGCCCATCGACGTGGTGGCCAGCGGGATGCGCGAACCCACATCGCGCCGCAAGGTCACGGCCGACTGGCCGCGCGCGGCCTCGATGTAGACCATGCTGAGGCGATCGCGGATGCCCAGCGCCACATTGCATTGCGAATAGTCGGCCAGCTCCTGCATCGCAGGACGCGCCAGCTTGCGCACGTCCATGCCCGAGAGCAACGAATAGCCCAGTGCCAGCACGCCCGAGCCGAGCTGGTAGCGGCCCTGGTCTTCGGAATATTCGAGATAGCCCAGCCGGGTCAGGGTATGCGTGAGACGCGAGATGGTCGGCTTGGGCAGGCCGGTGCGCCTGGCCAGTTCGGTATTGGTGAGATAGATCTCGCCGGGGCGGAAGCACCGCAGGATCTCCAGTCCGCGCGCCAGGGCATTGACGAACTGCCGGTCGTGGCTCTCCTCCTCACCCTTGAACGACACAATCTCATCCATCCGTCTCATCTCCGCGTGGCCGGGCCGTGCCGCATGGTCACGTCGCCCCTCATTGGCTGTGGAATGTACACACCTGAATTCGCAGTGTCAATTATTTGCGAACGTGTATTCCGCTCTGCAAAACACCTTCCCCGAATATCGCTTTTTGAAACCGCCCGTAGCGCCCCCTGGCGCATAAGGCGATCTGGCCAGTCGGCCGCAAACGCCCGTCCCATCTGACCCTTGCTGACAATTGTGCAGATCGGGCCGCTGCGGTATGCACGGTTTACACATCCGACGCAAATGCGGTATCGTTGCCGACAAAAGTCATTTGCGAACCATAATTTCGCTCTGCGGAACAACCACAACAGGAGACCTCTGATGTCCACCCAAGCACCGGCGCCGGCCGAGTCGGCCCCCGTCCATCTGGCGCGCGAGGGCGCCATGCTGGTCGTGACCATTGCCAACCCACCGGTGAACGCCCTGGGCGTGGCCGTGCGCCGGGGCCTGATGGCCGCCATCGAGGAAGGCGAGGCCGATGCCAACGTGGCCGCCATCCTGATCACCGGCGCCGGCCGCAACTTCATCGGCGGGGCCGACATCCGCGAATTCGGCAAGCCGCCGCAAGCGCCGCTGCTGACCGACCTGTGCAATCGCATCGAAGCCTGCAACAAGCCCGTGCTGGCCGCCATCCACGGCGCCGCGCTGGGGGGTGGTCTGGAAGTGGCGCTGGCAGCGCATTACCGGCTGGTGCTCGGCAACGCCCGCCTGGGCCTGCCGGAAGTACAGCTGGGACTGCTGCCCGGTGCCGGTGGCACGCAGCGTACGCCGCGCCTCATCGGTGCCCAGGCAGCGCTGGACATGATGCTGAGCGGCCGCCACCTGAGTGGGAAAGAAGCCCTGGCCCTGGGCCTGGTGGACCGCCTGGCCGAAGGCGACAGCGCCGAACAGGCGCGCGCGGCCGGCCTGCGTGAATTGCAGGCGCTGGTGGAGATGGGCCTGCCGGTACGCCGCAGCCGCGAAGGCAGCGCCCTCTCCGACACGGCCGCCACGCAGGCTGCCATTGCAGCGGCGCGTACCGAGGCCGGCAAGAAATCACGCGGCCTGTTCTCCCCGCACAAGATCATCGATGCGGTGGAAGCCGCCACCACCCTGCCCTTCGACGAAGGACTCGCACTGGAGCGCCGGTTCTTCCTGCAATGCCTGGACAGCCCGCAGCGCGCCGGCCTGATCCACGCCTTCTTCGCCGAACGCGAAGTGCAGAAAGCCCCCGAGACCCGCAACGCCCAGCCACGTCGCATCGAACGCATCGGCGTGGTCGGTGGCGGCACCATGGGTGCGGGCATCGCCGTGGCGGTGCTCGATGCCGGTTTGCCGGTGACCATGATCGAACGCGACGACCAAGCCCTCGCACGCGGACGCGGCCATGTCGAAAAAATCTATGACGCCCAGGTGGTCAAGGGCCGCCTTACAGCAGAGGCCCGCGATGCCGTGCTGGCACGACTGCAGGGCAGCACCCGTTATGAAGACTTGTCCGATGCGGATGTGGTGATCGAAGCCGTCTTCGAGGATCTGACTGTCAAGCAGGCCGTCTTCGCCGAACTGGATCGCGTCTGCAAACCCGGCGCGGTGCTGGCGACCAACACCTCCTACCTCGATATCGATGCGATTGCCGCCAGCATCTCGCGGCCTGCGGATGTGATCGGCCTGCATTTCTTCTCACCGGCCAATGTGATGAAGCTGCTGGAAATCGTGGTGCCGCGCCAGGTCGCAGGCGATGTGGTGGCGACCGCTTTCGAACTGGCCAAACGCCTGCGCAAGGTACCGGTGCGCGCGGGGGTATGCGATGGTTTCATCGGCAATCGCATCCTGGCGGTATATCGTCAGGCCGCCGATGCCCTGATGGAGGATGGCGCCTCGCCCTATGAGATCGATGCGGCCGTGCGCGACTTCGGTTTTGCCATGGGACCGTATCAGGTGGTGGACCTGGCCGGTGGCGACATCGGCTGGGCCACCCGCAAGCGCCGCGCCGCCACGCGCGATCCGCGTGCGCGCTACGTGCACATCGCCGACCGCCTGTGCGAGCGCGGCTGGTTCGGCCAGAAGAGCGGACGCGGTTTCTATCGCTATGCCGAGGGTGCACGCAACGGCACGCCCGACCCGGAAGTGCTGGCGCTCATCGACGAGGAACGCGCACGCGCCGGCATCACCCCGCGCCACTTCAGCCAGGAAGATATCCAGCGCCGCTACCTGGCGGCCATGATCAACGAGGGAGCCAACGTGGTGCACCAGCGCATTGCGCTGCGTCCGCTGGATGTGGATGTCACCTTCCTCTACGGCTACGGTTTCCCGCGTCATCGCGGTGGTCCGATGAAATACGCCGACATGATCGGCCTGCCCAATGTGCTGGCCGACATCCGCGCCTTTGCTGCAGAAGACCCGCTGTTCTGGACACCCTCGCCGCTGCTGGTGGAGCTGGTCGAACGCGGCGCCAATTTTGATTCGCTGAACCAGGCCGGCTGAGCACCAGCCCTGCATCGCCGGGGGCCGCGCTCAGCGCCGGTCTCCGCCTTGACACACCATTTCGGGAGAATTCCATGATGCGGGAAGCCGTCATCGTATCCACTGCGCGTACCCCCTTGACCAAGGCCCATCGCGGCGAATTCAACGTCACGCCCGGCCCGACCCTGGCCGCCTTCGCCGTGCGCGCTGCGGTCGAGCGTGCGCGCATCGATCCGGGCCAAATCGAGGATGCCATCCTCGGCTGCGGTTATCCGGAAGGCACGACCGGCCGCAACATCGCGCGCCAGGCCATCGTGCGCGCGGGGCTGCCTATCAGCATCGCCGGCACCACCGTCAATCGTTTCTGTGCCTCGGGCCTGCAAGCCATTGCGATGGCAGCCGGGCGCATCGTGGTCGATGGCGCCGATGCGATGATCGCAGGCGGGGTGGAAAGCATCTCGCAGATCCGCAGCCGCAGCGCCACCGACAGCGGTGACAGCGGCATGGACCCGTGGATCGTCGGGCACAAGCCCGAGCTTTACCTGCCCATGATCGAGACCGCCGACATCGTGGCCGCGCGCTACGGTATCTCGCGCGAAGACCAGGACCGCTTCTCCGAAGCCAGCCAGCGCAAGACCGCCGAGGCACAGGAAGCAGGACGCTACCGCGACGAGATCATCGCCTGCACCACCACCATGCAAGTCACCGACAAGGCCAGCGGCCAGACCAGCCTGCGCGAAGTGACGGTGGATGCCGACAACTGCAACCGGCCCGGCACCACTTACGAGGCGCTGGCCAAACTGGCTCCGGTGATGGGCGCCGACAAGTTCATCACGGCCGGCAATTCCTCGCAGCTCTCCGATGGCGCATCGGCCTGCGTGATGATGGAAGCGCGCGCAGCAGAACGTGCGGGATTGCCGGTACTGGGCGCTTTCCGCGGACTGGCCGTGGCCGGCTGCGAGCCCGATGAAATGGGTATCGGCCCGGTCTTTGCGGTGCCGCGCCTGCTGCAACGTCACGGCCTGCGCGTAGAAGACATCGGCCTGTGGGAACTCAACGAAGCCTTCGCTTCGCAAGCCCTGTACTGCCAGCGCCGCCTGGGCATTCCCGATGAACGGCTCAACGTCAACGGCGGCGCCATCGCCATCGGCCATCCCTTCGGCATGACCGGTGCGCGCCTGGCCGGACACGTGCTGATCGAAGGCAAGCGGCGCGGCGTGCGCTATGCCGTGGTCACCATGTGCATCGCTGGCGGCATGGGTGCGGCCGGCCTGTTTGAAATCTATTGAAGCAACACCACGCCTCACCGCATCCTCAAGGAGACTGCAATGGATCTGAATTTCACCCCGGCCGAAGAAGCCTTCCGCGACAGCGTACGCGCCTTCCTCGCCGAGAAGCTGCCCAAGGCCTTGTCGGACAAGGTGGCCAGCGGCAAGCACCTGAGCCGCGACGAGATGGCGCAGTGGCACGCCATCCTCAACGAGCGCGGCTGGCTGGCCAACCACTGGCCCAAGGAATATGGCGGCACCGGCTGGAGCGTGATCGAGCGCTTCATCTTCGAACACGAATGCTGCCTGGCGCATGCCCCGCGCGTGGTCCCCTTCGGCGTGAACATGCTGGGCCCGGTCCTGATCAAGTACGGCAACGAGGCGCAGAAGCGATACTGGCTGCCGCGCATCCTCAATGGCGAAGACTGGTGGTGCCAGGGTTACTCGGAGCCGGGTGCGGGCTCCGACCTGGCCGCCGTGAAGACGCATGCGGTACGCGAAGGCGACCATTACATCGTCAACGGTCAGAAGACCTGGACCACGCTGGGCCACTACGCCAACATGATCTTCTGTCTGGTACGTACCAACCGCGAGGCCAAGAAGCAGGAAGGCATCAGCTTCCTGCTGATCGACATGAACACGCCCGGCGTCGAGATACGTCCCATCATCACGCTCGATGGCGAACACGAGGTCAACGAGGTCTTCTTCACCGATGTGCGCGTGCCGGTACAAAATCTGGTCGGCGAGGAAGATCGCGGCTGGAGTTGCGCCAAGTACCTGCTGACCTATGAGCGCACCAACATCGCCGGCATCGGTTTCTCGGTGGCCGCGTTGCAACGCCTGAAGAAGATCGCCGCCACGCAGCGGCGCAACGGCCGCCCGCTGGCCGACGACCCCTTGTTTGCCGCCCGCATGGCCCGCGTGGAAATCGATCTGGAGAACATGAAGACCACCAACCTGCGCGTGATCTCGGCCGTGGCCGGGGGCGGCGCGCCCGGTGCGGAAAGCTCCATGCTCAAAATTCGCGGCACCGAAATCCGCCAGGAAATCACCTCCCTCACCCGCCGCGCCATGGGGCCATATGCCCGCCCCTATCAATGGCAGGCACAGGACGAAGGCGATGAGGGACACACCCTCGGCCCGGAAGCCGCAGCCGGGGCGGCCGCGCATTACTTCAACAATCGCAAGCTGTCGATCTTCGGCGGCTCCAATGAAATCCAGAAGAACATCATCTCCAAGATGATCCTTGGCCTGTGAGGAAACGCCCATGAATTTCGAGCACACCGAAGAACGGCGCATGCTGGCCGACAGCCTGCGTCGCCTCATTACCGAACAGTATGGTTTTGAGGCGCGCAAGCAACTGCTGCAGACATCGCCCGGCATGAGCCGCGACATGTGGAATCAGCTGGCCGGGATGGGCGTGATCGGCGCCCTCTTCCGCGAAGAGGACGGCGGCTACGGCGGTGGCGGTTTCGACATCGCCGTGGTGTTTGAAGAAATCGGCCGCGGCCTGCTGCTGGAGCCGCTGCTGGGTAGCGCCATCCTCGTGGGCGAGGCCATCGCAGCGGCCGGCACAGCCGCGCAAAAAGCGCTGCTGGAGCAGATCATCGCCGGCCAGATGCTGGCCGCGCTGGCCCATGAGGAAGCAGACAGCCACTATGCGCACACGCACGTTACCACCCGCGCCACGCAAGAGGCCGATGGCCGCTGGCGTCTGCAGGGTTGCAAAGCCGTCGTGGTGCACGGCGAATCGGCGCAACTGTTCCTGGTCTCGGCGCGCAGCAGCGGTGAGACCGATGATGCAGACGGCATCTCGCTCTTCCTGATCCCGGCCGATACGGCCGGCCTGCAACTGCAAGGCAGCGACACCATCGACGGTGGCCGCGTGGCCGACCTGCTGTTGCAGGATGTGCTGCTGCCGGCCGACGCTTTGCTGGGCAGCGCAGGCCAAGGCGTGGCGCTGCTCGAACGCATCCTCGGACGCGGCGTGCTGGCCCTGTGTGCCGAAGCACTCGGCGCGATGGAAGTGGCCAAGGAAGCCACGCTCGATTACCTGCGCACGCGCAAGCAATTCGGCCTGCCCATCGGCAGCTTCCAGGCCCTGCAGCACCGCATGGCCGACCTGCTGCTGGAAGTGGAACAGGCACGCTCGGCCGTCATCAACGCAGCCGCCGCGCTGGACGCCGACCGGCTCACACGCGAGCGCGCGCTGTCGGCCGCCAAGTTCAGCATCGGCCGCATCGGCACGCTGGTGGCCGAAGAATCGATCCAGCTGCATGGCGGCATCGGCATGACCTGGGAACTGCCGTTGTCGCACTATGCCAAGCGACTGGTGATGATCGACCATCAGCTCGGCGATGAAGACCACCACCTGCAACGCTACATCGCGCTGGGGCGCGAAGCCGTGGCATGAGTACCGTGCTGTGCGAGCAGCGCGGCGCGGTGCGCGTGCTCATCAACCATGATCCGGCCACCCGCAATGCGCTCAGTGCCGACCTGTATGAGGCGCTGAGCGCCGCGCTGGATGCAGCCCAGGCCGATCCTGAGGTGGCCGCCATCGTGCTGACCGGCGCCAACAACTTCTTCTGCTCGGGCGGCGACCTGCGCCTGCTGGCCCAGCGCCGCAGCATGGCGCCCCAGCAACGGCGGGCAAAACTGGAAGGCTTGCACGACCTGATCCGCCACATCGGCCGCTGCAGCAAGCCGGTCATCGCTGCGGTGGAAGGTGGCGCGGCCGGCGCCGGGCTGTCGCTGGCGCTGGCTTGCGATCTGCTGGTGACCACGCGCGAGGCGCAATTCTCGGTGGCCTACGTCAAGGTCGGGCTCACGCCCGATGGTGGCGTGACCGCCTTCCTCGCACAATTCCTGTCGCGCCAGATGCTGACCCAGCTGTGCCTGTCGGGCGAGCGCTTCAATGGCGAACGCCTGCATGCCCTGGGCGCAGTCAATCAGCTGGCCGACGCGGGACAGGCGCTGGAGGCGGCCGTACAGCTGGCCTCCTCGCTGGCCGACGGACCGGCCCAGGCCATGGCCCGCATCAAGCATCTGTGCCAGCATGCCTACGGTGCCACGCTGGAAGAACAACTGGAACTGGAAGCGCAGCACATGGTGCTCTCGCAGGGCGAAGACAAGGCGGCCGAGGGCATTCACGCCTTCCTCGAAAAACGGCCGGCCGATTTCCGGCGGCTGCGGCAGACACCAAAACCATAGCGGTACCGGGATGCGCCAGCACGCAATACAGAACAACAAGGCGCAGTACGCATCCCGTCCATGAGGAGACAACATGACTGAAGAGACTGCATCCCTGCCGCTGGCCGGCGTCCGCGTACTGGACCTCTCACGCGTATTGGCCGGCCCGTGGTGTGCGATGGTACTGGGCGACCTGGGTGCCGAAGTGATCAAGGTCGAACACCCCGAACGCGGCGACGATACGCGCGACTGGGGTACCCGCATCGGCTCGACCGAGACCGCGTATTTCAACAGCGTGAACCGCAACAAGCGCTCCGTCAGCGTCGATCTGCAAACCGAAGAAGGCCGGGACATCGTGCGCCAGCTGGCGCGCAAGAGCGATGTGGTGATCCAGAATTTCAAGTTCGGCGGCGTGCAGAAATTTGGCCTCGATTACGAGACCCTGCGCCGCGACAATCCCGGGCTGGTGTATTGCTCCATCACCGGCTATGACAGCAGCGGCCCGGAAGCCACACGACCCGGCTATGACCTGGTGATCCAGGGCGAATCAGGATTGATGTCGCTCAATGGCGAGGCCAGCCAGCCTCCGCTGAAACTGGGCGTGGCGGCCGTGGACCTGTTCACCGGCATGTATTGCGCACAGGCTGTGCTGGCCGCGCTCTACCAGCGCCAGCAGACCGGACAGGGGCGGCATGTGGAGATGGCGCTGTTCGATTGCGGCGTCATGATCACCTCGTATTACGGGCTGGAAGCGCTGATCCTGGGTGATGATCCGCCGCGCTATGGCAATGCCCATCCCTCCATCATTCCCTATGGCGTTTTCGATGCGGCCGATGGCCGGCTGGTCATCACCGTGGGCACCAACAGCCAGTACCAGCGCTTCTGCCACAGCGTCATCGAGCGGCCCGACCTGGCCGAGGATGCGCGCTTCAAGACCAACGTCAGCCGGGGCCAGCACCGCGACGTGCTGGTCCCGGAAATCAACCGCGAACTCAAGGCGCGCAAGCGCGCCGACCTGCTGGCCAGGCTGCATCAGGCCGGCATTCCCTGCGGCGAAGTGCTGGGCCTGCATGAAGCGCTGACCAGTCCGCGTGCGACCTCGGCCGGTCTGGTCAGCACGCATCCGCATGCAGAAGCGGGCAGCGTGCAGGTACTGGCCCCGCCCTATCGTTTCGACGGCCAACGCCTGCCGGTGCGCAAAGCACCGCCCTCCCTGGGTGAAGGCACGGGAGAAGTCTTGCAGTCACTGCTGGGGATGGAAGAAGCGCAGATCGCCGCATTGCGCGAACGCGGCGTGCTGTAGCCAGAGAGGAGCGGGAGAGGAAACAATTCGCCTGCAAGCCACCGTACAGGCGGCTTGCAGGCGATGTCGCTTCAGTTGGAGAAAGCCGCCAGCCCGGTGATGGCCCGGCCGAGGATCAGCGCATGCACATCGTGGGTGCCCTCGTAGGTATTGACCACTTCCAGATTGACCAGATGGCGCGCCACGCCGAACTCGTCGGAGATGCCATTGCCGCCCATCATGTCGCGCGCCATGCGGGCGATGTCCAGCGCCTTGCCGCAGCTGTTGCGCTTCATGATCGAGGTCTGCTCGATGCCGGCATATCCCTCGTCCTTCAGGCGTCCCAGGCGCAGGCAGCCTTGCAGGCCCAGCGCGATGTCGGTGAGCATGTCGGCCAGCTTCTTCTGCACCAGCTGGTTGGCCGCCAGCGGACGGCCGAACTGCTGGCGCTCCATGGTGTAGCGACGTGCGCGTTCATAACAATCCTCGGCCGCACCCAGCGCGCCCCAGGCGATACCGTAACGGGCACTGTTGAGACAGGTGAACGGGCCCTTCAGTCCACGCACATCGGGGAAGGCGTTTTCTTCGGGACAGAACACGTTGTCCATCACGATCTCGCCCGTGACCGATGAACGCAGACCGACCTTGCCATGAATGGCCGGTGCCGAAAGTCCCTTGGCGCCCTTGTCGAGGATGAAGCCACGGATATCGCCTGCTTCATCCTTGGCCCACACCACGAAGACATCGGCCACCGGACTGTTGGTGATCCACATCTTGCTGCCCGTGACGCTGTAGCCGCCCGCCACCTTGCGCGCACGCGTGATCATGCTGCCGGGGTCGGAGCCGTGATTGGGTTCGGTCAGGCCGAAGCAGCCTATCCATTCGCCGCTGGCCAGCTTGGGCAGGTACTTCTGCTTTTGCGCTTCGGTACCGAAGGCGTTGATGGGTGTCATCACCAGCGAGGACTGCACGCTCATCATGGAGCGATAGCCGGAATCGACACGCTCGACTTCGCGCGCGATCAGGCCATAGCAGACGTAGTTCAGACCGGCGCCACCATACTGCTCATCGATGGTGGCCCCCAGCAGGCCGAGTTCGCCCATCTCGCGGAAGATGCTCACGTCCATCTTCTCGTGGCGGAAAGCCTCCAGCACGCGCGGCGCCAGGCGGTCCTGGCAATAGGCCTGGGCGGCATCGCGCACCTGGCGTTCGTCCTCGCTCAGTTGCTGCTCCAGCATCAGGGGGTCGGCGTAATCGAAGGAATGTCGTTGTGGCGTTGCGCTCATGGAGGCCTCTTCTTGGGATCAACGGGTGCGGCACCAGCCCTGTCCTGCGGACAGCGGCACGGCTGCGGCGATGGGCAAAAATATACGTGCCGGTCGGCACCGGCGCAAACGAATTGTTTGCATCGACATGTGCGCAGGACGCACTCCGATTCCGCCTGTCGAGACAGGCGTAGCGCCCCTCTTCAGCCGAGTCCGCTGGGCAGTCGGTACGCCCTGGCCTGTTCTTCCAGCCACTCCTGGAACAGCCGCAGCAAGGGCCGCTCGGAGGTGCGCTCGGGATAGATCAGGTAGTAGGAGTAGGGGCTCAGGTAATCATGCTCCACGGCCACCACCAGCAGGCCGCGCCGCAATTCGTCCTCGATCAGAAAGCGCGGGATCAGCGCCACGCCCATGCCGACGATGGCCGCCTGGGTCAGCATGGAAAACAGTTCCAGTTGCGTACCCACCAGATCGTTCTGCACCTGCATGCCGAAGGAGGCGAACCATTGCCGCCACACGTAAGGCCGCGTGCTCTGCTGCAACAGCGGATAAGCAAGCAGCCCGTTGGGCGTGAGCGTGCGGTTGCTGCCGATCAGTTCGGGACTGGCCACCGCCACCATGTTCTCGCGCATCAGGAACACGCCTTCGGTACCGGGCCAGCTGGCCTGGCCGGCGTAGAGCGTGGCATCGAGATTGGTCTCCTCGAAGAGGAAGGGCCGGGTGCGCGGGCGCAGGTTGACCGTCACGCCCGGATGCGCTTCCAGAAAGGAGCGCAGGCGCGGCAGCAACCATCTGGTGGCGAAGGTCGGCATCACGCCCAGCTCCAGCACATCGCCATGACCATCGCGCGACATCAGGTGCAGCGCATCGCGTTCGATCTCGTCCAGACGCTGGCCGACCTGATGGCTGTAGCTCACGCCGGCCTCGGTCAAACGCACGCCGCGCTTGGTGCGGCGAAACAGCTTCAGACCCAGAAATTCTTCCAGCGCGGCCACCTGACGGCAGACCGCACTCTGCGTCACCGCCATTTCCTGCGCCGCCTTGGTAAAGCTCTGGTGCCGCGCGGCGGACTCGAAGACGGCCATGGCCTGGGTAGAGGGAATCTTTCGGCGCATAGGGCAAGACAGGCTCTGAAGTGAATTTTATGCACATCTTATTACAGCGACGCTCTCTCCCCAAAGTAGCCAGATAAACAATCTTGTCTGACATCATGACAACAATCGATATCAATTAGCACATTGCCTGCATGATTAATTTCATTGGCCGGAAATCTTGCCGGTGATTAATATCGACTCCGATCCAGCCATGCGACCATCGAACCAGCAAGCGCCGGCGGCAGAGGGATGCCGTTGGCTACAAGAGAGACAGGATGGGCAGGAAGCCAAGGCTTCGTGACGGCATGACCGCATGACATCACCAGCACTTCATTGCTCCCGCGACCACACCCCCGTGCGGTCCGCACTCTTGACGCCCGCACGCCAAACGGGCGGCCTCGCCAGTGACGTTTCGACACATCGACCGCATGAACCGGATCGGACACTGAAAACGATATAAATCGAATGCGAGGAAGACATGATCTGGTTCTACAACCTCAACATCGCCAAAAAGCTGGCGCTGTCCTTTGCGGTGGTGATTGCACTGACCCTGTTGCAGGGGCTGTTCGCCATCAGGGAACTCAAGCAGGTCAACAATGCTTCCGGCGAAATCGTCAGCAAGTGGATGCCGACCATGGATGCCGCGCGCGAACTGCAAGGTTCGCTGCCGCCGCTGCGCCTGACCGAATTGCAGCTGGTCACGGCGGTCACGCCGCAGGAGCGCAGCGCCGCCAACCAGTCCATCAAGGCGCGCCTGGACGCGCTGGCCAAGCAGCGCGCGGTCTTCGAAGAGCGCATGTCCGAGCCCGAAGAAAAGGAACAATACGCCCAGTTCGGCAAGAACCTCGCGGCCTATCTGAAGGTGGATGAACAGCTGGCCGAGATGGCCGCCAATCAGCAGTATGACGAGACGCGCGCCCTCTTCAACGGCGAATCGGCCAGGCTCTACAACGCCATGGTGGGCAATCTCAACGCTATCGTGAAGCTCAATGCCAGCGGCAGTGCGCGCGCCGATGAAGAAGCCTCGGGCGTGTTCCGCGCAGCGCAGCGCTGGATCGTGGGCCTGCTGGCGGCCACCGTGATCATCGGCTCGCTGCTGGCCTTCGTGGTGGCGGCCAATGTGGCGCGGCCGCTCAAGGAAGCCGTGGAGATCGCCCAGCGCGTGGCGCGTGGCGACCTGACCCTGCGCATCCGCCCGGCCGGCCGTGACGAAACCGGACGCCTCATGGAAGCCCTGCGCGCCATGAACGAAAGCCTGCGCGACATCGTGAGCGAAGTGCGCCAGGGCACCGACACCATCGCCACGGCCTCCAACGAAATCGCGCGCGGCAACCTGGATTTGTCCAACCGCACCGAACAGCAGGCCGGCTCGCTGGAAGAGACCGCCTCGGCGATGGAGCAGCTCACCTCCACCGTCACGCAGAACGCCGACAACGCACGCCAGGCCAACCAGCTGGCGGCCACCGCCTCCGACATCGCCAGCCAGGGCGGCGAGGTGGTCAGCCAGGTGGTACGGACCATGGAAGGCATCACCGAGAGTTCGCGCCGCATTGCCGACATCATCAGCGTGATCGACGGCATTGCCTTCCAGACCAACATCCTGGCACTCAATGCGGCCGTGGAAGCGGCCCGCGCAGGTGAGCAGGGACGTGGCTTTGCGGTGGTGGCCTCCGAAGTGCGTTCACTGGCCCAGCGCTCGGCGGGCGCGGCCAAGGAGATCAAGGAACTGATCGATGACTCGGTGCAGAAGGTCAGCGCCGGCAGCGAGCTGGTGGAACGTGCCGGCAGCACCATGAATGAAGTGGTCGCCAGCGTGCGCCGCGTGACCGACGTGGTGGCCGAGATCAGCGCGGCCACGCAGGAACAGAGTGGCGGCATCAACGAAGTCAATCTCGCCATCACGCAGATGGATGAGACCACGCAGCAGAATGCCGCACTGGTGGAGCAGGCAGCCGCGGCAGCGGATTCGTTGAAGGGGCAGGCGGGGAATCTGGCCGCAGTGGTGGGGAAATTCAAGCTGGATTGAAGCGATATTGCCGACGCCAGAGCGCCTGACGTCGGCCATGTGCACTGACCTCGCGTACAGTCAATCGCGCCCTTTCACGGCCCCGCGCGCGAGATCAGCAGCTTGAACCCGAGGGTCATCATGACGCCGCCCGCTATGCGGTCGAACCAGTGCTTGCCCTGTACGTACCAGCGGCGCGGACGCGATGAAGAGAGCGCCACGGCCACCAGCCCATACCATCCCGCTTCGATCAGGAAGACCAGCAACAGCGTCAGCCCCTTGAAGGGCAGCGAGGTCTCGGCCGGCAAAAAGGCGGCAAACACGCTGGTGTAGGCGATGGCGGTCTTCGGATTGCTGAGCTGGGTGACCAGGCCCAGCCACAGGGATCGCCGGGACACGGACGGTGATGCGTCGCACTGTGCGATGTCGTCGGCCATCAAGGGCGTACGCGCCCCGCGCCAGATGCGCCAGCCCATGTAGGCCAGATAAACACCGCCCCCGAACTTCAACAGCAGATACAGCGAAGGCACCGCCAGCAGCACCGCATGCAGCCCCAGCAAGGCCGCCCCGGCAAAGACCACGCCGCCGATGCCCATGCCCAGTGCCGCCAGCAGGCCATTGGATCGTCCGCCGCCCACCGAGGTGCGCGCCACCATCACGAAGCTGGGTCCGGGGCTCATGGTGGCCAGGCTCAGCGTGGCGGCCAGTCCGATCACTTCAGCAAGATGTTGCATGGATATCCTCCTTGTGGCGATGAGGACGCACCTCATCCGGTTGCTTCTGCAGGAAGAAAGGCATCTCGCTCGCACCGATGCCCAGGTCATTGAACTCGCGCGGCCCCATCTCCCGCATTTCCAGCGCGGCGCCCCCGTGTGAAGCGTGATGGTCCCCGAGGACGCGGGCAAGGACCTGGCTGACGATGTGCCACATGGACTTCTCCCTGGATGAATGCGCAGATCATCCGCCAATCGCAGTCATTGGTAAAATTGAGTTTGATGACAGCCACTATCAGGAAACCTGATGAGAGAACTCAGCCTCGACCAGTTGCGCACGCTGGTCACCATCGTCGACCTCGGCACCTTCTCGGCTGCGGCCAATGCGCTGCACCTGGCGCAGCCCACCATCAGCCTGCATGTCAGCGACCTCGAAGAGCGCCTGGGCAGCGCCCTGCTCATGCGCGGCAGCCGCCGCGTACAGGCCACGGCGCTGGGCGCGCTGGTGATCGACCGGGCCAGACGCCTGTTGCGCGATGCCGACGATCTGCTCGATGTCGCCAGGAAGCACGTGGAAGGCAAGGTCGGCCGGGTAAGGCTGGGGACGTCGACCGGCGTGGTGGTGAACCTGCTGCCCCGCGTACTGCGCCAGCTGGAAAGCAGCTACCCGGGCATCGATGTGGAGGTCAACATCATGGGCTCGAACGAAACCATGGCGCGCCTGCAGGAAGGGACGCTCGACATCGGCCTGGTCGCCACACCCATCCCGACTCCCAAGGAAATCCAGATCACCCACTGGCGCAGCGACCGCATGATGGCCTTCCTGCCCGCCACCTGGAAATCGCCCGCGGCCATCAAGCCGGGCTGGCTGGTGGACAAGCCGATGATCTTCAACGATGCCACCACGCAGATGTACCGGCTCACCATGGCCTGGTTTGCCGAGGCCGGGGAAAACCCGCGCGCACGCATCGAGCTGAACTACAACGAAGCCATGAAGAGCCTGGTCTCCGCCGGCTACGGCGCGGCCATCCTGCCGCTGGAGCAGCCCCTGGCGGCCGAACTGGAACGTCACAAGGATGTGCGCATCCTGCCGCTCTCGCCGGTGCTCAAACGCCACATCGGCGTGGCCCATCGCACCCTGCCCAATCTGGACAAGGCCACCGTGCACGTGCTGGAGACGATACGGCAGTTCCGGCAGGGCTGACGGGGGGGGTGGAATGCCGGTTCCTGCATTAAACGCAGCTTAATGCCCGATTCAGCGAGCATTAAGCACGGCGCAAGCCCGATCTCCTATAGTCCATGCTCATCGACCTACCCTCTTCAGGAGTTCCCCATGAGCCTGGCCACCCTGCCCACGCCCGCCGCCTTGATCGACATCCCCCGCATGGAGCGCAACATCGCCCGCATGCAGCAACGCATGGATGCGCTGGGCGTGCGTTTCCGTCCGCACGTCAAGACCACCAAGTGCCACGAAGTGGTGCAGGCACAGGTGCAGGCGGGCGCACGCGGCATCACCGTCTCCACCTTGAAGGAGGCCGAACAGTTCTTTGCCGCAGGCATCAGCGATATCGTCTACGCCGTGGGCATGGCGCCCACCAAACTGGGCCAGGCGCTGGCGCTGCGGCGCCGGGGCTGTGATCTGAAGATCGTGGCCGACAGCGTGGTGTGTGCCGAGGCCATCGTGGCCTTCGGCCAGGCCAACGATGAATGCTTCGAGGTCTGGATCGAGATCGACGTGGATGGCCACCGCTCCGGCATCGCCCCGGAAGACGACAGCCTGCTGGCCGTGGGCACCGCGCTGCACGAAGGCGGCATGCGCCTGGGCGGGGTGATCGCGCATGCCGGCTCCAGCTATGACTACGACAACGACGCGGCCCTGATCCGCGTGGCCGAACAGGAGCGCGCCGGCTGCGTCCACGCTGCCGGGCGCCTGCGCGCGGCGGGCTTGCCGTGCGCAGCGGTCAGCATCGGCTCGACCCCCACTGCCCTGCGCGCCGAACAGTTGCACGGCGTGACCGAGGTGCGCGCCGGTGTCTATGCGATGTTCGATCTGGTGATGCACAACGTGGGCGTCAATACGCTCGATGAAATCGCCCTGAGCGTACTGACCACCGTGATCGGCCACCAGTCCGAGAAAGGCTGGGCCATTGTCGATGCAGGCTGGATGGCCATGAGCCGCGACCGGGGCACGCAAGGGCGCAGGCAGGATTTCGGCTATGGCCAGGTCTGTACCGAAGACGGCAAGGTGCTGGCAGGCTACCTGATGAGCGGGGCCAATCAGGAGCACGGCATCCTGTCACGCCAGGGCCAACCCGACACCCGCATCGCCGAGCGCCTGCCCATCGGCACGCGCCTGCGCATCCTGCCCAACCACGCCTGCGCCACCGGTGCGCAGTATCAGGAGTATCACGCCATCGCCGCCGATGGCAGCGTGGCGATCTGGCCGCGTTTCAACGGCTGGTGATGATGCGGCGCTTTCAGCGCTGCGGCCCGTTGCCGAAATAAGACTGCGCCAGCGCCACCCAGTAACGCACGCCTTCTTCGATGATGTCGTCGTTGAAGTCGTAGTGCGGGTGGTGCAGCGAGTGCGAGGCCCGGTCTGGCGGCGCGTTGCCGATCAGCACATAGGTGCCGGGCCGCTCTTCCAGCATGAAGCCGAAATCTTCCGAGGTCATGTTGGCCGGGATGCCGGTGCGAATGCGTGCATCGCCAAAGGTCTGGCGAATGACGCGTTCGCAGAAATCGGTCTCGGCCGGTGTATTGATGGTGGCCGGGTAATACTGGAAGAACTCCACCTCGACCTGCGCGCCATAGGCCTCGGCCAGAGCGTGGCACATGCGGCGGATGTCTTCCTGCAGCTTCTGCTGCAAGGTGGACGACAGCGTGCGGATGGTGCCGCGCAGTTCGGCCCGGTCGGGAATCACGTTGTCGGTATCGCCTGCATGGAACATGCACACCGAGATCACGGCCGGGTCCACCGGGTCCTTGTGGCGCGCGGCGATGGTCTGGCACTGCAAGACCATGGAACAGGCCAGCGGGATCGGGTCCAGCCCCAGGTGCGGCTGGGCCGCATGGGCGCCCTTGCCGGTGATGGTGATTCTCAGGCGCGAACCGGCCGCCATGATGGGACCGGTGCGCAAGCCGAACTGCCCGGCCGGCAGGCCCGGCCAGTTGTGCATGCCGAACACGGCCTCGGTGGGAAACTGTTCGAACAGTCCGTCATCGATCATCTTGCGCGCCCCTGCCCCGCCTTCTTCTCCCGGCTGGAACACGAAGTGCACGCTGCCCGGCAAGGTCGGCTGCTGCTTGAGCACGCGCGCCGCCCCCAGCAGCATGACGGTGTGGCCGTCATGACCGCAGGCGTGCATGACGCCATGACTGCTGGAGGCGTGCGCGAAATCGTTGGCCTCGACGATGGGCAAGGCATCCAGATCGGCGCGCAGTACGATGCCGCGCTGCGGGTCGCTGCCCGGCAGGCTGGCGACCACGCCGGTGCCGCCCAGGCCGCGTGTGACCGTGTAGCCCAGGGATTGCAGTTCCCGCACCACCACGTCGGCGGTGCGGTGTTCCTCGAAGCGCAGCTCGGGATGCGCATGCAGGTCGCGGCGCAGGCCGGCCCAGTGGGCGCGGTGCTGGTGCAGGCTGTCGTGCTGATGTTCAGTGTGTTCCATGATGCTCAATGTTGCTCAGTGATGGGGTGCAGGCGCTGCGCGCAATCAGGCGTAATAGCCCAGGATAGATTTGACTTCCATGTATTCTTCCATCCCTTCGACGCCATACTCGCGCCCGTTGCCGGACTGCTTGTAGCCACCGAAGGGCGCCTGCGGATCCCAGGCCGGATAGTTCAGGTGGACCTGGCCGGACTGGATGCGCGCCGCCACTGCGCGCACCTGGTCCTTGTCGCTGCCCTGTACGTGCGCGCCCAGACCGTAGACCGTATCGTTGGCGATGGCGATGGCTTCTTCCACGGTGTCATAGGGCAGGATGGCCAGCACCGGACCGAAGATTTCTTCCTGGGCGATCACCATGTCGGTGTGGACCTCCGAGAAAATCGTGGGCCGTGCATAGTAGCCCTGCTCCAGCCCGTCCGGGCGGCCGGGGCCACCGGCCAGCAGGCGTGCGCCGTCCTGCAGGCCGGCCTCGATCATCTGCTGCACGCGCAGGAATTGTGTGCGGTTGGCCAGCGGACCATGCGTGGTGGCAGCATCCGTGGGATCGCCCACCTTCATCTGCGCAATTGTCGCCAGCGCCAGTTCATGCACACGATCCAGCGCGACGCGCGGCACGATCAGACGCGTCGGCGCGCTGCAGGACTGGCCCATGTTGCGGAAGGCCGCCGCCACGCCCGGCGGGATGGCACGTTCCAGATCGGCATCCGGCAACACCACATTGGGCGACTTGCCGCCCAGCTCCTGGGCCACGCGCTTGACGGTGACGGCGGCGGCCTGCGCCACCAGCACGCCGGCGCGGGTGGAGCCGGTAATCGAAATCATGTCCACCTGTGGATGCGAGGACATGGCCGCACCGACCTCGGCGCCACTGCCGTTGACCAGATTGAATACACCGGCCGGGACACCGGCTTCATGCACGATCTCGGCAAACAGCAGCGCCGACAGCGGCGACAGTTCGCTCGGCTTCAATACCACGGTGCAACCGGCCGCCAGTGCCGGGCCGACCTTGGCGGTGATCTGGTAGATCGGCCAGTTCCAGGGCGTGATGAGGGCGCACACGCCGATGGGTTCGCGCACGATGGCGGTGGTGCCGCGCGGACGAATGAAGGGGTAGTCAGCCAGGTTGTCGCGCGCCACGCGCAGGTGTTCAGCGGCCAGCGGCACGTGGGCCGTGCGTGCATAGGTGATGGGGGCTCCCATCTCCAGCGTCAGTGCCTGCGCAAACAGTTCGGTGCGCTCCACCAGCAAGGCATGCACACGGCCCAGCAGCGCGGCGCGCTCCAGCGGCGAGGTCGCGGCCCAGGCGGGGAAAGCACGACGGGCTGCCTGCACCGCCAGATCGACATCAGCCGCACTGCCCAGCGCGATCTCGCAGACGCGCTCTTCGGTGGCAGGCGAGATCACGGCGACGCGGTCGCTGCCTTGCGGGCGCTGCCACTGGCCGTCGATGTAGAAATGGTCCAGGCGCTCATGGCGGGTGAGGTGGGCCAGCGGAGAAAGAGCGGAGGCGGAGGCGGCGGAAACTGCGGAAGTGCTCATGTCGGATGTCCTTGGATGCGTTACATGTACTGCGTGGAAGGAGGACCGGCGCTCACAGCAGCGCCGTGGCCTCCACCTCGATCTGCAGGCCGAAGTGCAGTGCCGGCACCGGCACCACGGCACGCGCCGGGCGGGCATCGCCGGCCCAGCGCGCATAGATGTCGTTGAAAGCCGGCCAGTGCGCCACGTCGGTCACGTAGATGCGCACCTGCAAGAGCCTGCCGATGCTGCTGCCGGCACCGCAGAGCGCCGCCTCGACGTTGGCCAGCACCTGCTGCGCCTGCACCTCGAAGGAGGCCTCGGTGAGCTTGCGTCCGCTCGCGTCGATGGGCAACTGGCCGGAGACGAAGACCATGCCGTTGCCGATGGCCACGTGGCTGTAGTGACCGCCCGGCGTGGCCAGGCCAGCGGGGTTGATGGTGCGGAGGACGGCGGAGGCGGCATCGGTGCTGCGGGAATCTTGGGTCATGATGTGTCGGGGCTGAAAACGGCAGGCCGGCCAGGATAGCCGACGCTATTACCGAGATGGACTGTAGCCAAAAAGCGTTTAGCGATGTTTAATGTTCGTTCAATTCACCATTAAGAGGTTTTTAATGCTGCAACTGGATGACATGCAACTGCTGCGCGCCCTGGGCTCGGCCAATTCGCTGGCCGCCGCCGCCCGCCTGCTCGATCTCACGCCCCCGGCGGTGACGGTGCGCCTGCAGCGCATCGAGGACCGCATCGGCGTGCGCCTGGCCAACCGGGCTGCGCGCGGTTTCGCGCTCACCGATGAAGGACAGCGCCTGGTGCAGGAAGCCATGGACATCCTGGAGCGCATCGAATCCATCACGGCCAGTGTCTCGCGCGAATCGGACCGCGGGGAACGCGGATCGCTGGCCAACATCAGCGGCTCGCTGCGGGTGGTGGCCCCCTTCGGTTTCGGGCGGCGCTACGTGGCCCCGCTGGTGCGCGACCTGCACCGCAGCCATCCCCTGCTGAACATCTCGCTGCTGCTGGCCGAGAGTCCGCTGGCCGCTGCCAGTGGCGCCGACGCCATCATTTCCATCGGCCGCGTCAAGAGTTCCTCCTGGGTCGGCCACTTCCTCGCGCCCAATGAGCGCTTCCTGTGCGCCTCCACGGCGCTGGCGCGGCGCATGCAGCGGGTCAGGCATCCTTCCGAGCTGGCCGACTACCCTTACCTGAGCCTGCGCGAGAACGACGATGATCTCAGCCGCCTGCGCTTCACGCCCATCGACAGTGCCGGGCGCCGCAGCGGCAAGGCGCTGACCGTCAAGCTCAACGGCGCACTCTCGTCCAACGACGGCACCATCACGCGCGACTGGGCGCTCGATGGCGAAGGTTTCGTGGCGCGCTCGGAATGGGACTGCGCCCACCTGCTGGCCGACGGCTCCCTCAAACGGGTGCTGCCCGGCTGGCAGCTCGACCCGGCGCCCATCATGGCACTGCTGCCCGGTCGCCAGGGCCTGACGCTACGCCAGCGGGTGTTTCTGGAGGCCGCCAGGCGGGCTTTCCAGCCCACGCCCTGGCGGCGCTGAGCGCCCTCAGAAGTCCGCCACCTTGCCCCAGGACGAATCGGAGAAACGATTGGGGTGATAAGGACGCGGATCGACGATAGGCTCGACACCGCTGGCCAGATCGGCGATCAGGTGACCGGCACCCGGACCGATACCGAAGCCGTGACCGGAGAAACCCGCCGCCAGAATCAGGCCCGGGGTCTGCGGCAATTCACCGATACCCGGCACGCCATCGGGCGTGCTGTCCACATAACCGGCCCAGGTGTGGGTGACCCTGGCCTGTGCCAGTTGCGGCAGCAGTTCCACGGCGCGGCGATGGGTCGCGCGGATCGAGACCGGATCGGGCGAGGCATCGAGGATGCGCATGCGTTCCATCGGTGTGGGCGCATCCAGGCGCCAGCGGGTCAGGGTCTCGTGACCGCTGCGCCAGGCTTCCAGACCGCCCGGTGACAGGCTGCGCCAGCGCTTGGCGAACATGGGCAGGAACTGCGGCGAGAAGCGCAGGAACTGCATGGTCGGATCGACACGGGCACGGCCGCTGATGGCCAGCGCATACGAACCATCGCTGCGGCGCGTGACGGCTACGCCCGAGGTGTACAGCGCGCCCGGCAGGGGCTGGTCCATGGGCGCCACGCTCATGATGGATTGCCGCACCGAGGCCTGCGGGAAGCGGATCCCCAGCTGATGGCAGAACGACGAGGCCCACGCGCCACCGGCCATGACGGCCACCTTGGTCTTGATGACGCCGGCTTCGGTGATCACGCCCGACACACGACCACCTTCGGTTTCGATGCCGCGTGCGGCGCATTGCTGGATCACGTGGCCGCCCAGCTTCATGATGGCGCGTGCCACGGCCGGCGCTGCCTTGACCGGATCGGCGGTACCGTCGGTGGGCGAGAACACCCCGCCCTTCCAGGCCCGGCCGGTGGCGTGGCCGCGTTCGGCTGCCTGCTTCGAATCGAGCATGTAGGTGGTCACGCCGGCGGTCTTGGCGAACTCGCCCCAGGCGGCCCAGCGGTTGATTTCTTCATCGTCGTTGGACAGGTACAGCAGGCCGCAGCGGTTGAAGCCCGTATCTTCGCCAGTCTCGGCGGAGAACTGTTCCCACAGGTCGATGCTCTTGGTGGCCATCGGCAGTTCGCGGGCGTCGCGGTTCTGCTGGCGGCACCAGCCCCAGTTGCGGCTGGATTGTTCGGCGCCGATGCGGCCCTTCTCGACCACCGCCACCGAGATGCCACGCTTGGCCAGGTAGTAGGCAGTGAAAATACCGACGATGCCGCCGCCGATGACAACCACATCGGCCTGTGCCGGCGGCGTGGTCGGAGACTGGACGTGGACAAGTGGAGGCGACATCTTACTTTCCTCCTTCGGCCGGTACGCTTTGCACGACGTAGAACTTGGCCACGCGCGTGCTGCTCTCCCAGCCGATGGCGGCACCCAGCGGCACGAAGACGGCATCGCCGCGTTCCACCGACACCACGCTGCCATCGGGCTCGGCAAAGCGCACGCCGCCATCGAGGATATGCATGAACTCGTTGACCGGGTGGGGGCGCACGATGCGGTGATAGGGCGTGGAATCCCAGGTGCCGATCTTGCAGTGGATGGAGCTTTCGTCGACCACGTTGTCGCTGCGGCAGGTGGGCACGTCGCCCAGCAGGATTTCCTTGGGCAGCGAGTTCATCGAGGGCTTGAAGTTGGCCTCGGCCACCAGCGGGAACACGCCCGGCTGCACCGGCTGCGGGCACTCGGCGGCGCAGAACACGACCAGGGTGGGTTCGGTGGCGGTGATGCGCACGGCCGCGCCGGTGGCGATGACCACGCCGCTATCAGGCTTGAGCACCAGCGGCGCTGCGCCTTCGGCATCGATGCGCAGTTCGCCCTGCACCACCACCAGGGTTTCCTGATGGGGGAAGCGGGCGATGTCGAGGGCGCCTTCGAAGCGCAGACGGCCTGCGCTCATGCCGCCAACGCCCTGCCAGGCAATCTCGCGCGAGGACGCAAAGGGATCGGCCGCACCCAGCGCGGCGGCACGGAATTGAGTGGACAAGGGCGCGCCAGAGGCACGGTACAACACCAACGCTGCAGTCATTTTTTCTCCTGTTTCCTTGAGGGTGGGCGGGACCGTCCGGCCAGCACGGCTGGTCTCTTGCGGTCCTGCCCGAATCTTTTCTTCATGGCCCGGCACCCTGGCCGGTGGCATGTGATGTACGACGATGCTACGGCGCCGGCATGTGGCTGTGATTAATGCTCTTCGAATCCAGCATTAAATTTCGCTTAATGCTCTGGTGCGGCCTCGGCAGCCCGTCATGAACGGCCACCCTGCACACAGAGCGCTGGCCGCGCCGGGGATCAGACCGTGATGCCCTCCACCGGTACCAGCGGCATCTGCGACTGCTGCAGATCGGCGTCCGAGCGATGGCAGAGGATCTCGCCGCCGTGCTCCATGTTGCGGCGACGCGGCGGCACCACGTTGCACACGCCATCGACGCGCAGTGCACAGCGCGGCAGGAAGGCGCAGATTTCCGGCGAGGGATCGACCGCGCCGATGGGTGGCAGCTTGTGCTGGCCGGCGCCGGCCACCTGCTCCAGCCAGCCTTGCTGCATGGCCGGCACCGACGACAGCAGCAGGTGCGAATAGGGGTGATAGGGCGGCGCCATCATGGCCTCGCGCGGACGGCTGGCCACCATGCGGCCGGCATAGAGCACCACGATGTCGTCGCAGATGGCGCGCACGGTGCTGATGTCATGGCTGATGAACATGTAGGACACCTGCAGCTCGCGCCGCAGTTCGGCCAGCAGTTCGAGGATGGCGGCGGCCACCACGGTATCCAGCGCCGAGGTCACTTCGTCGCACAGGATCAGGTCGGGCTTGGCCGCCAGTGCCCGGGCCAGGTTCACGCGCTGCTTCTGTCCACCCGAGAGTTCTGCCGGCAGGCGGTCGATCACGCTGGAAGGCAGCTTGACCAGATCCAGCAGTTCGGCCGTGCGGCGGCGCATGGCCTCACCCTTCAGGCCGTGATAGAAGGACAGCGGACGATTGAGGATGCGGCCGATGGTGTGCGCCGGGTTGAGCGCGGTGTCGGCGTTCTGGAACACGATCTGCACGCGGCGGAATTGTTCGCGGGTGCGGCCTTCGAGCGTGGGCGAGAGGTTCTGCCCATCGAGCTGGATGGTGCCGCGCGCCGGCGCGATCATGCCGGCCACGGCGCGCGCCAGGGTGGTCTTGCCGGAACCGGATTCGCCGATGATGCCCACGGTGCTGCCGCGCTGGATGGTGAGGTTGATGTCGTCCAGGATGCGCACGCCCGGCAGGCCCAGCCGGTCCGGCGCACCATATCCGGCCACCAGACCGCTGATGCGCAGCAGCGGTGCACTGGCCTCGGCGGGCAGCGTCTCGGGCAGGATCTCGCGCAGCTGCACCACGCGGGCCGCAGGCGAGGCGGCGGCGATCAGGCTTTGCGTGTAACTATCGGCCGGGGCATGCAGCACCTGACCGGTGGCACCGACTTCGCGCACGGCGCCGTCGCGCAGCACGATGATGCGGTCGGCCATCTGTGCCACCACGGCCAGGTCGTGCGAGACATAGACGGCGGTGGTACCGATGTCCTTGACCACCTTCTTGAAGGCGCGCAGCACCTCGATCTGGGTAGTTACGTCCAGGGCGGTGGTGGGTTCGTCCAGGATCACCAGTTCCGGATCGGTGATCAGGGCCATGGCCGCCATCACGCGCTGCAGCTGGCCGCCCGAGACCTGGTGCGGATAACGTTCGCCGATCTTGTCCGGGTTCGGCAGGGCCAGTGCGCGGAACAGTTCGACGGCCTTGCGCATGGCGCTGGCCTTGTCCATCACGCCGTGCTGCAGGGCGCTCTCGATCACCTGATCCATCAGCGTGCGTGCCGGGTTGAAGGCCGATGCCGCACTTTGCGCGATATAGGCCACGTGGTGGCCGCGCATGGCCAACAGCGCCTTTTCATCCATCTGGTCGATCTGGCGATGGCCGATGCGCACCTGGCCACCGGCAATGTGGCAGCCCGAACGCGCATAGCCCAGCAGCGACAGCGCAATGGTGGTCTTGCCGGAACCGGATTCACCGATCAGGGCCAGCACCTCGCCGCGCGCCACGGTGAAGTTGACGTTCTTGACGATCTCGATCTGGCTGCCGTCGTCTTTGCGCGCATTCACGCGCAGGCCCTGGACCTCGACCAGGGGACGCGCGGCGGCACTTTTTCCTGCGCCCCCGTGACTGCCGGCGCCGCTTTCCTTGCCGAGGAAGATATCGAATTGCTTCACAGGCTTACTCCTTGGCAGCGCGCTTGCTGCGCAGGTTGTCGATCAAGAGGTTCACGCCGATGGTCAGCGAGGCAATCGCCAGCGCCGGCATGATCACCGCCAGGGCCCCCTCGCCCAGGCCGGAAATGTTTTCGCGCACCAGCGAGCCCCAGTCGGCGTCGGGCGGCTGCACGCCCAGCGAGAGGAAACTCAGTCCCGACAGCAGCAGCACCACGTAGACGAAGCGCAGACCGAAATCGGCCAGCACCGGGCGGATCATGTTGGGCAGCATTTCCACGGTCATGATGTACCACACGCCTTCGCCGCGGGCACGCGCGGCCTGCACGTATTCCATGGCCTGCACGTTGACCGCCACCGAACGGGCGATGCGGTAGGCACCGGGCATGTAGGTGATGGCGGCGGTGATGACCAGCAGTGGCATGGAGGAGCCGAAGGTGGCCACCATCATCAGCGCGAACATCTTGCTGGGAATGGAGATCAGGGCATCGAGCGCACGGCTGATGACGGCATCGCGCCAGCCGCCCGAGAAGGCCGCAAAGAGCGCCAGCGCCGTACCGCTGACGCTGGCCAGCACGGTGGAGAGCAGGGCCAGGCCGATGGTGGCACGGGTGCCGAAGAGAATGCGGCTCAACATGTCGCGGCCCAGGTAGTCGCTACCCAGCAGGAACTGGCGGCTCATGCCGGTGAACACGTCGGTATCGACGATGGCGGTGGCGTCGTAGGGCGAGATGCTGGGGCCGATGATGGCCATCAGGATCCAGAAGCCGACGATGCCCATGCCGATCCAGGCCATGGTCGAATGACGGCGCACGCGCTTCGCAGGTACGGCCACTGCCGCAGCGCAAGCAGGTGCAGAGGCGGCGGCCGGGGCGCCCGCCTCGGCGCCGGTGGAGTCGTGGAGGGTTTTCATCGGGTCTTCAACCTTGGATTGGAGAGAATCGCAACGACATCGGCGGTGAGCACCAGCAGCAGGTAGCCGGCGCAGAAGATCATGGAACAGGCTTGCACCAGCGGCATGTCGCGCGTGGTCACGGCATCGATCATCAAGGTGGCGATGCCGGGATAATTGAAGATGCTTTCGACGATGACGACCCCGCCCAGCAGGTAGGACAGGCTCAGGGCCACCGCATTGGCAATCGGGCCGATGGCGTTGGGCAAGGCGTGGCGCAGCACGATGCGGGTGCGCCTGACGCCCTTCAACAAGGCCATCTCGGCATAGGAGGAGCGCAGCTGGTCGATCACGGCGGCGCGGGTCATACGCGTCATCTGGGCCACGATCACGCAGCACAGGGTCATCACCGGCATGGCATAGGCCTTGATGAAGGCCCCCAGGGTCGCGGCATCGCCGGCGTGCGACAGCGCGGAGAGCCAGCGCAGCTTGACCGCGAAGATGATCACTGCCACCGTCGCCACCAGAAATTCCGGCACCGACACCATCGACACGGCACTGACGTTGACGACACGATCAAACAGGGAACCGCGATACATGGCCGAGAAGATGCCCAGGAACAGCGCCAGCGGCACCGATACCAGCGCGGTCACGGCGGCCAGCGTGAGCGAGGCCGGCAGGCGGCCGCCGATCATCTGCGACACCGGCACATGGTTGACCAGCGACATGCCGGGATTGCCCGACAGCAGATTGCCCAGCCAGTGGGCATAACGCACCGGCGCTGGCAGGTCCAGTCCGTATTGCAGGCGCAGCGCGGCCACCGTTTCGGGCGTGGCAGCCTGGCCCAGGGCGGTCTGGGCGGCGTCGCCCGGCAGCAGGTTGGTGATGAAGAACACGCCGGCCGAGACCAGCAATAGCGTCAGCACCGCCTGCAGCAGGCAGCGCACGATCAGACGCAGGACCATTCCATTCATAGCTTTCCTCGGTAACTAACCACAGGGATTTACCCGTGCACTGAGCCAGACATCAGGATGTACCCGGACTGCCTGCTCTCAACATCTCATACCATTGGCACTGAGCAGGTCTGCAAAGGCCATATCGAAGGCGCTCCGTCGGTGCGCCTTCGATACGCGGCCATGCCGTTATTCAGTCCGGACCGACATCGCTCAGGTCACACAAAGCGATATCCCCCTCACGCGTCCAGCCAGACGTACTCGGCACAGGTGTAGTTCATGAACGCACCCAGCGGCACCGGATCGATGCCCTTGACCTTGGTGCTGACACCTTCCAGGTTGATGATGAAGACCGGGATGCCCAGGCCGCACTTCTCGTGGATCAGGGTCTGCATGTCGGCATACATCGCCTTGCGCTTGTTGAAGTCGGTCTCGCCGCGTGCGGCCACCACCAGCTGGTCGAACTGGGGATTCTTCCAGCCCGATTCGTTCCACTGGGCGTCAGACTTGAAGAACTGGGTCAGCAGGATATCGGCGCTGGGGCGCGGGTTGATGTTGCCGAAGCCCACCGGCACCTTCATCCACTGGTTGGACCAGTAGCCGTCGGCCGGTACGCGCTTCACATCCAGCTTCAGCCCGATCTTGGCGGCGCTCTGCTGCATCAGCACGGCCATGTCGACCGAGCCGGTCGCGGCCACCGAGGCGACCACCGGGATGGTGCTGCCCAGCACACCGGCCTTCTGCAGGTGGAACTTGGCCTTGTCCGGATCGTAGGGACGTTGCGGCAGACCGGCGAAGTAGAAGCGGTTGGTCGGGTCGATCGGCTGGTCGTTGGCGGTGACGGCATAGCCACGGAAGGCGGCCATCTTGATCTGCTCGCGGTCCAGCAGATACTTCATGCCCAGCGTGAAATCCATGCTGCTGCCGGGGGCCACGTCCTGGCGCATGACCAGATCGGTGTACTGCCCCGACTTGGTTTCCATGACGGTATAGCCGGGCGTGCTCTTGACGCGGCCGGTGGAGCGGGCGTTGACGTCGTTGATCCAGTGCACGTCGCCGGAGAGCAGCGCATTGACACGTGCGGCTTCATCGGGAATGCCGAACAGTTCGACTTCATCCAGATAGGGCAGGCCCGGCTTCCAGTAGTTTTCGTTGCGCACGCCGATGGTGCGCACGCCGGGGGTGAATTCCTTGACCTTGAAGGCGCCGGTGCCGTTGGGGGTGCTGAAGTCGGTGGTGCCATCACGGATGATGAGGAACTGCGCGGTCGCCAGGATCACCGGCAGGTCGGCGTTGGCGCTGGTGAGCTTGATCTGGACTTCGTTAGGGCCGGTGGCCTTGACCGATTCGAACTGGTCGGCCACCACCTTGACCTTGGAGGCGGTCGCCGGGTCCTTGTGGCGCATGATCGAATACACCACGTCGGCCGGGGTCAGGGGCTTGCCATCGTGGAACACGACGCCCTTCCTGAGCTTGACGGTCCAGGTGATGGCGTCGTTGGTCAGCATTTCCTCGGCCAGCACCATTTGCGGGGCCAGCTTGCCATCGAGCTTGGTCAGGCCGTTGTAGAACATGTGCACCCGGGTGTAATCGGTGGAGTGCGCTGTCTTGGCCGGGTCCAGAGTATCGGCGGTGGAGCTGGTCTGGGTGGCGATGCGCATCTTGCCGCCGCGCTTGCCGGTCTGCGCCATGACGCTGCCGCTGGCGGTCAACAGACCCGTGCCGCCCATGGTCATGATGCTGCCGGCCAGCAGGGTGCGCATCATGTCGCGGCGGGTGAAGCCGCCGTGGGCGTGTTCCAGCGTATCGCCGGTGATGAGGGTTCCCTCACTTGGGTGACGTCCGTTTTCCTGCTTGCTCATGAAATGCCTCACGATAAAAGTTCAACCACGAAGACCACCGGCCTGCCCTGCCGTCTGCATTTTGCAGATCCCTCGGGAGGGCAGGCCGCCTGTTGGGTCCGGCCCACTCCTCGCAACTTTGATACCAGCGCGGGAGCACACCGGGAAATACGGAAACTGCACGGGAGGCATGCAGCTCCCTCACTGCTGACAAGCGCCTTACAGACCCAGCACACCCGGCAGGCCGGAGATGTCCTTGATTTCGGTATAGCCGTAGTACGGCGTCGAGGGCTCATGACCGCGTGCCACGAAGACCTTGTTCTTGATGCCCATGTCGGCGGCCGGCATGAGGTCGTAGCGCAGGCTGGAGGAAACGTGCAGCACGTCTTCCGGATTGCAGTTCAGGTTGTCGAGCATGTATTCGAAGGCGCGCAGGCGCGGCTTGTAGGCCTGGGCCTGCTGGGCGGTGAAGACCTTGTGGAAGGGCGCGCCCAGTTTCTCGACGTTGTGCATGATCTGGCTGTCGTCGGCATTGGAGAAGATCACCAGCGGGAATTCCTTGGCGACCTTGGACAGGCCCTCCGGCACGTCGGCGTGCGGCCCCCAGGTCGGCACGGCCTTGTAGAAGGCGCCGGTTTCCTCGTCATTGGTCTTGATGCCCCAGCGTTCACAGGTGCGGGTGATGGCGTTCTTGCAGACCTGTTCGTAGGGCTTCCACTGGTCCAGCACTTCATCCAGGCGGTAAGCGGCGAACTGACGCAGGAAGAACGGCATGTCTTCGGCGGAGACGCGATCGGCGTAGATCTTCTGTGCGGTTTCCGACATCTGGAAGCGGGTCAGGGTGCCGTAGCAATCGAAGGTAATGAATTTGGGCTTGAAAATGCTCATGGAAAATCGTCCTGTCAAAAAAGGGGGCGCATCACCTGTCGGCCCTGCGCTGGATGCTGCTCATCTGCGGGATTGCGGTTCACTGCATGGGGAGGATTACAACATAGCGAAACTTGCGATTTATTCCTTTTTGACCGGGCCGCGAAACAGAAATATGTGTTTTCGACGGCCCAATCAGCATAGCTTGCCGAGCAGTGCAGCAATACGGTCCGGCTGCGCTGCTTTGGGGCGTTTTCACCAGGCTGGTGCAGATTGTGTCCGCAGGCCGGGCCATTTCCGGGGCCGCTTTACGCCGCCCATGACACATCGGTATCCTCTTGCGCCACCGGCGGCACTGCCCGGGCAGAGCCTGTGTCGGCTGCACCATGCTACTGCCGGTGCCGCCCAATTTTGTGCCGAGAAGAGGGGGCAGATCGCCATAAGATTGCGAATTGGCGTGCCGGAAAACTGCCGTTCTATGCCGTCCCCGGTGCATCATCGCTGGGGTAGCGTTGCGGACCTGGCGTGCGCAGCGCAGGCAGGATCAATGATCCAAACGATTTATATGATTTGACCGATGCAGGTCTTTCTTTCCAGCTGTTTGCATTCATCGACATCTTCACCGTACTGACAAGGACACGCTTCATGCATACCGAAAGCACGGCCGCGCAGGCCACCCACACCATGCTGCGCCCCATGCGCGCCGAGGATCTGGCCACTTGCCACGCCATGAGTCTTCACCTGTCCTGGCCGCATCGCCTGGTCGACTGGCAGTTTCATCATCAGGTCAGCTCCGGCTGGGTGGTCGAACTGGAAGAAGCGGATGGCACCCGCAGCGTGGCCGGCAGCGGCATGCTGTGCCCGGTGGGCGACGACTACGCCTCGCTGGGTCTGGTCATCATCAGGGATGACCTGCAAGGCCGGGGCCTGGGCCGCGCCATGATGCAGCGCCTGCTGCAGGATGCCGGATCGCGCAACGTCATCCTCAACGCCACCGACGCCGGGCGTCCGCTCTATGAAAAGCTGGGCTTCGTGGTCACCGATACCCTGAGTCAGCACCAGAGCACCACTGCCCGTGCCACCCCGGTACTGGCCGCCGGTGCGCGTATCCGCCCGCTGCGCCAGGATGAAGTGCCGGCGCTGCTGGCACTGGACCGCCACGCCAGCGGCATGGACCGCAGCCACCTGCTGGTGCCACTGCTGGACCGCTCCGAAGTGGCGGTGCTGGAACAGGACGGCCAGGTCAAGGGTGTGGCCTACCTGCGCGAGTTCGGCCGGGGCCGCGTGATCGGTCCGGTGATTGCCAGCGAGGTGGAAGACGCCAAGACCCTCATCGCCCATTGGGTCCACGCTTATCCCGGTGCCTATCTGCGCATCGACGTACCGGGCCGCACCGGCCTCAAACCCTGGCTGGAGGAAATCGGCCTGACCTGCGTGGACAACGTGGTCAGCATGTGCCGTGGCACGCCGCCCGCCATCGGCAAGACGTGGCGCACCTATTCCATGATCAACCAGGCGCTGGGCTGATTGCCCGCCACAACCAACACCACACACCACCATGACTTTTCTCTACAAGGCCGACCCGGTGCGCGGCGCTGAATGGGCGCAACTGTTTGCGCAGAAGGCCCCCGAACTGCCCTTCCATATCTGGCCGCATGAAGGCGACGGCACCAGCGTGCGCTATCTGGCGGCATGGACGCCGCCCGAGGATATCGCCCAGCGCTTCCCCAATCTGGAGATCCTCTTCTCGGTCGGTGCCGGCATCGACCAGTTCGACATGTCCACGCTGCCGCCGGACTTGCCGGTGGTGCGCATGACCGAGCCCGGCATTGCCGCCGGTATGGTGCAGTACGTGACCCACGCGGTGCTGGGCCTGCACCGTGACAGTCGCCTCTATGCCCGCCAGCAGCGCGAACAGGTCTGGCGCGCCCACCGCGTGCGGCCGGCTTCGGCCTGCCGGGTGGGCGTGCTGGGACTGGGCATGCTGGGCCGCGCGGTGCTGCAGCAGTTGCACGGGCTGGGCTTTCCCTGCGCGGGCTGGAGCCGCTCGGCGCACCAGATGGAGGGGATCGACTGCTACAGCGGCAGCGATGGCCTGCGTGATTTCCTGGCACGCACCGATGTGCTGATCTGCCTGGTGCCGCTCACCGACGATACCCGCGGCCTGCTCAACGGCGCGCTGTTTGCGCAATTGCCGCGCGGTGCGGCGCTGGTCAACGTCGGGCGCGGTGGTCATCTGGTGGAAGACGATCTGCTGGCCGCGCTCAACGATGGCCAGTTGAGCGCGGCCGTGCTGGATGTGTGCGAGGTCGAACCGCTGCCGCAAGGGCATCCGTTCTGGAGCCATCCCGATATCGTGCTCACGCCCCACATCGCCAGCATGACCCAGCCTGATGGCGCGGTCGACGCCGTGCTGGAGAACCTGCGCCGCCATCGCGAGGGCCTGCCGCTGCTGGGCCTGATCGACCGTCAGCGCGGCTACTGAGCCCGACTCGCCAGGGGATGCCGCATGGCAAACAAAATGTCGAACGCCCCTGCAAGAACGGCATGCCGTGCCGCTCGCGCAGGCCAGTTCGCGTCACCCCGCTGGCCCATGCGTTCTATCCTTGATGACGTGGCGTGGTGCGTCAGCACTACCGCCCTGCCCCATTCACCTGCCTGAAGCCACCACCATGAAGCTGGAATCCTACTGGACCGATTCTGCCCCGCTGTACATTTCTTCCACCCGCGATCTGCCTGCGCAGGTCGACGTGGCCATTGTCGGCGGCGGCTTCACGGGCCTGTCGGCGGCCCTGGCGCTGGCCAGGCGCGGCGCTTCCGTGGTGGTGCTGGAAGCCGGCCCGCACGTGGCGGCTGAAGCCTCGGGACGCAACGGCGGGCATGTCAACAATGGCCTGGCGGTGGACTATGCCGAGGTCGCCGCCAAGGTGGGCGTGGACCGCGCACGGGCCTGGTATCACGCCTATGACGATGCGGTCGATACGGTGGCGCGGCTGGTTGAAGAAGAGCAGATCGCCTGCGATTTCCTGCGCCACGGCAAGCTCAAGATGGCCACCCGGCCTTATCAGATGGAAGCCCTGCAGCGCAGCGCCGACCGGCTCATCGCCGATGGCGTGGACAGCGACGTGGAAATCCTCGATGCCGCGCGCGTGCGCGCCGAGGTGCAAAGCGAGCGCTTCCACGGCGGTCTGCTCTACAAGCGCAGCGGCCAGATGCACATGGGCCGCTTCGCCTACGGCCTGGCCACTGCCGCCGAACGTCATGGCGCGGCCATCCACACCGGCACCGAAGTGCGGCGCCTGGAACGCATCGGCCAGAGCCACGGCCACCGCGTGCATACCGCGCGCGGTACCGTGCTGGCCAAACAGGTGCTGCTGGCCACCGGCGCCAGCCGCCACGGCGCCTATGGCAGCTTCGGCTGGCTGCGCCGCCGCATCGTGCCGGTGGGCAGCTTCATCGTGGTGACCGAACCGCTGGGCGCAGAACGCGCTGCGGCGCTGCTGGCCAGACAGCGCACCTACACCACGGTGGCCAACATCCACCATTATTTCCGCATGACGCCCGATACCCGCCTGGTCTTCGGCGGCCGTGCGCGCTTTGCGATTTCCAGTCCGCAATCCGATGCGGCCAGCGGCGAGATCCTGCGCCGGGGGCTGCACGAGACCTTCCCGCAACTGGGCCAGGTGCGCCTGGACTACTGCTGGGGCGGGCTGGTGGACATGACCCGCGACCGCCTGCCGCAGGCCGGCGAGCGCGACGGCCTGTATTACTCGATGGGCTACAGCGGCCACGGCACCCAGATGTCGGTCCACATGGGCCAGTGCATGGCCCGCGTGATGGCCGGCGATGCGCTGGCCAACCCCTGGCGCGACCGCGCGTGGCCGGCCATCCCCGGTCACTTCGGGCCGCCCTGGTTCCTGCCGCTGATCGGCCTGTACTACCAGCTCAAGGACAAGCTGGCGTGAACACCTCCGGCTTGCTGCATTAACTTTTCGTGAATGCTCTTAGTTCGTTGCATTAACTTTTACTGAATGCTCACCATGACCTCTCTGACACTGCAACGCCCGGACCTGATGCCCGGCACCCAACTGATCGGCGCCGACTGGCGCGATGCGGCCGATGGCCGTCGTCTGGACGTGACCGACCCGGCCACCGGCCAGGTCTTTGCGAGCGTGCCCGATGGCACCGCCGCCGATGCCCGTGCGGCGGTCGATGCAGCCGTGGCGGCCTTCCCGGCCTGGCGCGCGACGCCAGCCAAGCAGCGCGCCACCATCATCAAGCGCTGGAACGACCTGCTGCTGGCACACCAGGAAGACCTGGGCCGCCTGATCTCGCGCGAACAGGGCAAGCCCCTGGCCGAAGCCAAGGGCGAGGTGGCCTATGCCGCCAGCTACGTGGAATGGTTCGGTGAAGAAGCCACGCGCGCCAATGGCGACATCATCCCGGCCCCGGTCACTGGTCGCCGCATGATGGCCCTGAAGGAGCCGGTGGGCGTGGTGGCTGCCATCACGCCGTGGAATTTCCCGGCCGCGATGATCGCCCGCAAGATCGCCCCGGCCCTGGCCGCCGGTTGCACGGTGGTGTGCAAGCCGGCCGAAGATACCCCGCTGACCTCGCTGGCGCTGATCCGTCTGGCGCTCGAAGCGGGCGTGCCGGCTGGCGTCATCAATATCGTCACCGCCTCGCGCGAACGCACACCCGAAGTGGTGGATGTGTGGCTGGCCGATTCCCGCGTACGCAAGATCAGCTTCACCGGTTCCACCGCAGTGGGCAAGCATCTGGCGCGCCATTCGGCCGACACGCTCAAGAAGCTGTCGCTGGAGCTGGGCGGCAATGCGCCCTTCATCGTCTTTGACGACGCCGAGCTGGATGCCGCCATCGATGGCGTGATGGCCGCCAAGTTCCGCAACGGTGGCCAGACCTGCGTGAGCCCCAATCGCATCTATGTGCAAGAGAAGGTGTACGACGCCTTCGTGGCCAAGCTGGGCGCGCGCGTGGCTGCGCTCAAGGTCGGCCCGGCCACCGATCCGGCCTCGCAGATCGGTCCCATGATCAATGCCCGTGCGATTGCCAAGATCGACCAGCACGTGCGCGATGCCATCGGACGCGGTGCGCAGGTGATCACCGGCGGCAAACGCCTGCAGGGCGCAGGCTTCGAGAGCGACAATTACTATGCCCCTACCGTGCTGGCCAACGTCACCGGCGACATGCAATGCAGCTGCGAAGAGACCTTCGGCCCGGTGGCGCCGGTCACCCGTTTTGCCACGGAAGAAGAAGTCATCGCCGCAGCCAATGCCACCCCCTTCGGCCTGGCCGCGTACTTCTACTCGACTGACGTGCGCCGCATCCATCGCGTTACCGATGCCCTGGAAAGCGGCATCGTGGGCGTCAACGAAGGTGCGCTGGCTGCGGAAGCGGCGCCTTTCGGCGGCGTGAAGGAATCCGGTTACGGCCGCGAAGGTTCGGTCCATGGGCTGGACGACTACCTGCACACCAAGTACGTCTGCCAGGGCCAGCTCTGAGTCGTTCCGCCCGTGCCAACCCTCTCATTGAAACGAACAGGAGACAACATGCCAGCGCTGCCCACCCAAGATCTCCAGAGCGCCCGCGAGCCTTTGCCCGAGCTGCGCCTGCGGTCCATCGAAGAGGATGACCTGGACAACTGCCACCGGCTTTCGCTGCGCTTCAAGTGGCCGCACCGGCTGGATGACTGGAGTTTCCTGATCCAGATGGGACAAGGCTATCTGCTGGAAAATACCGCGCCGGATGCATCGCTGCCCGTCGTGGGCAGCGTGGTATGTACCACTTATGGCCAGCAATATGCCGTCATCGGCATGCTGCTGGTGCAGGCCGAATTGCAGCGGCGCGGTCTGGGACGGCGACTGATGCAGCATGCCGCCAGCCAGGTCAATGGCCGCAGCCTGATCGTCAACGCCACCGCAGCGGGCATGCCGCTGTACAAGCAGCTGGGCTTCGTGCAATACGATGTGCTGCACCAGTTCCAGGGCGCTTCAGCCCAGCCGGTGCTGGTATCGCTGCCGCCCGGCGAGCGCGTACGGCCGATGGGCAAGAATGACGTGACCCGGCTTCTGGAACTGGATGCGCAGGCCACCGGCATGGACCGCTCCAGGCTGCTGCTGGCGCTGCTGGACATCTCCGAAGGTGTGGCGCTGGACCACGATGGCGAGATGCTGGGCTTCGCACTGGTACGCCGCTTCGGCCATGGCCGCGTGATCGGCCCGGTGGTGGCGCCCGATGCCGAGCGTGCCAAGGGCCTGATCGCGCACTGGATCAATACCTATTCGGATTCCTTCATCCGCATCGACGTGTTCGAATCCACCGGCCTGCCGGCCTGGTTCGACAAGCTGGGCCTGACTTGCGTGGATCACGTCACGCGCATGTGCAAGGGCGAGCCGCCGGTGCGCGATCCTGGCATGCAGCTGTTCTCCATCGTCAATCAGGCGCTGGGCTGAGCTGAGCGCGACGATGCGGGCGCCGCAGAAAATGCCAAAGCCGCCCGCAAAACCCATGAAGATGCTATTTCAGCCCCGCATCTTGCGCATCGACTGCGAGGCGGGCGCACTAGCATAGAAGCCATGCCGGTTGTGCCTTTTGCCCGCACGGCCTTGTTCAACGCATCTCCAGCGAGTCCACCTCTATGCAAACTTCCGCCCTGGCTGCCCTCGACCGCAGTCACCTGATCCATCCCGTTGCCAGCTTCCGCGAGCATGAAGAGCTGGGCCCTATCATCCTCAAGTCCGGCCAGGGTGCCTACCTGACCGATCATCAGGACAAGCAGCTGCTGGATGCCTTCTCGGGCCTGTGGTGCGTCAATACCGGCTATGGCCAGCAAAGCGTGATTCGCGCGGCCACCGAACAGATGGAGCGTCTGCCGTATGCCACCGGTTACTTCCACTTCGCTTCGGAACCGGCCATCCTGCTGGCCAAGAAACTGGTGGACATCAGCCCCGCCTCGCTCAAGCACGTCTACTTCACCCTGGGCGGCTCGGATGCGGTCGATGCCGCCATCCGCTACATCACCCACTACACCAACTCCATCGGCAAGCCGGGCAAGAAGCATTTCATCTCGCTGCAGCGCGGCTATCACGGTTCGTCCTCGGTGGGTGCCGGCCTGACGGCACTGCCCAACTTCCATTTCAATTTCAACCTGCCGCTGCCGACCCAGCATTATCTGCCGTCCCCCTACCCCTATCGCAGCGACGTGCAGGGCGATGAAGCCATCATCGCCGCTTCGGTGCAGTCGCTGCGCGACAAGGTGGCCGAACTGGGCGCGGACAATGTGGCCGCCTTCTTCTGCGAACCGATCCAGGGTTCCGGTGGCGTGGTGGTGCCGCCCAAGGGCTGGTTGAAAGCCATGCAGCTGGCCTGCAACGAGCTCGATATCCTGTTCGTGGTCGATGAGGTCATCACCGGCTTCGGCCGTACCGGTCCCATGTTCGCCTGCCTGGACGAAGACGTGCAGCCTGACCTGATGACCATGGCCAAGGGCCTGACGGCCGGCTATGCACCGATGGGCGCGGTGATGATGTCGGACCGCGTGTACAACGCCATTGCCGATGGCGCGCCGATGTCCACCGTGGTCGGTCACGGCCAGACCTACTCGGCCCATCCGGTCAGTGCGGCGGTGGCGCTGGAAGTCCTGCGTCTCTACGAAGAAGGCGGCCTGCTGGAAAACGGCCGCCGTCTGGAACCGGTCTTCGCCGGTGGCCTGCGCGCCCTGCTGGATCATCCGCTGGTGGGCGATGCGCGCAGCCGTGGCTTGCTGGGCGCGCTGGAACTGGTGGCCGACAAGAACACCAAGGCACGCTTCGCCCCTGAACTGAAGCTGCATGATCGTATCTTCCAGGTGGCTTATCGCCACGGCCTGATCTTCCGCGCCTTCGGCGACAACATCCTGGGCTTTGCGCCGGCGCTGTGCTACACCGAAGCGGACTTCGCGCTGATGTTTGCGCGTCTGCGGGCCATTCTGGACGAAGTGCTGGCCCAGCCCGAAGTGCGCCAGGCGGTGCGCTGAGCGGCCAATGCGAGCAACCCTCCGGCCCATTGGGGAAAATGCGGCCGGAGCGGTTAAAATGCCCTGCTACATCCCGCCACCCTTCCTGCTGCTGCCATGCGGGCAAGGCCGGCGGGCTGAGTCGAATAACCCGAGGCAACATGATGACTAACGGCGCGTTGAAACTGGACCGGATCGATCTGAGGATTTTGTGTCACCTGCAGCAAAATAGCCGCATTACCAATGTGATCCTGGCCGATGCCGTCGGCCTGTCTCCCAGCCCCTGCCTGATCCGCGTCAAGCGTCTGGAAAAGGCTGGCTACATCAGCGGCTACGGCGCCTACATCCGCCTGGAAAAGCTGGCCGACGTGCAGATCGTCTTCACCGAAGTGACGCTCTCGGACCATCGCCGCGAAGACTTCGCCAAGTTCGAAGCGACCATCCGCAACGTCGACGAGATCATCGAATGCCACCTGGTCAGCGGCGGCTACGATTACCTGCTCAAGTTCATGACCCGTAGCGTGGTGCATTACCAGAGCGTGATCGAATCGCTGCTGGAGCAAAACCTGCGCATCGAGAAGTACTTCAGCTACATCGTCATCAAGTCGCCTTTCATCAAGCATCACTATCCGCTCGAGAAGTTCATACAGACCTGAGCCACCCGGCAGGGCCTGCCCTGCCGGTGCGGGGTGCAGTCCGCTCTCCCCTCGCCCCTTCACTTCGCCTCCCAAGCGCCGTCCCGCCTGGCTTTGCGGCCGCCAGCCCGTCCCCCGTTTCTTTACATTGATGCAGCGCGTTTGCGCCGCGTTGCCACCTTCGCCTGGCAATTCTCACAAAAATTCCGGAAAAGCATCACGTTTTGTCAGCAAATCGCCCTTTACTTTTGTAAAGATGTGCCGTTAATCTCTACGGTCACTGACGCCTCGTCAGTTTCCCGAAAGATAAGAAAATCATCATTGCATAGGGGTCAAGATGGCAACTTCCACGGGCACAATCTCGACATCGGCCGGTCCGCTGGACGTATCGACGCTGGTCAGCCAGCTCATCTCAGTCGAAAGCAAGTCCAAGCTCACACCGCTGAAGACCAAGGAAAGTGCATTCAACACGCTCATTTCCGCCTATGGCTCGCTCAAGAATGCGCTGTCGAGCTACCAGAGCGCCTTGAAAGTCATGACGGCGGCCAGCTTCAGCGCGCAGAAGACCACCGTGTCCAACGCCGGTACCGGGAGCAACCTGACCACCGATCCCTTCACGGCCGAGGCCAACAGCGACGATTCCACCAAAATCCTGTCGCAGAAGCTCAAGTCCGGCGGCTACGCCAGCGGCACCACCTTCAATGCCGGCGATTCCATCGCCATCAAGGTCGGCACCAACCAGCCCACCTTCATCACGCTGCAAGCCAATGCCACGCTCTCGGGCGTGCGTGATGCCATCAATGCCGGCAAGACCGGGGTGACGGCTTCCATCGTCACCGATGGCAGCGGTGACCATCTGGTGCTCGAATCCAATACCGGGGGCACGGCCAACACCATCAAGGTGTCGGCCAACAACACGCTCGCGGGGCTGAGCTATGACCCCAGCGTATCGGGCTCGGTCACCCAGATCCAGGCGCCGCGCGACGCCACCAAGGCCGCTGCCGGCAAATACAGCATCGGCGTGAGCCAGCTGGCCCAGGCCGTGAAGGTCAGCTCGGCCAGCATTGCGCCGGGCAGCACCTTCGACAATGGCGTGCTGGCGATCAAGACCGGCACCGGCTCGACCGTATTGATCCAGCCCAAGAGCAACTCTCTGGCCGGCGTGCGGGACGCCATCAATGCCAGCGACGCCGGTGTGAATGCGGCCATCGTCAGCGATGGCACCAATGACCACCTGGTGCTCACCGCCAAGGACAGCGGCGCAGCCAATTCCCTGCGGGTGAGCGGCACGGGCAATTTCGCCGTCTTCAACTTCGACCCCAGCGGCACCGTCACCACCACCGGCGTGGCGACCAACCAGACCTACAGCACGGGCAGCCTGGCGCTGCAGGTGGGCAGCAAATCCTTCACCATCACCCCGACCGATCTCGATGGCAGCGGCGCCATTGGCCTCAACGATGTGATGAAGGCCATCAACAACGCCAGCACGGGCGTGACCGCCAGCATCAGCAACGATGGCAGCCAGGACCACCTGGTGCTGACCCCGACCGGCACCGATGCCATCCAGCTGACCGGCAGCAACGATTATGCCGCCCTGTCCGGCAGCAGCATGGGACAACTGGCCAAGGCGCAGGATGCCAAACTCACCATCGACGGCGTGGCCGTGACCAGCACCAGCAACAAGGTCAGCAATGCGATTTCGGGCGTGACGCTGAACCTGGCCAAGGTCACCACCTCGGCTGACAATTTCACGCTGTCCATTGCCAATGACACCAGCGGGCTATCGACGGCCGCCAACAGTTTCGTCACCGCTTACAACAACCTGGCCAAGACCGTGGCCAACCTGACCAAGCAGACGCCCTCCACCACCAAGGGCCAGGCCAGCACCGGCTCGCCGCTGGCGGCCGAATCGTCGGTGCTGAACATGATGGCGCAGATCCGCAGCACCATGCTGGGCGCGCTGGGTGACGATGGCAGCATGAATCTCTCGCAGGTCGGCATTGCCTTCCAGAAGGATGGCACGCTGGCACTGGACGCCACCAAGCTGACGGCGGCGGGCAACAAGGATTTCGAGGCGGTCAGCAAACTCTTCACCGGTACCGGCGGGGTGGTGACCAAGCTGCAGAAGGTGATGGACGGCATCCTCGCTGACAGTGGCACGCTGGCGGCCAAGACCAAGGGCCTGCAGGACAGCCTCAAGATCGTGACCGACCAGCAGACGGCGGCCAATACGCGCCTGCAGAACCTGAAGGACAACTACACCAACCAGTTCAACCGGCTCAACCTCACGCTGGCCACCATGCAGACGCGGCAGAGTTATCTGACGCAGCAGTTGAGCAAGTTGTCCAAATCATCCTGAGCCATCTGCCGCACCCCTGACGAGCCAAAGGCCGCAGCCGCAACACCGCTGCGGCCTTGGTGTTTCGATCTGTCGTTATACTGTCTTGGCGTCCGGCCCGGCTGGTCCGGAGCCCGATATCGATAACAAGCAACAGGGAGACTCCGTGCCCCCCCTCAAGACTCTGGAAGATTTCCACCCCGGCCAGGTTTTTCGCTCGCCCGGCACCCTCAGCGTCACTGCCGAGGACGTCAAGCAATTCGCCCGCCAGTACGATCCGCAGCCTTTCCATCTCGACGAGGCGGCGGCGCAGCAAAGCTTCTTCCGTGGGCTGGCCGCCAGCGGCTGGCATACCGCCGCGCTGACCATGCGTCTGCTGGTCGATACCCTGCACATCCAGGGCGGCATCATCGGTGCCGGCTTCGATGAATTCCGCTGGCCGCGTCCGACCCGGCCCGGTGACGTGCTGCGCCTGGAGGCCGAAGTGCTGGGCATCAAGACCTCGCAATCCAAGCCGCAACAGGGCTTCCTGAACCATCGCGTGACGACCTACAACCAGCACGACGAAGCCGTGCTCATCATGACCGGCAACCTGCTGGTACCGCGCCGCAGCCCGGGCTGAGCTTGCTCAGGCGGCGTCGGGCTGCTGCGCCGGATGCGCCTGCTGGAAGGCCGGCAAGGCATTGCAGGCAGCCTCGATGGCACACAGCGTCGGATACGGCGCCATGTCGACCTCGAAGCGGCGCGCATTGAAGATCTGCGGAATCAGGAAGCAATCGGCCATGGTCGGTGCATCGCCCACGCAGAAGTGGCCGCGCGTGGTGTCGGCAGCGAGCTGCCGTTCCAGCGCGGTAAAGCCGAGCTTGATCCAGTGCTGGATCCAGGCGGTCTTTTGTTCTTCGTCCACCTCCAGCGTGTGCTTGAGATAACGCAGCACGCGCAGGTTGTTCAACGGATGGATCTCGCAGGCGATGGCCAGCGACAACTCGCGGATGTGCGCGCGCGCGAAGGCATCGCCCGGCAACAGCGACGGCGTGGGATAGCGTTCTTCCAGATACTCCAGCATCGCCATCGATTGTGTGAGCAGCCGGCCCTGGTCGGCCAGCACCGGCACCAGCGCATGCGGATTCAGTTGCGTGAAGGCGGGCAGCAATTGCTCGCCGCCCTGGTTCAACAGATGCACGGCCGCCGTCTCGTAGGCCACGCCCTTGAGGTTCAGGGCGATGCGCACGCGATAAGAGGCCGAGCTGCGGAAATAGCTGTAGAGGGTAGTCATGCGCTTCTTTCTTTCAAGACGGGGAACTGAAAGACCGAATCAGGCCAGGCTGCGCGCCGGCAGCACGGTACCGGCCGCTTCGCCGAAGCCGATGTCGGGCAGACCGTCGCGCCGTGCCACGGCACGCAGGATGATGGTATCGCCATCCTCCAGGAACACACGCTTCTCGCCATTGGCCAGCGTCAGCGGCGTCTTGCCGCCGAAGCTCAGTTCCAGCAGCGAACCGGCCTGATCCGGCGTCGGACCGGACAGGGTACCCGAACCGAAAAAGTCACCCGGACGCAGGTTGCAGCCATTGACCGTGTGGTGCGTGACCAGCTGCGCCACGGTCCAGTAGGCATCACGATAGTTGCCCCGCGAGAGCCGCTGCGGTGCGCTGCCGGCTTGGCGCATGGCGGCGGTCTGGATCAGCACTTCCAGTTCGATATCGAAGGCGCCGCTCTCGCGCAGGGTCGGCGCATCCAGGTAAGGCAGCGGTTGCGGGTCGTCGGCCGGGCGCGTCCATGCGCAGCGGTACGGCGCCAGTGCTTCCAGCGTGACGATCCAGGGCGAGATGGTGGACGCAAAGCTCTTCGAGAGGAAGGGGCCGAGCGGCTGGTATTCCCACGCCTGCACATCGCGCGCGGACCAGTCGTTCAACAGGCACAGGCCGAACACCTTGTCCTCGGCCTGCTGCATCGGTACCGGCTCGCCCAATGCATTGCCGCCGCCGATGAAGATGCCCAGCTCCAGTTCGTAATCCAGTCGCTTGCAGGGACCGAAGGTGGGGAGATCCGCATCGGGTGCCTTGGTCTGGCCCACCGGACGACGGAACTGCTGGCCCGAGATCGCGATGGAAGACGCACGGCCGTGATAGCCGATCGGCACCCACTTGTAGTTGGGCAGCAGCGGATTGTCCGGACGGAACAGCTTGCCTACGGTAGTGGCGTGGTGGATGGAGGTGTAGAAGTCGGTGTAGTCGCCGATGGCGGCCGGCACCTCGTACTGGGCCTGGGCCTGCGGCACCAGGCAGGCGGCCAGTTCGGTCTGGTGCGCCGAAGCACTGCGCAGCAGACGCGAGAGCGCCAGGCGCAGCGCCGACCACGCGGCCGGGTCCAGCGCCATCAGGGCATTGAGGGTGCTGCCGCTGCAGGCTGCGTGAGCCGCTGCGCGCGTGGCCTCGTCGAAGCCCGAGAAGGCGCCCGCCGCCTGGGCGGCCGGCAGGTCCAGAATCTGGTCGCCGATGGCTACGCCTGCGCGGTATGCCTCTTCACTGCCGGCGCGGCGAAACACGCCGTAAGGCAGGTTCTGGATGGGGAAGCTGCAGTTTTCTGCATTGGCACTGTCAACCCAGCTACGCAGGGCGGGATCGTGGGTTTCGTTCAGTTTCAGACTAGGCAGGCTCATGCGCGCTCCGGGTTGAAGTTCTTCTGGATGCCCAGCCAGCAATCCTGATAGTCGCGCTGCAAGGTCGGCGCAGCCAGGGCGTGGCGGGTCGGGCAAAGGATGTTGCGGGTCTCGAACATGAAGGCCATGGTGTGATCGACCTTGTTCGGCTTGCTGGTATCGATGCGGCTGGCCTTCTCGAAGGTGGCCGCGTCCGGTCCGTGGCCGCTCATGCAATTATGCAGGCTGCCACCGCCGGGCACAAAGCCGCCGCCTTCCTTGGCATCGTACTGGCCGGTGATCAGGCCCATGTATTCGCTGGCCACGTTGCGGTGGAACCAGGGTGGACGGAAAGTGTGTTCAGCGGCCAGCCAGCGCGGCGGGAAGATAACGAAGTCGATGGTGTCCACGCCCGGTGTATCGCTTTGCGACTGCAGCACCAGGAAGATCGACGGATCGGGATGGTCGTAGCTGATCGAGCCGATGGTATTGAAGTGGCGCAGGTCGTACTTGTAGGGCGCGTAGTTGCCATGCCAGGCCACCACGTCCAGCGGCGAGTGGCCGATCCTGGCCTGCCACAGGTTGCCGCCGAACTTGGCGATGAGCTGGAAGTCGCCCTCGCGGTCTTCGTACCAGGCGTGCGGCGTGGCGAAATCGCGCGGGTTGGCCAGGCCGTTGGAACCCAGCGGCCCGAGATCAGGCAGGCGCAGCAGCGCGCCGAAATTTTCGCAGATATAGCCGCGCGCCTCGCCATCCGGCAAGCGCACCTGGAAGCGCACGCCGCGCGGGATGACGGCGATCTCCTGCGGTTCGATATCCATCACGCCCAGCTCGGTACGCAATTGCAGACGGCCCAGCTGCGGCACGATCAGCAGTTCGCCATCGGCCGAATAGAAAAAGCGATCAGTCATCGAGCAATTGGCCGCATACAAATGGATGGCGCAACCACTCTGCGCCTGCGGCGAACCATTGCCGGCCATGGTGACCAGCCCTTCGATGAAATCGGTGGGCACCGTCGGCATGGGCAGCGGGTCCCAGCGCAACTGATTGGGCGGCGCGGCCACCTCGTCGAAGTGGCTCACCAGCAGGCCGCGCTCCATCGGTTCGAAGGGATGATGCACCGCCGCCGGACGGATGCGATACAGCCAGGACCGGCGGTTGTGACTACGCGGCGCGGTGAAGGCGGTACCGGAAATCTGTTCGGCATACAGCCCATAGGCCACCTGCTGCGGCGAATTCTGGTGCGCCGGCAAGGCACCCGGCAGCGCCTCGGTGGCGAACTCGTTGCCGAAGCCGGACTGGTAGCCGCGCGTATGCACGTGATGGCTGACGGAAGAATCGGTGATGGCATTCATGCGGACACTCCTCGGGAAGTACGATGCAAACGGGCAATGGTCAGTGCCGAGACCAGCGCCGGCACGGACGCAGCGATGAACAGCGACGCATTGCTCCACTGCAGTGCGATCAGTTGGCCACCGATGACCGGGCCGACCACCGAGCCGATGCGGCCGATGCCCAGCGCCCAGCCGATGCCGGTGGAACGCAGCGTGGTCGGATAGAACGTGCCGGCCAGCGCATTGACGGCCGGCTGGCCACCCACGATACAAAAGCCCGCCACGATCACCGCCACGAACAGCAGGACCGGCATGGCGGCCACCTTGCCGATCAGCGCAATGGACACGCAGGCCAGCAGGAAGCAGGTGCCCAGCACGCGGGTGAAACCAAAGCGGTTGATGAAGCGGCCCAGGCTGAGCGTGCCAACCACACCACCCACTTGCAGCGAAGTACCGATCAGCACGGCCATGCTGGTGGAATAACCGGCATCGCGGATCAGCGTGGGCAACCAGTTGGAGAGGAAATACAGATTGATCAGGTTCATGAAGCTGATCAGCCACAGCAGCACCGTGACGCCCGCGCGGCCATCGCGGAACAGGGCCGCCACCGGCATGCCCTCGGCCTTGGTTTCCTTGACCACGACCTCGGTCTTGTCATCGATGTGGATGGCAGGGTCGAGCTTGCGCAGCCAGCGCGCTACCTGTGAACGCGGCCGACGATGCAGCACCAGGAACTGGATCGATTCTGGCAGCCACACCAGCATCGCCAGGCCCAGCACCAGCGGCACCGCGCCGCCGACCCAGAAGACTGCATGCCAGCCGTGCGCCGGGATCAGCGCGGCGCTGACGAAACCACCGGCGGCAGCACCGACGGTGAAGCCGCAGGACACCAGCATCATGCGCGTGACGCGAGAGGATTGCGGGCTGAATTCACCGACCAGCGCCATCGCGTTGGGCATGATGCTGCCCAGGCCGAAGCCGGTGATGAAGCGCACGATCAGCAGCTGATCAATGGTGGTGACCAGCGGCGTAGCCAGCATGCAGGCCGCAAAGAAAAGCGTGGAGGCGATCAGCACCGGGCGGCGGCCATAACGGTCACCCACCGGGGTCAGCACCAGCGAGCCCAACAGCATGCCGAACAGGCCGGCGCCGAACACCGGCCCCAGGCTGGCCTTGCTCACGCCCCAATCGGCGATGATGGCCGGGGCCACGTAGCCCATGGCCTGCACATCAAAACCATCGATGATCAGGCACAGGCCGCACAGCAGCAGCAGGCTGAACTGGAAAGGACCGAACCGGCCCTGCTCCACCACCTGGTCCACATGGACCGTGGGGAGCGCGCCACTTGCGTGGGTACTCATCATTTTCTCCTCGTCTGTCTTTACGTTTTTTTAGTTATGTTGGCTGCTATCCCTGCGCCCATGAGGCTGACAATACGGGGATGGCAGGTCTCCCGGCCGTCTGCGCGGTCAGGTCTTGTCGCGACGTCACTGTAGTGCAATCGACAGTCTTTTACGATATAAATACGAAAATACGATCCATTCATTTCATGAATATTGCAGCGCACGCACACCGGCTGAGCTGCTGACCCCGACCATGGCCCTCATCGAACCGCGCGACATCGACCTCAATCTGCTGGTGGTCTTCCAGGAGGTTTTCCAGGAACGCCAGATCTCCTCGGTGGCCCGCCGGCTGGGGCTGTCGCAGCCGGCGGTGTCCAATGCGCTGGCGCGGCTGCGGCGCAGCTTCGGCGATGAACTGTTCGTGCGCACGGCACAAGGCATGCAGCCCACACCCTTTGCCGAGCAGGTGGCCGAGCCGGTGGCTGCGGCGCTGCAGCAGGTGGCGCGTGCTCTCAACCTGCAGGAAGGCTTTGTTCCGCAAAGCAGCGAGCGCGTCTTTACCATCGCCATGACCGATGTGGGTGAGGTGTATTTCATGCCGCGCCTGATCGAGGCCTGTGCCGAGGTGGCGCCGGGTGTGCGTATTTCGACCGTGCGCGCTGGCGCCATCGATCTCAAGAGCGAGATGGAAGCCGGCCGGGTGGACCTGGCCATCGGTGCCTTCGACAACCTCTCCGAGGCGCTCTATCAGCGGCGCCTGTTCCGTCAGGAATACGTGAGCATGTTCCGCATCGGCCATGCGCTGGACAAGCGCGGCGAGGTCAGCCTGAAAGAATTCCTGGCGGCCGAGCATCTGATGGTGTCCTCGCAGGAAAGTCCTTACGACCGCATCAACCAGAACCTGGAAAAAGCCGGCATCCTGCCCAGCGTGCGCTTCAGGGTGCCGCATTTCACGGCCGTGCCCTACATCGTCAGCACCACGGCGCTGGTGGTGACGGTGCCGCGCAAGCTGGCCGAGAGTGCCGCCGCGCCGTTCGGCTTACGGTGCATCAAGCCGCCGCTGCGCCTGCCGGCGCTGCAGACCAACATGTTCTGGCATCGCCGCTACAATCAGGACGAGGGCAATGTCTGGCTGCGCAACCTGATCTCGACGCATTTCGCCGAATGACTACTAGCCCCGCAAGGCAAGGGAGAAGAGAGATGAACATCTACCGCGACTATGACCGCGAAGCCCTCGACCAGCAGTACAACGTACGGCTGCGCATCAGCGATTTCCAGACCTGGTTCGACCGCTTCGCGCGCGCAGGAGAAGCTGCACGGCAAGCGCATCCCCATCTGGCCGACCTGCCCTATGGCGAAGAGGCGCTGCAGACCCTGGACTTCTTCCCCGGACGCAGCAATGGGCGGCCGTTACTGGTGTTCATCCATGGCGGCTACTGGCGTTCGCTGGACAAGCACCAGTTCAGCCAGATCGCCCTGCCCTACCTGGCCCAGGACATCAACGTGGCCCTGCTCAATTACCGCCTGGCACCGCAGGTGCGCATGGGTGACATCGCTGCCGATTGTGGACGTGCATTGCGCATGCTCTACGGCAAGGCAGCCGCGCTGCGCTTCGATCCGGATGCCATCTGGCTCATGGGCCATTCCGCCGGTGCGCATCTGGCGGCGCTGATCGCCTCGCTGGGCGCGGCCCCGGTGCGCGGCGTGTGCGGCATCAGCGGCATCTATGACCTGGAACCGGTACGCCTGTCCTATCTCAACGAGGTACTGCACCTGTCGCCCTCGGACGCCCAGCAGGCCAGCCCGCAGCTGCTGGCCATGCCCAATGGCGTGCAGGCGCTGCTGTGCGCGGGGGAACTGGAGTCGGCCGAATTCCTGCGCCAGCGCGACCTCTACGCCGCCACGCTGCGCCAGTCAGGCCATGCCGTGGAAGTGGTGCCGCTGCCGCAGCAGCATCACCTGAGCGTGGTGGATGTGGCTGCGGATGCGCACAGTGTGCTGACGCGGACGATGATCAAGATGATGCTGGCCTGATCAGGCCTTGCGTGCCCGGCGCAGACTGGCACGCGGCTTTTCTGATACGGCAATGGGGCTGCGTCGTACTTTTACCGGTTCAGGCGTCAGGTCGAAGGTCTTGTTGCCCGGGAAAGTGGCGGTCAACACCAGCTGTCCACCCAGGCCGCGTACGAAATCCATGACGGAGCTCACCAGCAGATCATCCCGGTTTTCCATTTTCGAGATGGCAGCTTGTTGCACCTGCAGGCTGGATGCGAGGTCGGCCTGCGTCACTTTCAGACTCTTGCGCAGCGCCTGCAACTTGATGCTGGTCTGCAGGGACTCCGTTCTGGCCTGAGCCTGCATGCGCGCTTGCGGCCGCATGCCGGCGCGCAGTTCGCTAAATTTCCTTGCCATGATGGATCGCCTCCTTCGTCAATGTCTCGAGATGAATGTCGTAGAGCTTGTCCGCAAGCGGGACATACTGCTCGTACCACCGCTGGTTTCCCGTCTTGTCGCCGCCGATCAGAAGAATGGCATGTCTGAACGGATCAAATGCATAGAGCACCCGATAGGGCCTTCCTGCATGCTGGACCCGCAGCTCTCTCATATGTGCGTGCCGGGAACCAAGAATTCCGGAACAGTATGGGTATCGAAGAGCAGTACCGTTTTTCTCCAGCAGGCCAACGTAGGCGTCGACCGATATCTGCTCTGCTTCGTCAAGCTGTTCCCACCAGTGTCCGAATTCATCGGTGTATTCTACCTCGCATTGCATGCGATATTCCTCCAAAGGCATATTCCGTTAAAAGAATTTTTAAAGGATCGCAGGAGCGTTTTCAGACCAATACAGCTCCTGGCGTGGCTGGCCAGAGTAGCCAGTCCCGCCGGAAAATCTTTTGCCGTTGGAAAATTCGCAGGAAAACTCGAAGGCTTTTGTGTACCGGTAGTTACAACGCCCCACCCGAGACAACAATAAGAATCATTTTCATCTGAACTATAATAGCGGCCTGACCCGCCAGCCGCCCCATCGCAGCCCGGCAAACAAAACCAACGAGGCGCACGCGCGCCCACCGCCGCCCTACTGACACATGTTCAAGAAGATCTGGTTCCAGTTGCACTGGTTCATCGGCATCACTGCCGGCACCCTGTTGATGACCATCGGCGTGACCGGCGCCATCCTGTCTTTCCGCGAGGAAATCATGGACGCGCTCAGCCCCGGCGTGATGCACGTCCAGGTGCGCCAGCAAGCCACGCTCACGCCTCAGCAACTGCTGGACAAGCTGCATGAGGCCGAACCCGCGCGGCGCGTCACCGTCCTGACCCTCAACAACGAAGCGGGTACCTCGGCGCGCGTGGTGTTTGCGCCGCCTGCGGGGATGCGACGCGGTGAAGCGCGCTACGTCGATCCCTATACCGGCACACTGCTGCCGCCGGTGACGGGCGCGGCCTTTTTTGAATTCATCGAACACTTCCACCGCTGGCTGCTGCTGCCCACCGAGATCGGCAAGATCACCCTGGGCACTCTGGCGCTGGCCCTGCTGATGCTGGCGCTGTCGGGCCTGTACCTGCGCTGGCCGCGCCGCCCGCTGTCGCTGCGAGCCTGGCTACGACTGGACTTCCAGTTGCAGGGGCGCTCCTTCCTGTGGAACCTGCATTCGGTCATCGGCACCTGGTCGCTGGTGATCTACGTCATCTTCTCCATCACCGGCGCCTACTGGGCGCTGGACTGGTTCAAGGACGGCGTGAACACGCTGGCCGGCGAGAGCCGCCGCCCGCCCATGCAACGCAGCGAAGGCAAGAAGAAGCCGGCGGCAGACGAGGCCGTGCCGCTGGACCTGACCCTGGCCTGGAACACCTTCCTCGCCAAGGCACCGGATTACCAGAGCGCCCAGCTGCGCCTGCCGGAACAGGGAACGCAGCCGCTGCAGATTTTCTTCCTCGATCACGACGCGCCCCATGAGCGCGCACGCGGCCGCATGGTGGTGCTGCCGCAAAGCGGCGATATCCGCCAGCTGGAACGCTACGAAGACAAGAGCAACGGCGGCAAGCTCATCGCCGCCATCTACCCGCTGCACATGGGCACTTACTTCGGCCTGCCGGGCCGCATCATCATGGCCATCGCCAGCCTGATGATGCCGCTCTTCGGCATCACCGGCTGGATGCTCTACCTCGACCGCCGCCGCAAGAAAGCCGCGCTGCGCGCCCAACGCGCCCACCTGGACGGAACGGCCACGGCCACCGGGGGCGAGCCGGTGCTGGTAGCCTACGCCTCGCAGACCGGTCAGGCCGAACGCATCGCCCTGCATACCGCCGCCGCCCTGCGCCGCAGCGGCGTGGCCGTGCATCTGCAATCGTTGGCGCAGAGCACGCCGGAAAGTCTGCGCCATCATCGCCGCATCCTCTTCATCGCCAGTACCTTCGGCGAAGGTGATGCGCCCGACAGCGCGCGCGGCTTCGAAAAACGCCTGCGCCGCGCGGCCGGACAATCGCTGGCCCACCTGCACTACGCCATCCTGGCCCTGGGCGACCGCCATTACGCGCAATTCTGTGGCTTCGGCCATACGCTCGACCACGGCCTGCGCCAGTGCGGCGCCAAACCGCTGTTCCCGCTGGTGGAGGTAGACCGCATGGCCGGCAGCGCCCTGCGCAAATGGGAAAGCGAACTGGCAGCCCACGGCCTGCAGGCCAGCGTGAGCGACATCCTGCCCACCACTGCCCCCGCGTGGCAGTCATGGACGCTGACACGCCGCGTGCTCATGAATCCCGGCAGCCAGGGTGGACCGCTGTATCACCTGGAATTGCAGGCGGCCGACGGCAGCAGTCCCGTCTGGCAGGCCGGCGCATTGGTGGAAATCCTGCCGCGCCACGCCCCGGACCGCATCGCCCTGTTGCTGCAGCGCCTGCAACTGGATGGCAGCGTCATCGTGAAACACCAGGGCCGCGAACGCACGCTGGCCGAAGTGCTGGCCGGCAGCATCCTGCCGCCGCATCCCGAGCGCCAGGCACAGGCCCTGGCCGACCAGTTGCAGCCGCTGGCGCCGCGTTCGTATTCGGTGGCCTCGGTGCCGCAGGATGGCGCCGTGCATCTGCTGGTGCGTCAGGTCCAGCATGAAGATGGACTCGGCCTGGCCTCGGGCTGGCTGACCGAATTCGCCCCCATCGATACCACCGTGCAATTGCGCCTGATCGACAATGCCAGCTTCGCACCGGTGCCTGCCACGACCCCGGCCATCTTCATCGGCAATGGCTCGGGCCTGGCCGGACTGCGCGGCCATCTGCGTGCGCGCATGCAGGATGCACAGACGCCCTCACGCAACTGGCTGCTCTTCGGAGAACGTAACGGATGTTACGATTTTCTCTATCGCGAAGAATTGCAGGTCTGGCTGGAACAAGGCCGGCTCACGCGTCTGGACCTGGCCTTCTCGCGCGATCAGGCCCAGCGCATCTATGTGCAGGACCGCCTGCGCGAGGCCGCGGATGAATTGCGCCAATGGCTGGACCAGGGCGCCGTCCTCTACGTCTGCGGCAGTCTCGATGGCATGGCCGCTGGGGTGGATGCGGTCCTGACGGACCTGCTGGGCGAGTCCGGCCTGCAGGCTCTGATCGAACAGAACCGCTACCGCCGCGATGTCTATTGACCCGCTCTGCCGCAGGGGCAGCGGTCCCCTCCGGCAAGGAGGCAACACCCTCTTGCCCCGCCTGTAGGCAGCTCCCGCTTTCCTCTGTAGGACAGTTCCGATTCGTGCCTGCGGCTGCGCAATGACCGTGCGGCCGGGCATATACTCGACCGCACAGCGTTGCCTGCCGACGCCGGACACAGGCACAGGTCCATGGCAGCGCCCAACCGGAACCCTTCCATGACCGACAAGACAACGCACCTGAAGAGCTGGTCCGCCGCCTGGCTCCTGTTGTTGCTGAGCTCCCTGCTGCTGGCGGCCTGCAGCTCGCTGCCCACCATCGTGCCCGACATGGACACGCAATCGGCCCGCACCATCCAGATGAAGGGCGGACGCGGCGTGCTCTCGGAAGCGCAGGCCAAGGCCGTGCTCGACAAGCTGCGCGCCCGCAACGCCGACAACACCCTGCTGGACCGCCACGTGGCCATCGAAAGCGCCATCACCGGCTCGCCCCTGGTGACCGGCAACAAGGTCACGCTGCTCATCGACGGTCCGGCCACCTATGCCTCTATGCAGCAGGCCATCCAGGCAGCGCGCTATCACATCAACATGGAAACCTACATCATGGAAGACGATGAGGTCGGGCACCAGTTTGCCGACCTGCTCATCGCCATGCAGAAGAAGGGCGTCCAGGTCAACCTGATGTACGACAGCGTGGGCGCCCTCAATACCCCGCGGGAATTCTTCCAGCCCATGATCGATGCCGGCATCCACGTGCTGGAATACAACCCCATCAATCCGACCCAGGTGCGCAAGGATTGGGAAGTCAACCAGCGCGATCACCGCAAGCTGCTGGTAGTCGACGGCAAGACCGCCTTCGTGGGCGGCATCAACATCAGCAGCGTCTATTCCAGCGGCTCCTTCAGCACCCGCAAGAAAAAACCGCGCGTGAACAAGGAGGGTGAGCAGATCCCCTGGCGCGATACGCAGGTGCGCATCGATGGTCCGGTGGCGCTGGAATTCCAGAAGCTCTTCATCGACACCTGGACCAAACAGCGCGGGCCTGAGCTAGGCGACCACCGCTACTTCCCGCCCGTGGCCGCAGCGGGCAACGAGATCGTGCGCGCCATCGGCAGTTCGCCCGACGATCCCTACAGCGTCATCTATGCCACCTTCATCTCGGCCATCCAGCATGCGGAAAGCTCGATCTACCTGACCAACGCCTATTTCGTGCCCGACCCGCAACTGCGTGATTCGCTCAAGAATGCGGCCAGGCGCGGCGTGGACGTGCGCCTGATCCTGCCTTCGCACAGCGATTCCTCGCTGGTGCTGTATGCCTCGCGTTCCTTCTACAGCGAACTGCTGGAGGCCGGCATCCGCATCTACGAACGCCAGGATGCGCTGCTGCATTCCAAGACCGCCTTGATCGATGGCGTCTGGTCCACCATCGGCTCGACCAACCTCGACTGGCGCAGCTTCGTCTACAACCAGGAAATCAATGCCGTCATCCTGAGCCCGCAATTCGGCGTGCAGATGAAAAGCATGTTCGACCGGGATCTTGGCGCCTCCAGGGAGATCACAAAGGAACAATGGGACCAGCGGCCGGTTAGCGAGCGCATGAAGGAATTTGGCGCCAGCGTGTGGTCCCGCCTGCTGTGAGCGGGATGGAATGATGAAACAAGTGAACGATAGAGCTGATTTTTGAAGAGGAGTCCGGCGTGCGATCCACCTTGTCCCGCTTGTGCTTGTACTTGTGCCTGTGCCTGCGTCTCATGCCTGCCGCCCTGGCGCTGGTGGCCTGCAGCTGGGCGCAGGCGCAAACCCAGACCGGCGCAGCGGCCATGAAGAGCCGCCATGAGGAGCTGCAGGGCGAACTCGGCAGCAACGCCTACCACCGCCCGCTCTACCTGAATTCACGCGAGGACGGCAGCACCGTCAAGGGCGACATCTACGCCGTGCTCGACTATCCCTTCGCCCGGGTGCGCAGCTCGCTGGACGGTCCCGAACACTGGTGCGACATCCTGATCCTGCACCTCAACACCAAGTACTGCCGGCTGCTGCGCGAAGGCGACAAGACCACGCTGCGCATGCAGGTCGGCAAGAAGAGCGAGCAGGAACTCGACGATACCTATCGCGTGGACCTGCGCTACCACGGCGGTATCAGCGCAGCGGACTATTTCTCGTCCTCGATGCTGGCCGACAAGGGGCCGCTGGACACCTCCAACTACCGCATCGAGATCGAAGCCATCCCGCTGGACGGCGAGCGCTCCTTCCTGCATTTCAGCTATGCCTATTCCTATGGCATGGCCAGCAGGCTGGCGCTGCGCGCCTACCTCATGACGGTGGGCCGCGACAAGGTGGGCTTCAGCATCGTCAGGCGCGAAGCCAACGGACAGCCGCAATACGTCTCGGGCAGCCGCGCCACGGTGGAGCGCAATACCATGCGTTACTACCTGGCCATCGATGCCTATCTCGCCGCTCTGGACGCCCCGCCTGCAGAGCGCCTGGAGAAGCGGCTGACGACCTGGTATGGTGCGACCGAACAGTATCCTCGCCAGTTGCATGAGGTCAGCCGCGAGGAATATCTCTCCATGAAGCGCAAGGAAGTGGCGCGGCAGCAGAGAACCAGCAATTGAATGAGTGGGCCAGCATAGCTTGAGCAGGAGACCTCACCACCCGTTCGGCCTGAGTAGCGGCATCGCCGCGTGGGGAAGAAAAAGAAAAAGGAGACCTCGGCCTCCTTTTTTCATTGCGTATGATTCACGCTCACTTCAGGCTCAACACCCACTTCACCAGCTGATGCGCTTCAGCCTCGGTCACCTGGCCCTTGTTGGCCGGCATGGCCACCGCGCCCCATGCGCCGCTACCGCCTTCGAGCACTTTCTTGACCAGCTTGGCTTCGGCATCCTTCTGGCCGGCATATCTCTTGGCCACTTCCTTGTAGGCGGGGCCGACGATCTTGGCATCCACCGAGTGGCAGGCCATGCAATTCTTGGATTTGGCCAACTGCTCACTGGCCATGGCTTGGGCCGACAGGGCCGATCCGGCCATCAGGGTGGCGATCAACAACAGGGTTTTCATTAGGGCTCCTCAGCAAGCGGTGAACGGACTGGCCTGCGGCAGCATTCTCCAGGCGCTTCACAGGCGGGGCTATTCTACCCGCCTTCGCAGCGCGCCCTCTATGGGGCTTGGCCTATATCTGTCATAGATCAAATTCCATGACAGAAATATCACCTCTTCACCGCCTTGTCGCTCCTGCGGGCCGGGGATATCATGGACGCCCGACTCATTCGGATCCGCTATCAGTCCATGTCCGACCACCCCCGCCTGGAATTGCGCCAACTGCGCTACTTTGCCGCCGTCGCCGAAGAAAAGCACTTCGGCCGCGCCGCTGCGCGCCTGCACATGACCCAGCCGCCGCTGTCGCAGACCATCGCCGCGCTGGAAGAACAACTGGGCACGCCCCTGTTCCAGCGCACCAAGCGCAGCGTGGCGCTCACACCGGCCGGCCAGGCCCTGCTGCCGGAGGTGCAGCGCATCCTGCAACAGGCGGCCGCCCTGCCCGATCTGGCCCGGCGCGCGGCCAGCGGGGCGTCGGGACTTTTATCGCTTTCCTTCATTTCCAGCGCCGACTACAGCATCCTGCCTCCGCTGCTGCAGCGCTTCCGGGCGCGTTATCCGCAAGTGCAGATCGAATTGCGCGAGGCCACCACCGATATCCAGCTGGAAGACCTGATGCAGGGCAAGATCGACGCCGGCCTGCTGCTGCCGCCGCTGCCGGAGAAAGCCGCTGCCGTGCTGGACGTACGGCCGGTGCTGTCGGAGCCGCTGATCGCAGCGCTCCCCGAAGGCGCGGTCCGTAAGCGTGGAGCGGTCTCGTTGAAGAGCCTGCGCGAGCTGCCCCTGATCATCTTCCCGCGCCGCATTGCGCCGGCCTTTCATGACACCATCCTGTCGTGCTTTCGCGATGCTGGCGTGACGCCCCACATCGGCCAGGAGGCGATCCAGATGCAGACCATCGTCGGCCTGGTCTCGGCTGGCATGGGAATGGCGCTTGTGCCACAATCCGTGTCGAATCTGAAACGCCCGGGCGTGGACTACCGCCGGCTTTCGGATGCGGCACCGGAGATCCAGACCGGCCTGGCCTGGCGCCGCGACAACCCTTCAGGCGTCTTGCGCGCATTGCTGGACCAGCTGGAGACGCCCACCTGATCCCATCTTGCGGGAATCATTCTGGCGAACTTGCGCAGGCCGCCGCGCTCCAACCGCCGTTCCGCCCAACAACAGAAAGATCAAACTCATGCTCGTCCACCCCATGCCCGACCCGATCGCCATCCACATCGGGCCGCTGGCCGTCCACTGGTACGGCCTCATGTACCTGCTGGCCTTTGCCCAATTCATCGCGCTGGGACGCCTGCGCATCAAGCAGCCGCACATCGCCGCCGTCGGCTGGAAGAAGGAAGACCTCGACGACATGCTCTTCTATGGCGTGCTCGGGGTGGTGCTCGGGGGGCGGCTGGGCGAGATCCTGTTCTACAACCCGGCGTATTACTTTGCGCATCCGGCCGACATGATCGCGGTGTGGAAGGGCGGCATGTCCTTCCACGGCGGCTTCCTCGGGGTGCTGCTGGCGATGTACCTGTGGGGCCGCAAGCGCGGGCGCAACCTGATGGACATCATGGACTTCATCGCGCCCATGGTGCCGCTGGGTTATGCCGCCGGCCGCCTGGGCAACTTCATCAATGCCGAACTGCCGGGCCGACCGGCCGATCCCTCCTTGCCCTGGGCCATGATCTGGCCCAACGTGGACAACATCCCGCGCCATCCTTCGCCGATCTATCAGATGCTGGTCGATGGCATCCTGCTGTTCATCATCCTGTGGATCTTCGCGCGCCATGCCCGTCCGCGCATGGCGGTGGCGGCGATGTTCTCGCTGCTGTATGGCTGCGCGCGCTTCTTCACCGAGTATTTCCGTGTGCCGGATTACGAGGTGCATTTTGGCGGCATCACCATTTCAGCGGGGCAGATGCTGTCGGTGCCGATGATCGTGCTGGGCATTATCCTGCTGGTGCTGGCTTACAAGCTGAAGCAGCAGGCGCAGGGGCCGGTGGAGCAGGGGATGGTGACCAAGGAATAAAGAAGTAAAAGCAGGCAAAGGAAAAGGGCGGGTAGCGAATCAATCGCTCCCGCCCTTTTTCTTGAACTCGAACTTGATGTCACATCCGATGTTTTTCGAAAGTGCTGCCTTTGTTCTCAAGTTGAAGGTCTTTTTCTGGTTGGCGAACCGTACACTCGCGCCTCTGTTCGCATGCTGAAGATCACATGCTGTCCTGAGATTTTGTGATAGCTGCGTTCGCTGATAACCGGAAGGAGCAAGATGAAATACGAGGCATTGGCGGGAGGGCTGCAAATTGGCTAAGCGCCCTATCATTCGCTACGGCGACCGGACCACGCACGGTGGGACCGTCATCAGCGCCGATCATACTTTCGCCATATATGGCAAGTCCGTAGCGCGCAAAGGTGACTTGGTGTCTTGCCCACGCTGCAAAGGAGCATTTCCCATCATCACAGGAGCTCCATCCATGTGGAGCAGCCAGAACATCGCCAGACAGGATGACATCACCTCATGCGGCGCAAAACTGATTGCCAGCCAGAATACCGCGACCATCGACGATGATTCTGAACCTTCCGCGTCGGTTACCGCTGGCCCTGCACCTGCATCCCAAGTCATAGCCCTATCTCCTGATCAGAATCAGGTCTACACAATCAGGTTTCAGGCTCTTGACCCCGAGACTGGACAGCCGGTGCCAAGATGCATTTACATTCTCACGCGTGAAAACGCCACGCAGCATGGCGGGATAACCGACCGTGAGGGCTACACCGAAATTGTCGAGGCCCCGCATCCGGAGCAGATCGGAGTCCACTTCATGTTCAAGTCGCCCAAGGGAGACAACATTGATCGGGAGGACTTGACAGTATGAGCAGCAACTCTCCCGACGATCTCAAGACAGGTACCTTCGACACCTGGACTGCTATGGAAGCCAAGTCGGGAACCGCAACCAAAACGGTACAAGTCAATGTCGATTCCAAAGCTGCGACCAGACAGGCCATCATTGTCGAAATTCGGCGTAAAAAAATTCAATTCAAAACACGGTCCGATTGGAAAGCGAAGGAACCAACGACAAATCCCAAAGCAGACTGGGACTATAAGGCGATTGCAATACACCATGCAGGAAACAGCTATAGTTGTGCGGCCGATGGGGCGACCGAAATGCAAAAGGCGGAAGCCACCGATATCCAATCGTTCGGCAACCTCAGTTACCACTACGCAATCGACTGCCAGGGCGTGATTTACGAAGCGCTTGATCTTCGCTGCCGAGGGGCACACATCGAAGGCGGCAATACCGGCGTGATTGGCATCGTGTTTTTGAGCGATCTGACGGTCCGTGGCGAAGCTGAAAGACATGGACCAGGTGCATGGAACGTCACCAAGAAGCGCGGCGTCATAGCGGGTATCAAAGAATGGTTAGGCGAACAGAAAGATAAGGCAGACGTTACACATGACGAACCAACCGAACAGCAGGTCGAAGCGGCATTCGCATTGATCAAAACCCTACTCCATTTCTTCGAAATCAAGACACTGGGCGGCCACCGAGAGTTTGCGATTACCCATGGCACCAGCCGAGCATGCCCTGGCGTCTACGGGATGATCCTCGTGGAAATGATGCGCCGGGATTTCAATTTGACACCACCATGAGAAGACTACTGTTCAAACTAGTGTTCACCATAGCGACTACGGTCGCGCTATGGCCTTTTATTGGTTTCGAAAAAATCGTCGGGGATCATGAGATGGGGGTTTCTTGGGAGCCGTTCATCAAGCATCGACCTTCTCTACAACTCTACTTTTCCAACCCAGCGTGGAAGGGCCTTGACTTCGTTCCTATTGATGAGCTTTCGCGTTCGGAGCGTTCTGCGTTCAGACTTTTTTGTGAAGTGCGTTTTGGCGAAGCCGACCCCGCAAAGTGCTACACAAGACTAAGAGAGCGGCTAGTCTGACACGGGGCAAATTGATCCGATTCCCTGATGCAAAAACAAAAAGCCCCGGCTGCAAACCGAGGCTTTCCGAATCGATCAGACGGTACGAAAATCCGCCACCGTCTTCTCTCAAGGCTGTGGAAAACTCAAACCTTCTTCAACGCAGCCGCTGCCTTGGCGATCTCGGTGATCTTGTCCCAGTCACCGGCCTCGATGGCCGCCTTCGGGGTCAGCCAGGAACCGCCCACGCAGACCACGTTCTTGCAGGCCAGGAACTGCGGTGCCGTCTCTTGCGTGATGCCGCCTGTCGGGCAGAACGACACGTCCGCCAGCGGACCGGCGATACCGTTGAGCATGCCCACGCCACCGGCCGGTACGGCCGGGAACAGCTTGAGCTGACGGAAGCCCGCTTCGCGTGCGGCCATCACTTCCGAAGGCGTCATCACGCCCGGCAACAGCGGCAGGCCGCTGCGCTTGGCCGCTTCGATCAGCGCCGGGGTCAGGCCGGGCGAGACGCCAAAGACCGCGCCCGCATCACGCGATGCCGTGAACTCTTCGGGCGAGGTCAGCGTACCGACCCCGACGATGGCGTCCGGCACCGACTCGGCAATGGCACGGATGGCCGGCAGGCCATGCTCGGTGCGCAGGGTGATTTCCAGCACGCGGATTCCGCCTGCCACCAACGCGCGCGCCAGCGGCACGGCGTGTTCGAACTTGTCGATGGCGATCACCGGAATGACCGGCGAGGCGCGCATGATTTCCAGTGTGGTCTTCATACCGTGACTTTCTCTTTCTCAAAAATCGGCGGCAGGCCGAAGGTGGCGCCGCCCTCTTCTGCGGTTCCCACCGCGTTGCGGAACATGCTGAACAATTCGCGGCCCATGCCGTGCTGATTGCCCGAGAGGTCGCTGCTGTCCTGGGCACGCGCATCCCACTCGGCCGCATCCACCTTGGCTTGCAGCGTACCCGCATCGGCGTCCAGGCGGATGATGTCGCCAGTGCGCACGCGCCCCAGCGGACCACCGCCCAGCACCTCCGGCGTGACGTGGATCGCGGCAGGTACTTTACCCGATGCGCCCGACATGCGGCCATCGGTGACCAGCGCCACATGACGCCCCTTGTCCTGCAGGATGCCCAGCGCCGGGGTCAGCGAGTGCAGCTCCGGCATGCCGTTGGCGCGCGGACCCTGGAAGGTGATCACGGCCACGAAATCGCGGTCCAGCTCGCCGGCCTTGAAGGCGGCCATGAAGGCTTCCTGCGAATGGAACACGATGGCCGGCGCTTCCACCACCCGATGCTCGGGCTTGACGGCGGAGATCTTGATGACGGCACGGCCGAGGTTGCCCTGCAGCAGCTTCAAGCCACCATCGGCCGCAAAGGGCTTGGCCACCGTGCCCAGCACGCCTTCGTCGCCGCTTTGGGCTGGCGCGTCATGCCAGGTGACGATGCCGGGACGACCGTTCTCGCCTTCGGCGGCCAGCATCGGCTCCTTGCAGTGCTGGCGCAGGCCCTGACCGAGGATGGTGGTCACGTCGTCATGCATCAGGCCGGCATCGATCAGCTCGCGCAGCACGAAGCCGGTACCGCCCGCCGCATGGAAGTGGTTCACATCGGCCGTGCCGTTCGGATAAATCTTGGTGATCAGCGGCACCACGGCCGAGAGCTTGTCGAAGTCATCCCAGTCGATCACGATGCCGGCCGCCTTGGCGATGGCCACCAGATGCAGGGTGTGATTGGTGGAGCCGCCGGTGGCGTGCAGCGCGACGATGGCATTGACGATGGCCTTTTCGTCGATCATGCGGCCCACTGGCGTGTATTGCGAACCGAGGTCGGTGATCTTGGCAGCCTGCTTGGCCGCAGCCGCCGTGAGCGCATCGCGCAGCGGCGTGTTGGGGGTGATGAAGGCGGCGCCTGGCAGGTGCAGGCCCATGGCTTCCATCAGCATCTGGTTGCTGTTGGCGGTGCCATAGAAGGTGCAGGTGCCGGCGCCGTGGTAGGACTTGGATTCGGCTTCCAGCAGTTCGGCGCGACCGATCTTGCCGGCCGTGTAGAGCTGGCGGATCTTTACCTTGTCACTGTTGCTCATGCCGCTGGTCATCGGCCCGGCCGGAACGAACACGGCAGGAAGATGGCCGAAGTGCAGCGCACCGATCAACAGGCCCGGCACGATCTTGTCGCACACGCCCAGGTACAGCGCCGCATCGAACATGTTGTGCGACAGCGCGATGGCGGTCGCCATGGCGATGGCGTCGCGCGAGAACAGCGACATCTCCATGCCGCTCTGGCCTTGCGTGACGCCATCGCACATGGCCGGGGTGCCGCCGGCGAACTGCGCCACGGCACCGGCTTCACGTGCGGCTTCTTTGATGATCTGGGGAAAACGCTCGAAGGGCTGGTGCGCCGAGAGCATGTCGTTGTAGGCCGAGACGATGGCCAGCGACGGTGCCTTGTCTTCCTTCAGCTTCAGCTTGTCATTGGCGGGAAAGGCGGCGAAGCCGTGGGCCAGGTTCGTGCAGGCCAGCGCGCCGCGCTGCGCGCCCTTGCGGCGCGCCGCTTCCAGGCGTTCGAGATAAGCGGTCCGGTAAGGACGGCTACGTTCGGCGATGCGTTGGGTGACGCTGGCTAAGGTAGCGTTGAGAGGCATTGTCGGTTTCCTGTTAGCGTTAACACTGTAATTTTACTACACAATTTTGGCCGAATGAAATCATACACTTAGAGCGCTGCAGCAGGCCAGTCCTGCATGCCTTTTCATTGGTAACGAACATTCTGCTTCAAAACCCTTATCACTTCGTACCGGGAAGCTCATCATGACGATGCCGCGCAGCAATGTAACGGGGGCGTCATAAACTGTAGTGAAACTACCACTTTGACGCCATTTGATGTATAGTCGTCTGCGTTGTCCCGAGAACCTGCCCACGGCCGGCGTTGCTCCTGCCGGGCCACGACAGCCAACCGACATCCAACTCATGCATACCACCGCCCTGACCGACACGGCCGCCTTCAAGGCATTGCAAGCACATCACGCCACGGCAGTTCAATGGCACCTGCGCGACCTGTTCGCCCAACAGCCCGACCGTTTCGAGCGCATGCACGTGCGTGCGGCCGGGCTGCTGCTGGATTATTCCAAGAACCGCCTCAACGCCGACACCCTGGAGCTGCTGCTGAGCCTGGCCCGTGAGCGCGGTGTGGAAGCGCTGCGCGAAGCCATGTTCCGCGGCGAGAAGATCAACTTTACCGAACAACGCGCCGTCCTGCACACCGCCCTGCGCGCGCCGGCCGATGCCTGCGACGCCCAAGTGGACGGACAGCCGGTGATCCAGGAGGTTCACGCCGTCCTGCAGCACATCCGCGCCTTCTCCGAGCGCGTGCGCAGCGGCGCCTGGCGCGGCTATACCGGGCGCGAGATCACCGATATCGTCAACATCGGGATCGGCGGCTCCTTCCTCGGTCCGCAGATGGTCTGTACGGCGCTGCGCGACTATCGCCACGCACGGCTGACCGCACACTTCGTCTCCAACGTCGACGGGCACGATCTCGATGAGGTGCTCTCGCGCATCAATCCCGAGACCACGCTTTTCATCGTCGCCTCCAAGACCTTCACCACCCAGGAGACCATGCTCAACGCCAAGTCGGCGCGTGCCTGGTTCTTGCAGCATGGCAAGTCCGAGGACCTGGCCAGGCATTTCGTGGCCGTCTCGACCAATGCCAGTGAGGTAGCCGCCTTCGGCATCGATACCGAGAACATGTTCCCCTTCTGGGACTGGGTGGGCGGCCGCTATTCGGTATGGTCGGCCATCGGCCTGCCGGTGGCACTGCTGATCGGCTATGAGAACTTCGCGCAGTTCCTGGCCGGCGCCCACGCCATGGACCGCCATTTCCGCGAAGCACCGCTTGCCGTGAACATGCCGGTGATCCAGGCCCTGGTGGGCATCTGGAACCGCAACTTCCTCGACAGCGCCTCGCTCACCATTGCGCCCTATCACCAATGGCTGCGCTTCTTCCCGGCCTATCTGCAACAGCTGGACATGGAGAGCAACGGCAAGCGCATCACCCGCGACGGCACGCCCGTTGCCGTGCAGACCTGCCCGGCCATCTGGGGCGACGTCGGCACCAATGGCCAGCACGCCTATTTCCAGTTGCTGCATCAGGGTACCGACATTACCCCCATCGATTTCATCGCGGTACTGAAACCTTCGCACGGCATTGCCGGGCACCAGGAAGCACTGCTGGCCAACTGCTTCGCGCAGTCCGAAGCCTTCATGCGCGGCAAGGATGCCGACGAAGTACGCGCCGATCTGCAGGCCCAGGGCCTGCCCGAAGCGGAACTCGCGGCACTGATCCCGCACAAAACCTTCGACGGCAACCGTCCCAGCAATACCCTGCTGCTGCCCGAACTGAGCCCGCATGCGCTGGGCGCGATGATTGCGCTCTACGAGCACAAGACTTTCGTGCAAGGCGCGATCTGGGGCATCAACAGTTTCGACCAGTGGGGCGTGGAACTGGGCAAGGTCCTGGCCAAGACCATCCTGGCCGAACTGAAGTCCGACACCGCACCGGAGGCCGCACGGCACGATGCCTCCACCAGCGCACTGATCGCCCTGGCCCGCCAGGCGAGCGGCGCGGCGCAGTAAGGCTGGCAACCACGTAGCGCTCCAATCCGCTACTTCACGCACAAGAGACAACACACCATGGCTACTTCTGATTTCGATCTGGTTTTATTCGGCGGCACCGGCGACCTGTCGATGCGCAAGCTGCTGCCGGCGCTGTACGCCCGCGAACGCGCGCGCGACCTGCCGGCCGACGCACGCATCATCTGCCTGGGCCGCGATGAAAAGTCGCGCGAGGATTTCCTCAAGCTGGTGGAAAAGGATTCCAAGCCCCACGTGTCCGCTTCCAACATGGACGCCACCGTCTGGGAGCGCTTCACCAACCGTCTGCAATACGCCTCCGTCAATGCCAAGGATGCGGACAGCTTCAGCCACCTGAAGGAAGCCCTGCGCAATGTCGATGGCCTGCCCCGCGTGTTCTACCTGGCCACGCCGCCCAGCCTGTTCGCCTCCATCTGCGAGAATCTGTCCAAAGCCGGACTGGTCACGCCGACCTCGCGCGTGGTGCTGGAAAAGCCGCTGGGCCGCGACCTGGAGAGCGCCCGCAACATCAATGCGCAGGTGGGCCGCTTCTTCCAGGAATCGCAGATCTTCCGTATCGACCACTACCTCGGCAAGGAGGCCGTGCAGAACCTGCTGGCGCTGCGCTTCGGCAATGTGCTGTTCGAACCGCTGTGGCGCCGCGAATGGATTTCCGATGTGCAGATCACCATCGCCGAAGAGCTTGGCGTGGGCGGCCGCTTCGATTACTACGACACCTCCGGCGCACTGCGCGACATGCTGCAGAACCATCTGCTGCAACTGCTGTGTATCGTGGCCATGGAGCCACCCGTGTCCAACTCGGCCGATGCCGTGCGTGACGAAAAACTGAAGGTGCTGCGCTCGCTCAAGCGCTTTACCCCAACCACGCTGGCCATGAACGTGGTGCGCGGCCAGTACCGCGCCGGTCACGTCGATGGCGTGGCCGTGCCGGGCTACCGCAAGGAAGCCGATGCCAACCCCGATTCGCGCACCGAGACCTATGTGGCCGTGAAGGCCGAGATCGATACGTGGCGCTGGGCCGGCGTGCCCTTCTATCTACGTACCGGCAAGCGCATGGCCGATTCGCTGGCCGAGATCGTGGTGCGCTTCAAGAGCGTGCCGCATTCCATCTTCGCGCATCAGAACGACACGCCCAACTGCCTGGTGATCCGCCTGCAGCCCGACGAAGGCCTGCACATGAACCTGATGGCCAAGCAGCCCGGTGACGGCATGCGCCTGCGCCCGGTGGAACTGGAACTGGACTTCCGCGAGAAATTCAAGACCCCGCGCATGGACGCCTACGAGCGCCTGCTGCTGGATGTGCTGCGCGGCCACCTCACGCTCTTCATGCGCAGCGACGAACTGGAAGCCGCCTGGGAATGGGTGGAACCGATCCTGACCTACTGGGACCAGCAGGAAGCCGACCCCGTGCCCTACAACGCCGGCACCTGGGGACCGGCGGCCGCCAGCGCCCTCATCGGCCGCGATGGTCTGCAGTGGCGCGAAGAAGCGCTGCCCGAGGTCTGAGGCAGCGCGCTCAGCATCACCAGGTCCACCTCATGTCCATGCTGCTCGACTCCATCCGCACCCACATCAACTCCCTCTCCAAATCGGAGAAGAAGGTGGCGGCCACCATCCTCGCCAATCCGCAACTGGCGCTGGCGGAGAACCTGACGGCGCTGGCCAAGAATGCGGAAGTGTCGGAACCGACCGTGATCCGCTTCTGCCGCGCCATCGGTTACGAGGGCTGGCATGACTTCAAACTGAAACTCGCGCAGAGCCTGGCACTGGCACTGCCCGGCGCCGACGAGACACTGGCCCAGGATGACCTGGCCGCCGATCTGGTCAACAAGATCTGCAGCCGCTCCATCAATACCCTGCTGGACTTGCGCAACCACCTGAACCCGGATGCCATCCAGCTGGCGCTGGACGTGCTGGCGCGTGCCAACAAGATCGAGTTCTACGGCCAGGGAACCTCCGGCATCGTGGCCAACGACGCGCAGCACAAGTTCTTCCGCTCCGGTGTGCCCACGGTGGCCTATTCCGACCCGCACATTCACAGCATCGCGGCCTCGCTGCTGAAAGCGGGGGACTGCGTGGTGGCGATCTCGCAGCGTGGCGGCAACGCGGCCCTGCTGCGCTCGATCCAGCTGGCGCGCAAGGGCGGCGCCGACATCATCGTGCTGGGTCCGTCCGGCACCCCCCTGGCCGAACTGGCCACGGTGCTGGTGCCCATCGACCTGTCCTTCAACATCGATCCCTATACGCCCATCTCGGCGCGCCTGGCGCACCTGGTGGTGATCGACATCCTCGCCGTGGGCCTGGCCCTGCGGCGCGGACCGGAATTCCGCAAGAAAATGCAGAACGCCCAGAAGTCGCTGCAGAAATTCGACATGCAATTCGACTCCTTCTTCCGTTGAGAGGACTGCGACGGATCAAGGATCAGCCATTGACCGACAGACAGCGCAGCATCCATGCGTACAATGCCGCGGTCCCTTTCATTCTTTTAGCAACAGGACTTTCCATGAGCCAGCTTGACCAGTTGAAGCAGTACACCACCATCGTGGCCGATACCGGCGACTTCCAGGCGATGAAGGCCTTCGCCCCGCAGGACGCCACCACCAATCCCTCGCTGATCCTCAAGGCCGTGCAGAAGGCCGAGTACAAGCCGCTGCTGGAGTCGGTGGTCAAGGCGCATGCCGGCAAGAGCACCGATGAGATCATCGATCGCCTGCTGATCGCCTTCGGGCTGGAAATCCTCAAGCTCATCCCGGGCCGCGTCTCCACCGAGACCGATGCGCGCCTGTCCTTCGATACCGCAGGCACGGTCGCCAAGGGCCGCGAGCTGATCCGTCTGTATGAAGAAGCCGGCATCGCCCGCGAGCGCGTGCTGATCAAGATCGCCTCCACCTGGGAAGGCATCCGTGCCGCCGAGATTCTGGAAAAGGATGGCATCCGCTGCAACCTGACCCTGCTGTTCTCGCTGCCGCAAGCCATCGCCTGCGCCGAGGCCAGGGTCCAGCTGATCTCGCCCTTCGTCGGCCGCATCTATGACTGGTACAAGAAATCCACCGGCCAGGAATACACCGGCAGCGATGATCCGGGCGTGCAATCGGTCAAGTCGGTCTACAACTACTACCGCAAGTTCGGCTACACCACCGAAGTGATGGGTGCGAGCTTCCGCAATACCTCGCAGATCGTCGAGCTGGCCGGTTGCGACCTGCTGACCATCAGCCCGGACCTGCTGCAAAAGCTGGCCGACACCGATGCACCGGTCGAACGCAAGCTGAGCAAGGAAGCGGCCGATGCCGCCGATATCGAGCGCATCTCGCTGGATGAAAAGGCCTTCCGCCTGGCCTTGAACGGTGATGCGATGGCCACCGAAAAACTTGCCGAAGGCATCCGCCAGTTCGCCGCCGATGCGGTGAAGCTGGAGCAGATCGTCGACGCATTGCGTTAAGGAGAGCGGCGCAGCTGCGCCTTTTTCCACAACGTGCTCAACAAAAAGAAGGCCGCATCGTCTGCGCGATGCGGCCTTCTTCATTGCGCAGGGGTCAGCAGGAACAAGCTCGCCGGCCCTTCGATTCAGCTCACGCGGTGTTCTTCCTGGTCGCCTCTTCCAAGGTAAGCAGCGTATGCGCAATGCTGTCGGTCGTGGCCAGCGTCTTGATGGTGCCGGTGCGCAGTGCGCCCAGCATGGCGCTGGCCTTGCCGCTTTCGCTGGCGACTGCGATGACGTCGGGAATGCGCCGCAAGTCATCCACCGTCAGGCCGATGACACGCGAGTGCGTTTCCGTACGGACGGGTTCGCCCTGAATGTTGATGAAGTCATAGCCCATCATGTCGCCTACCGCGCCATGGCGCTTGAGCTCCAGGATTTCCTGAGGCGAGAACCAGCCCATGCGCACCATCGGACTGTCTTCATTGATATCGCCCACACCAATGAGTGCCACATGGGCGCGGCGCGCCTTGTCCAGCGTCGGACGGACCGCATCGTTGGCCAGCAGGGCATCGCGCATGGCTGCATTGTTGACCAGTGCCGGGGCATACAGCGTCTCGCTGTCGCCACCGAACCGCGAGGCCAGGCGACGGCAGATGTGATCGGAGTTCATCGCTTCGCCACCGCGATAGTAACCGCCGATACCACAGACGAAGGTGGCGCTGCGCCGCGTATTGGACACCGCGTGTTCGGACACCGCATTGATGTTGCGCCCGATACCGACGGCCACGATGCTGTCATCGGTCAGGCTGCGGTCGAGATGATTGGCCACCAGCCCGGCCAGCATGGCGCGCTGGCGGTTCTGGTCGTTGTGGCTGACCGAGATGAGCGCGCGCTCGATACCGAAACGCTGAATCAGCGCATGTTCCAGCTCAATGGTCTGGCCCGGATGATGGCGCACGCGGATCTCCACGATGCCCTCATCCTGGGCACGCTTGAGCATGCGCGCAATCGAAGCGCGTGAAATCGAAAAACGCTCCGACAGCTCCTGCTGCGTCAGACCATCGACGTAATACAGCGTGGCCAGACGCGTCAATTCATCCATGGACATGGATTCCCCCCTTAGCTTGCGTGTGCCTCTGCATGGCTGCCGGCTTGCACCCGGCAGCGCTGCGCCTATGGGCGCTTGGTATTGTGCAAATGATGTTCATACTCTTTGATGCGCTCCAGCTTTTCGGTCGAGCGCCCACCTGAAAACTCCGCCGCCAGCCAGGTATCGACGATGGCCTTGGCCAGTTCGGTCCCGACCACGCGTGCGCCCAGGGTGATGATCTGGGCGTCATTGCTCTTGCTGGCCCGTTCGGCGGAATAGGTGTCGTGGCATTGCGCCGCGCGCACCCCCGGCACCTTGTTGGCCGAGATCGCCATGCCGATGCCCGTACCGCACAACAGGACGGCGCGGCCAATCACCCCTTGCCTGATCTGTTCGGCCACCGCGAAGGCGATGTCGGGGTAAATCACGGGCTCCGTATCATGGGTGCCGTAGTCCACCACGTCAAGGCCCTTGGCTGCCAGATGGCCCTTGATGACCTCCTTGAGCGCATACGCCGCTTCGTCGCATCCGATGCCTATTTTCATCCTTGTCTCCTGGTGACGATGAACTGCTTTGCTCATGCCCCGCCAGAATATTTATTCATGCAAGAGCATTTGTTCACCGAGAGACTAATGCAAAAGTGATCGTTACGCCACAAAAACCGCATAAATTCACCTTTTATGCCTCTGAATTGCATTATTGCGGCGCAAAACAGAAGGAAAAGTTATTTAAAACGATGAGCAAATGAGCATTGACAGCAAAAAAATTCTTTGCAATGATGGGCTCACAACAAACATTTACCCATCGCTGGACATTTGACCAGCGCATGTATGGAGACAGCCATGGCAGAGCTTTTGCTGGAAGCACATGGAGTGAGCAAGTCCTTCCACGAGGTCGTGGCACTGGCAGACGGACGTCTGCAGTTGAAGCGGGGCAGCGTGCATGCGCTGTGCGGCGGCAACGGTGCCGGCAAGTCGACCTTCCTGGCCATCATCATGGGCCTGCTGCGACGGGACGGCGGCGAGATTCGCCTCAAGGGTCAGCCGGTGGATTTCCATTCGCCTGCCGAAGCCCTGCAGCACCACATTGCCATCATCACGCAGGAACTCTCGCCCATCCCCGGCATGAGCGTGGCGGAAAATCTGTTCCTCGGCCGTGAGCCGCGCGTGGCCGGGGTCTGTGTCAACACCCGCGCCATGGAGCGGCAGGCGCAGGCGCTGCTGGATCGTCTGCAATTCCAGGTCGATGCGCGCGCCCGCATGCAGGACCTGAGCCTGGCCCAGGTGCAGCTGGTGGAAATCGCCAAGGCCTTCAGCCACGACTGCGATGTCATGATCATGGACGAACCCACCTCGGCCATCGGCGAAAAGGAGACCGAAGTCCTGTTCCGCGCCATCCGCAGCGTGGCCGCGCAAGGCACCGGCATCATCTATGTGTCGCACCGTCTTTCCGAAATCTTCCAGATCGCCGACAGCTACACCGTCTTTCGCGATGGCCGCTTCGTCGAGACCGGCCTGATCCGCGATATCGACCGTGCCAGCCTGGTCAAGGCCATCGTCGGCCGCACGCTGCAGGTGCAGGAACGCCGCCGTCGCCAGGGTGGGGAGGCGATCCTGTCGACCGAAGCGCTGGGTCGCCAAGGGGAATTCCACCAGGTCTCGCTGCAGGTCCATGCAGGCGAAGTGGTCGGCATCTATGGCCTGATGGGCTCGGGCCGCAGCGAATACCTCAATTGCATCTACGGCCTGACCCGGCCCGACCAGGGTGCCGTCACGCTGCGGCAGCAGTCCTTGCCCGCCGGCCGGCCCGCGGCCAGCATCGCCGCCGGCCTGGCGCTGGTGACCGAAGACCGCAAGGACAGCGGTCTGGTGCTGTGCGCCTCGATCCAGGACAACATCGTGCTGGCCGCCTACCGACGCATGTCGCGCCTGCCGCTGATCCGGCGCAGCCGCGTCGATACGCTGGTGCGGCAGATGATCCAGCGCCTGCAGATCAAGGTCAGTTCACCGCATCTGCCGGTCTCCTCCATGAGCGGCGGCAACCAGCAGAAGGTGGTGCTGGCGCGCTGTCTCTCGACCCAGCCACGGTGCCTGCTGTGCGACGAACCCACGCGCGGCATTGATGAAGGTGCCAAGCGCGAGGTGTACCAGCTGATCGACCGTTTCGTGCAGGACGGCGGTGCCGCCCTGGTGGTGTCTTCCGAAGCGCAGGAGATCCTCGACCTGTGCGACCGCATCGCCATCTTCAAACGCGGTCGCGTGGTGGAAGTGGTCGATGCGCATGCCACCACTCAGGAAGAACTGCTGCACCTGGCCTCATGAGCAGGGAGCGCAGTGCGTGCCTGCCATGACGCACCCGTCTGCGATGCCGGCCTGATGTATCCCGATGACGATCCACCGACGATCTACTGACGATCCACGACGAACCCATGATGACCAAACCCACTTCCCTCTCCGTCGGCCGGCTGGCCTCGCCCTCCTTCACCAGCCTGCGCCAGACCTATGCGCGCTACGGTGTGCTGGCGGCCCTGATCGTGCTGTGCATCGCGCTCTCACTGGCCACGCCGTATTTCATGACGCTGGAAAACTGGACTGACATCCTGCGCCAGACCTCCATCAACGGCATCCTCGCCATCGGCATGACCTATGTGGTGCTCACTGGCGGCATCGACCTGTCGGTCGGTGCGCTGCTGGCCTTCTCCGGCATGGTCACGGCATGGCTGGCCACCGGCGGCGGCTATCCGCCTGCGGTAGCGGTACTGGCCGGACTGGGCGCGGGTGCCGCGCTGGGTGCCATCAGCGGCCTGCTGGTGGCGCGCATGGCCGTGCCTTCCTTCGTCGCCACGCTGGGCATGTTGAGCGCCGCACGCGGTGCCACCTACATCTACAACGACGGCATGCCGGTCTCGGACCTGCCGCCCGGCCTGCTTTCCATCGGTGGCGGGCAGATCCTGCACGTGCCGGTGCCCATCGTCATCTTCGGCGTGGTCATCGCGGTGTCGTGGTTCGTGCTGCGCTTCACCGTCTATGGTCGCTACATCTATGCCGTCGGCGGTAATGCGCGCAGCGCCAAGACCAGCGGCATCGATACCCGCAAGGTCTATTTCGCGGTGTACGTCATCAGTGGCCTGCTGGCCGGGCTGGCCGGCGTCTTGCTGGCCGCACGCACCACGGCGGCACTGCCGCAGGCCGGCGTGTCCTATGAACTGGATGCGATTGCTGCGGTCGTCATCGGCGGCACCTCGCTTTCGGGCGGCACCGGCACCCTGGGCGGGACCGTCGTGGGTGCGCTGCTGATCGGCGTCATCAACAACGGGCTCAACCTGCTCGGCGTGTCTTCCTATTACCAGCAAGTCATCAAGGGCGTGATCATCGTCGGCGCTGTCCTGCTGGATTCCTCGCGCAAGAAAAACTGAAGTCCCACAACAACTCACACGGAGACGATTCATGATCAAGAAAACCCTCGCCAGCCTGCTGCTGATGGCCGTAGCCACCGGTGTCAGCGCCCAGAACAAACCCCTGCGCATCGGCGCGGCCGTCTACGGCCTCAAGGGCGAATTCATGCAGATGTGGAGCAACCAGCTCAAGGCACATCCGGCGGTACAGGATGGCAGCGTGCAGGTCACCATCTTCGACGGCAACTACGACGCCCTCACCCAGAGCAACCAGTTCGACACGATGATCCTGCAAAAGTACGACGCCATCATCTTCGTGCCCATCGACCTCAAGGCGGGCGCGGCACCGGTGCAGAAGGCGGTCAAGGCAGGCATCCCGGTGATCGGCTCCAATACCCGCGTGCAAGGCGACGTGCTGACGTCCTACGTCGGCAACGATGACGTGGTGGCCGGTCGCCTCGAAGCGGAGGCGCTGATGAAGGCCATCGGCGGCAAGGGCAACATCGTCATGATCGAAGGGCCCATCGGCCAGTCCGCGCAGATCGAGCGTGCGCGTGGCAATGATGAAGTGCTGGCGCGCAACAAGGACGTCAAGGTGCTGGCCCGCAAAACCGGTAACTGGTCGCGCGCGGAATCGATGGCGCTGATGGAAAACTGGCTCACCGCCCATCCCGGCCAGATCAAGGGCGTGCTGGCGCAGAACGATGATGAGGCGCTGGGGGCACTGCAGGCCATCAAGGCCAAGGGTATCGATCCCAAGACCATCCCGGTGGTCGGCATCGATGGCATTGCCGATGCCATCGCCGCAGTCAAGCGCGGCGAAATGGTGACCCAGTTCCAGGATGCCCAGGCGCAGGCGCAAGGCGCACTGGATGTGGCCTTGCGGGCCATCAAGGGGCCATCCTACCAGCCACGCTCGACGATCTGGACCGACTACGGCGACAAGCTTCCCTGGAAGGGCGGCACCGAGAAATCCTATACCGTGCCCTGGACCACCATCACCCCGGAGAACGCCGATGCCTTCCTGAAGAAGGTCAAGAAATGAGCGCAGCGCTGTCAGCCGACGCCATGACGCGGCCGCATGATTTTTCCGGACGCGTCGCCCTGGTCACCGGAGCTGCCGCCGGCATCGGGCTGGCCACCAGCCAGCTGCTGGCGCGCTGCGGTGCCCGGCTGGTGCTGGTGGACCGCAGCGACGCCGTGCTGCAGCTGGCCCAACAGCTCGGGCCGGACCACACCCACCTCGGCCTGGTGCTCGATGTCTGCGACGAAGCCGCCATCGGCCGCGCCATCGTCCAGGTCGAACAGCAATGCGGACGCATCGACGTGCTGGTCAACAATGCCGGCGTGGCCTTGTTGCAGGAGGCCGAGTCGGCCACCTGCGCCGACTGGGACCGCACCATGGCCATCAATCTGAAGGCTCCCTTCCTGCTGGCGCAGGCGGTGTTTCCACTGATGCAGCGCCAGCAGGGCGGACGCATCATCAACCTCGCCTCGCAAGCCAGCGTAGTCGCACTGGAGCGCCATGCCGCCTACTGCGCCAGCAAGGCCGCACTGGTGGCGTTGACGCGCGTGCTGGCGCTGGAATGGGCGCGCCACGGCATCACTGCCAATGCCATTTCACCGACGGTGGTGGAAACCGAACTGGGCAAACAGGCCTGGGCGGGTGCGGTGGGGCTGGCCATGCGGGCGCGCATTCCCGTGGGCCGCTTCGCCCAGCCCGAGGAAGTGGCGCATCTGGTGGCCTATCTCGCCAGCCCGCAGGCGGCCATGATCACGGGCGAGAACATCCTCATCGATGGCGGCTACACCGTGACCTGACACTTTGTTTTTGCAGTGGACCGACGTTTTTCCAAGGACTGATTCATGACTCTCAATCGCATCGTCAACAACCCCGACCTGGTCGTCGAAGACATGCTGCGCGGCGTGCTGGCCGCGCACCCCGGACTGTCCGCCCACCCGGACAATCCGCGCGTGCTACGCCATCGCGGCGCCGGCACGCCGGGCCGCGTGGGCATCGTCACTGGTGGCGGCTCCGGGCACGAACCGGCCTTTCTCGGCTACCTCGGCCAGGGCCTGGTCGATGCCGTGGCCGTGGGCGAAGTATTTTCCTCACCCACCGCAAAATCCTTCATGGACGCCTTCCAGCTCGCCCATGGCGGCCAGGGCATCGCCTGCCTGTATGGCAACTACGCGGGCGACAACATGAACGTGAAGATGGCCATCAAATTGGCCGAACGCGCCGACATCGAGGTGCGCACCGTGGTGGCCAATGACGACGCCGCCTCGGCTCCGCCCGAGCAGCCCGACAAGCGGCGCGGCGTGGCCGGTGAAATTTTGATGTGGAAGGTCGCAGGTGCGGTCGCAGCGCAGGGCGGCACGCTGGACGAAGTAATCCAGGCCGCGCAAAAGGCCATCGACAACACGCGCTCCATCGGCATCGGCCTGTCGGCCTGCACTATCCCCGCAGTCGGCAAGGCCAACTTCACGATCAGGCATGGTGAGATGGAAGTGGGCATCGGCCATCACGGCGAGCCGGGGGTATCGGTGCAGGCCGTGGTCCCGGCGCGCGACATGGCCCGCCTGATGCTGGACAGGCTGCTGCCCGACCTGCCCTTCGCACGCGGCGACAAGGTCGCCGTGCTGCTCTCGGGCCTGGGGGCCACGCCGCTCATGGAGCAATACATCCTCTATGCCGATGTGGCCGATGGCCTGCGCGATGCCGGTCTGCAGGTGGCGCACAGCTTCGTGGGCAATCTCTTCACCTCGCTGGAAATGATGGGCGTAACGCTCACCCTGATGCGCCTGGACGCGCAGCTGGACCAGTCCCTGGCCGCCCCCTGCGACAGTATCGGACTGCGCCAGGGAGGGCGGCCATGAACACCGGATTCGATATGCGCCAGGCCGCCTGGGTGGTCCAGGACCTGGTCTCGACTATCAATCAGCACCGCGATTGGCTGAGCGAAGTCGATGGTGCCATCGGAGATGGCGATCACGGCATCAACATGAGCAAGGGCTTCAGCCTGTGTGGTGAACGTCTCAGACAAACGCCCGAAGCATCGCTGGCCGCGGCCCTTGATACGCTCTCGCTCAATCTGATGGAAGGCATTGGTGGTTCCATGGGCCCGCTCTACGGCAGCTTCTTCATGGCCATGAGCACGGTACTGGAAGGCCAGCCCACACTGGATCGCCAGCTCTTCCTGAAGGCCCTGGACGAGGGCATTGCCGCCGTGCAGGCCATCGGCGAAGCCAGGGTCGGCGACAAGACCCTGATGGACAGCCTGATCCCGGCACGCGATGCCTTCCGCCTCGCAGTGGGCCGCGACCTGTCCTTCGCCGCCTGCCTGCAAGCCATGCAGCGCGGTGCCGACACCGGCCGCGATTCGACCCGCGCCCTGCAGGCCCGCATCGGCCGGGCCAGCCGGCTGGGCGAGCGCTCCATCGGCGTGCTCGATGCCGGTGCCTGTTCCTGCGCGCTGATCCTCGGCAGCCTGGCCAAGTCGCTACAGACCGGCCTGCTCCACCAATCTCCCGAATAAGGACATCCCATCATGCATTTCCATGACGACGACATGCTGGCCGTGGTCTGCCACGCGCCACGCGACTATCGCCTGCAACGGGTCAAGCGGCCGGCGGCCGGTCCCAATGAGGTCATCATCAAGATCGCCTCGTGCGGCATCTGTGCCGGTGACTGCAAGTGCTTCGCCGGTGCCGCGCGCTTCTGGGGCGATGAGGTCAAGAACAAACCCTCCTACGTCAAGCCACCGGTAATTCCCGGCCATGAATTCTGGGGCCATGTGGTGGAGATGGGGCCGGGCGCAGCCGAGCACCACGGCGTAGCAGTGGGAGACCGGGTGATCGCCGAACAGATCGTCCCTTGCGGCAAGTGCCGCTACTGCAAGACCGGCTATCGCTGGATGTGCGAGGTGCATGATGTCTACGGCTTCCAGCGCCAGGTGGCCGAGGGCGGCATGGCCGACTACATGCGCCTGTCGGCGCGGGCAGTGATCCACAAGATTCCGGAGCACATCTCCTTTGAGGATGCGGCGGTGACCGAACCACTGTCCTGCGCCATCCACGCCGTCAACCGGGGGGACATCCAGCTCGATGACGTGGTGGTGATCGCCGGTGCGGGCACGCTGGGCTTGCTGATGGTGCAGGTGGCGCACCTGAAGACACCGAAGAAGCTGATCGTCATCGACCTCTCCGACCAGCGCCTGCAACTGGCGCGGGAATACGGGGCCGATATCGTCATCAACCCCGGCCGCGAGGATGCGCAGAAGATCGTGCGAGAGGCCACCGGGCAATATGGTTGCGACGTCTACATCGAAACCACCGGCGCACCCGCCGGCGTGACGCAAGGGCTGGACATGATTCGCAAGCTGGGCCGCTTCGTGGAGTTCAGCGTCTTTGGCCGCGACACCACGGTGGACTGGTCCATCATCGGTGAAGAAAAGGAACTGGATCTGCGCGGCGCGCACCTCAGCGGCGATTGCTACCCCATCGCCATCGACCTGCTGGCACGCGACCTGGTGACCTCACGCGGCATCGTGACGCACAACTATGCCCTGTCGGACTGGGAAGCCGCCATCAAGATGGCCGACTCGATGGACTCGATCAAGGTGTTGCTCAGGCCCTAAGCCTGGCTGGCTTGCGTGCCGCGCGCCTGCTGGCACTGGAAGAAACTCACCGTCGTCTGCAACTGGACCGCGCGGCGGTTGAGATCTTCCGAAGTCACGGCCAGTTCTTCCGAACTCAGTGAATTCTGCTGGATCACCTGGGCCAGTTCCCTGGCGGCAGTGCTGATCTGGCTGACGGCGGCTGTCTGCTGGTCGGCCGATTGCACGATATCCTGCACCAGCGCCGAGGTACGGGCGATGGTCGGTACCATGTCGTTGAGCTGTCGTTCGGCTGCGCAGGCCAGGGCCACATTGTCGCGCGCCACCTGATCGATCTCCTGGGCCGCCGACTGGCTGCGCTCGGCCAGCCGCCGCACTTCGGCGGCGACCACGGCAAACCCGGTGCCGTGCTCACCCGCATGCGCCGCCTCGATGGTGGCATTCAAGGCCAGCAGGTTGGTCTGGTAAGCGATGTCATCGATCACCTCGATCTTGCTGGCAATCTGCTGGATGGCCGCCACCATCTGCTTGACCGTCTCGGCACACTGGCGCGCCTCCAGCGCAGCGGCCGAGGCGATCTGGTCGGTCTGCCGGGCATTCTGCGCAGCGCTCATGATGCCGCCGTGAATCATCGCCAGCGCTTCACTGGCCTGCTCCACCCCCGCCGCCTGCTCGCTGGAGGCGCGCGAGAGCGATTGCGCCGTCGCGCTGACTTCCTCGGCGGTGCTGACGAAGGCTTCGGCATTGTCGCGTACCTCGGTCACCACCTGGGCCAGCCGCGCCATCATCTTCTGGATCGCGTGCATCATGCTGTTGCGGTAGCCGGACCTGGGCGTGATCGTCTGCACCAGGTCACCCTCGCAAAGGCGCTGCATCACCGTCACCACGTCGCCCGGCTCGCCCCCCATCTGGCGCAGCAGCGTGCGGGTGAGCAGCCATCCGGCCACCAGTAGCAACAACAGCACACCACCGGCCACCTGGGTCACGGTCTCCAGGGCATCGCTGATGATCTCGCGCGCACTGATGCCTCCAGCCTCGCCCTGCGCGATCTTGTAGGAACGATGGCGCGCAAAGGTGGCCTGCACGGTATCGATCGCGGCGCGAAACTCCAGGATCGACAGGCCCAGGCTGTCCTCGATCCGGTCCTGTTCGGCCACCGCCAGCAAGCGCTGCACCACTTCCTCGAAGGCGACGATGCGTGCCTTGTCATCGGCCAGCATGGCACCATCAGCCTCGTCGGTGACGTAGGCATCGGCATAGGTCTTGAGATGCCGGTGCATGTGCTTGCGCTGCACTTCCATTTCGTGCAGCAGACGACTGCGGTCATGCGGGTCGCGGTTGACCAGATACTGATAGATGCGCCCCTGGATGGCGTTGAACGCGGCCTGCGTATCATCCAGCGTGGTCACGCTGGGCACGGTGTTGACCTGTGCGTAACTGGCCGCGTGATAGACACTCTCGATCTGGCGCAAGCTGACGGCGGCCGTGGCGATCAGCCCCAACAAGGCCAACAGGACCAGCACCGACAGGCGCTGGCCGACGGTGAGCGTGCGAAGTCCGGGCCTGGACATGATTTCCTCTCCCCAGAGGTGTTGCGATGGCTGCATGACATGGCGCGCCCCCTCCCCTGCTGCGCCATACAGACTTGGCAACGAACTTATAGCGCACGACAAGGCTTGTCAATCGATGTCCGTATCGTCTCCCGACGGATAAAAACAAAAATGCCGCCCAGCAACACTGCGGACGGCATCCTCACGAATCCTTGCAGTGGCGCGCCATCAGGCCACCGCGCAGATTCAGTCAAAACGGATCTGCACCTTCATCATGCGCGAGCGGTCGCCGGCAACCTCGAAGGCTTCTATTGCCTGGGCGATGGGATAGGTGGCGGTAATGAGCGGCTTCACATCCACCAGCCTGCGGTTCATCAGTTCCACCGCCATGGCGAACTCTTCATGGAAACGGAAAGCGCCGCGCCACTCCAGTTCCTTGCCCACCAGCAGATTGGCCGGGAACTGGATATCCCCGCCCAGACCGACCTGCACGATGACGGCCTGCGGACGCAAGGCTTCCAGCGCACCCACCAGCGCACGTTCATTGCCGCTGGCTTCGAAGAGCACATCGAAGCTGCCCTTGTCGGCGGCATAAGCCTTGAGGGCATCGGGCGTCTCGGCCATGTTGATGGCGCGGTCGGCGCCCACCTGCAAGGCGGCTTGCAGCGGCATGGCGGCCACGTCGGTGACCACCACTTCCAGCGCGCCGGCGCGGCGTGCGGCCACCACCACCAGGGCACCGATGGGACCACAGCCGGTCACCAGCACGCGCTTGCCCACCAGCGGGCCGGCGCGGCGCACCGCGTGCAGCGCCACCGACAGCGGTTCTGCCATGGCGGCCTCGCCATCGCTGACGTGATCGGCCACGATGTGGGCCTGCGCACGCTCGATGATGATTTCCTGGCGGAACGCACCCTGCACGTGCGGCGTGCGCATGGCGCTGCCGTAGAAGCGCATGTCCAGGCAGTGGTTCTGCTTGCCTTCCTGGCAGTACTTGCAGAGACCGCAGGGGCGGCTGGGCGAGATGGCGATGCGCGTGCCGGGCGCGATGTCGGTGACGGCCGACCCGACTTCGGCGATCTGGCCCGAGACTTCATGGCCCAGCACCATCGGTTCCTTGATGCGTACCACCCCGAAACCGCCGTGGTGGTAGTAGTGCAGGTCCGAGCCGCAGATGCCGCCGGCCTTGACCTTGACCTTCAGTTGCTGCGGCTGCAGGGGGCCGGTCTCCAGAGTCTGGATGCGCAGGTCGTGCGGCGCGTGAATGACGAGTCCTTCTTGCATGGTCTTCTCCGAAATCAAATATTACAAGGTGGCAGTCACGCCGCCATCCACGTAGAGGATGTGACCGTTGACGAAACGCGAGGCATCGCTGGCCAGAAACACCGCCGCGCCCACCAGGTCTTCGACGTCGCCCCAGCGGCGCGAGGGGGTGCGGCCCACCAGCCATTCGCTGAATTTGGCATCGTTGACCAGGGCCATGTTCAACTCGGTCTTGAAATAGCCCGGCCCCAGACCGTTGACCTGCAACCCGTACTTGCCCCAGTCGATGGCCATGCCCTTGGTGAACATCTTCACCGCGCCCTTGGTGGCGGTATAGGGCGCAATGCCCGGACGGCCCAGCTCGCTCTGCACCGAGCAGATGTTGATGATCTTGCCGGCACCGCGCGGGATCATGTGGCGCGCCACCGCTTGCGCGGCATAGAAGACGCTGTTGAGGTTGGTGTTGATCAGGTCATGCCAGTCCGATTCCTTGAAATCTTCCAGCGGATTGCGGCGCTGGATGCCGGCATTGTTGACCAGGATGCCGATGGCGCCGATCTCGCTTTCGATCTTCTGCACCGCGGCCTTCACGTCCTCGGCTGAGGTCGCATCGAAACTGGCTTCATGGATGGTGTGGCCCTCGGCACGCAATTGCGCAGCGACGCTAGCCAGCTTGCCGGCATCACGCCCGTTGAGCACGATGGCCGCGCCCGCTTCGGCCATGCCGCGCGCCAGCGCCAGGCCGATGCCACCGGAGGAACCGGTGATGAGGGCCAGCTTGCCTTCAAGGGAAAAGCCCTGCAAACCTGCGGGCAAAGAGGTGGTCTTGATGGTCATGAGGTGTCTTTCTTCTTGTCGGAAATTTCATTGTCAACATATCTGCTTTGGCCGATATGGCGCAAAACAGGTCTCAGTGCGCTTTTCCGGTCTCGCGCTGGAAGGCGGCAATGGCGTGATACTCCGCCTCCAGCCTGGCCGGAATGGCGGCAAAGATCGGTTGCAGGCGGCCGTAGACGGCCACCGCTTCAGCCTGCGGAGCGTGATGATTGGTCGAACCGACCATGCCCGAGATGACCGACAGCGACGGCACCAGCCCCAGCGCCCACGCGCCCAGCACGGCGGCGCCGAGGCAGGATGATTCGACGCTCTCCGGCACCACCACTTCGCGGTTGAAGATGTCGGCCATCATCTGGCGCCACAGCGCCGAGCGGGCGAAGCCGCCGGTGGCCATCATGCGTCTGGTCGGCCCGACCAGTTCTTCCAGCGCCGGCAGGATGCTGTAGAGATTGAAGATCACTCCTTCCAGCGCCGCACGGATCATGTGGTGCTTGCCGTGATGCAGCGCCAGGCCGAAGAAGGAACCGCGCAGGTCGGCATTCCACAGCGGCGCGCGCTCGCCGGCCATGAAGGGATGGAACAGCAGCCCTTCGGCACCGGGACGCACCTGCTCGGCGATGCGGGTCAGTGCCTCATAGGGATCGACACCTTCTTCACGCGCCGCAGCCGCTTCTGCAGTAGCCAGTTCATCGCGCACCCAGCGGAAGATGTTGCCGCCGTTGTTGACGGGGCCACCGACGACCCAGTGTTTTTCGGTCAGTGCATAGCAGAACAGGCGGCCATGCGGATCGGTGAGCGGTTCATCGATCACGGTGCGCATGGCGCCGGAAGTGCCGATGGTCACGGCCACGTGACCGATCTCGATGGCGTTCACGCCCAGGTTGGAGAGCACGCCGTCATTGGCGCCGATGATGAAGGGCGTCTCCACCGACAGACCCAGGCGCTGCGCCATCCCGGGCGAGAGCGCCGGCAGGCGGTGCGTGGTCGGCACCGGCGTGGGCAATTGTTCGGGACGGACACCCAGCAGTTCCAGCGCGCCCTTGTCCCAGGCCAGTTCGCGCAGATTGAACATGCCGGTGGCCGAGGCGATGGAATGGTCCACCACCCACTGGCCGAAGAGTTGGTACAGCAGATATTCCTTGATGCCGACGAAGCGCGCCGCCTGCGCGAAAATCTCCGGCTTCTCATGGCGCAGCCACATCAGCTTGCACAGCGGCGACATCGGGTGGATCGGCGTGCCGGTGCGGCGATAGATGGCATTGCCATCGTGCTCGTGCTTGATGCGTTCGGCCCAGACCGAGGCGCGGATGTCGCCCCAGGTGATGCTGTTGGAAAGCAGGCGATTCTCGGCATCGACCGCAATGACGCTGTGCATGGCCGCGCTGAAGGACAGCAGTGCGATCTCCTGCGGTGCGGCCCCGGCGGCCTTGACGGCGCCGGCGATGGAGGCCAGCGCAGCGGCCACGATCTGGTCCGGGTCCTGTTCCGCCATGCCCGGTTCGGTACAGAGGACCGGATATTCCTCTGCATGCTGGGCCACCACCTTGCCATCGAGCGTGAAGACGACGGACTTGGTGCTGGTGGTGCCGATGTCGACGCCGAGCATGTAGGGTGCGGAAGAGGCCATACGAATTTTCCTTACGGGACAAAGCAGGACGCCCGAACCTGCCGGGCGTTGCAGGCGGTCTTAAACGACCAGGTTGAGGAACATGATGAAGATGATAGCAACAACCGGGATCAGCGTTTCCATCACCGTCCAGGTCTTGCCAGCCCCGCCGCCGTGTTCCCGGAGATTTCGATGTTAGCGTTAACATGCGGCGCGATGATAACGCTAACATTTTGAGACGGTCAAACACTTGTTGTGCTGCGGCGCAGTAGAAATGCGGGGAAGTATGCTGTGGCCGGGGTTTCCTTGGGATGGCGATTGCGTGGCTTTCTCGTTCTATGCGTTCTTCCACTTCCCCCCCGTTCGGACTGAGTAGCCGCGTAGCGGCGTATCGAAGGCGCTCCCTCCTGTGCGCCTTCGATACGCGGCAAAGCCGCTACTCAGTCCGAACGGTTACTGTTACTTTGAGCGCAGCCAGCCACGCTAATCAGTCCGGACGGCAAATTTTGATCCCCCCGCCCATTCCCCCCGCTCCGCCCCCGCAAGCAGGTATCATGTCGCCACTCCGAACGACCGCCCTTGCCTGCATCCATGACCCAGCGCGCAGCACCCAAGTCCAAGCCCAAGTCTCCTTCTGCCGTGCGTGGCAGCCGCGCCACCGGGCGCGTCACCATCATCGATGTGGCGGCCGAAGCCGGGGTCAGCCCGATGACGGTATCGCGCGCCCTGAAAAACCCCGGTCTGGTGCAGGAACAATCGCGCCAGCGCATCCTGGAAGCCATCGACCGGCTGGGCTACGTGCCCAACCAGGCCGCCTCCACGCTGGCCTCGGCGCGCTCGCAGGTGATTGCGGTGCTGGTGCCTTCGCTGACCAATGCGGTCTTCATCGAAACGCTCTCGGGCATCCGCGATTACCTGGCCATTGCCGGCTATCAGTTCCTGATCGGTGAGACCGGCTACGACCGGGCCAAGGAAGAACAGCTCATCGCCACCTACCTGGCCCACGCGCCGGCGGGATTCCTGCTCTCCAGCAGCGAGCAGCACGACATCCTGCAGGCCCGTCCCGGCAGTCGCGACATTGCTGCGGTGCGCATGTTCGATCTGGGCCGCAGCCACCATGACTATTCGGTCGGTTTCTCGCAGAGCCGCGCCGGGCATGCAGTGGCGCAACATTTGGTCGCACGCGGCTACCGGCGCCCGGCCTTCCTGGCGGCCCAGCTCGATCCGCGCATGATGAAGCGCCGCGAGGGCTTCCGCAAAGGCTTGCTGGAAGCCGGTATCGCACCCGACATCGAAGTGCTGCTGCCCGAACCCACCACCGTGGACATGGGCGCGCAACTGCTGCGCCGGGTGCTGCAAGAACATCCGGACTGCGATTCGGTGTTCTGCTGCAATGATGACCTGGCCCTGGGCGCGCTCTTCGAATGCCAGCGCCAGGGCATCTGCGTGCCGCGCGAGATGGCCATTGCCGGCTTCAACGATCTCTCCTGGGCAGCCTGCGCCACGCCCTCCATCACCACCGTGGTCACGCCGCGCTACGACATCGGCTACAAGTCGGCCGAGATGCTGGTGCGCCAGCTGAAGGGCGAAGACATTCCCAAGGGCCGGCTGGACCTCGGCTTTGAGCTGGCGGTGCGCGAGAGTACCTGAAGCACGGCGGTTCCCGCCCCAGGGCATCCCCCACATCCGTGGACGAATCCGCGCCAATAATCCACCCATCGCCGTCTCGCGGCTCTGGACAGGAAACGGCCATTCTCTACAATCTCCCCGTGTCGTTCTTCCCTGCAGGAATGCAGCACCACAGCAGTACGGTGATGCAAAGATGCAGCGGCGGGCGGCATTCTTATAAATAATATGCAGATTCCCAAGTCCCGATCATCAGGAGCATCTCTCATGCAGACATTTACCGGTCTTTGCAAACCCGCCGCACTGGCGCTGCTGCCGCTGTGCGGCGCGCTGGCCTTCCTGCCGGCCTCGGCGCAGACCGCGCCGCCCTCGGCCCCCGTGGTCAAGTACGACCTGACCTATGACATCATCAGCCCGGTCCACAGCCAGCACGGCATGGTGGCCACCGAACAGGAACTCGCGACCAAGGTCGGCGTGGACATCCTCAAGAAAGGCGGCAACGCGGTGGACGCCGGCGTGGCCGTGGGCTTCGCGCTGGCCGTGGTGCTGCCCAATGCGGGCAACATCGGCGGTGGCGGTTTCATGATGATTCACGATGCCAAAACCGGCAAGAACGTCGCCCTGGACTTCCGCGAGATGGCCCCGCAGCGCGCCACCCGCAACATGTATCTGGACGACAAGGGCAACGTGGTGCCGGGCCGCTCGCTCTACACCCACCTGGCCGTGGGCGTGCCGGGCACGGTGGCGGGGCTGTCGCATGCGCTCTCCAAGTACGGCACGATGAAGCTCTCGCAGGTGATCCAGCCGGCCATCGAACTGGCCGAAAAGGGTTATCCGGTCAGCCGCAGCCTGGCGCTGATCCTCTCGGCCGAGCGCGAACACCTGGGCCAGTGGGATTCTTCCAAGGCGATCTTCTTCAAGGAAGGCCGCCCGCTCAAGGAAGGCGAACTGCTGGTCCAGAAAGACCTGGCCAAGTCGCTGCGACTGATCGCCAAGGAAGGGCCGAAGGCTTTCTATGACGGTGCCATCGCCAAGAAGATCGTGGCCGAGATGGACAAGCACGGCGGCCTCATCACCGCCGACGACCTGAAGAACTACAAGGTGGTCGAGCGCGAGCCGGTGTCGGGCAACTATCGCGGCTACCAGGTCATGTCGATGCCGCCGCCAAGCTCGGGCGGGGTGCACATCATCCAGATGATGAACATCCTCGAACGCTATCCCCTGAAGCAGTACGGAGCCGACAGCGCCCAGACCATCCACCTGATGGCCGAAGCCATGAAGCTGGCCTATGCCGACCGCTCCGAATACCTGGGCGACCCGGACTTTACCAAGGTGCCGGTCAAGGGCCTGACCTCGCGCGCCTATGCCGATGAACTGGCCAGGAAGATCAACCCGGACCGCGCCACGCCCTCCACCGACATCAAGCCGGGCCAGCCGCAGCCCTATGAAAGCGACCAGACCACCCACTTCTCGGTGGCCGACAAGGACGGCAATCTGGTCGCCACGACCTACACGCTGAACCTGAACTTCGGCAGCGGTATCGTCGCCACCGGTACCGGCATCACCTTGAACAACGAGATGGATGACTTCGCCGCCAAGCCGGGCGTGCCCAATGCGTTCGGCCTCATCGGTGGGGATGCCAATGCGGTCGGTCCTTACAAGCGTCCGCTGTCGTCGATGTCGCCCACCTTCGTGCTCAAGGATGGCAAGCCCTTCCTGGTCACCGGCAGCCCCGGCGGCAGCCGCATCATCACCACCACGCTGCAGACCATCCTCAACGTGATCGACCACGACATGAACGTGGCCGAAGCCACCATCACGCCGCGTATCCACCACCAGTGGGCACCGGACCAGCTGCGCGTGGAAAAGGGCCTGTCGGCCGACACCCTCAAAATCCTGCAGGACAAGGGCCAGAAGATCAGCGTGCAGCCCTCCATGGGCCGCACCCAGACCATCCAGATCAGGCAGGATGGTTTCGATGGCTTCTCGGACCCGCGCAATCCGGATGGCCGCACCCTCGGCTTCTGATGGACTGAACCGTCGCCCTGAATGACGGGCACTCAAGGATGGCTCCCGGCTGACTGGCCGGGAGCCATTTTTTTATCAGGAGGCCGTCTCTCTTTCTTCCCGCAGGGCTTGCGCCTGCCAATAAAAATTCATCTGCGGAATCGGCTATCTGAATTCGGAATTCGCCTATAAAAACTTATTTTCATTCCGCCACAATAAATTTCTTCGAAATCCGGTGAATTTTCGCTGCTGCGTTCCTGTTTCATTTCTCCTGATCGCCACACCACGATGAAATCCGCTCCCGGTGCGGTTTTTCGGACCACACCGGGTCTTTCTTCGCCGTTTTTTGAACAAATTCAAAAGCAAAAAAGAAAATTTTCGAGAAAAAAGTCGAAATCCGTAGAGACACTTTTCGTTAAATTTTTGTTTTTCTGCTTTATTCCTTTGATCCTCTTATCAGGACAAATCCACGCCATCACTATGGCAGACATTTGTCACTGAGCACGATCCTCATCCCGTTTCGATTGCACGCAGCGCCGACCTGGCGTCCTGATGGCTGGCACCTCCGCGTCCTGCCAGAGGCCTGCGTTATCCGACGAGACCGTGCGTGACCCGATTCCGACCTGTCACTTTCAAGGGAGTACTACCATGACCATCACCGTCCTGAAGCTGTCCGACGCCGACGCTTACCCTCGACAGCAGCCGCTCCGTGAGCGCCCGGGTGACCGTCACCGATGGCAGCAACAGCCGCACCAACCACGCCCTGTGGAGCAGTGGCGGCAACGACGTGCGGGTGCAGGCACAAGCGGTAACGCTACGCTGAACCTCAAGGTCAACACCAGCCTGTCCAAGGGGGACCATGTGATCGTGAGCAAGTACATCTCGACCACGGGTGCCACGTCAGAGTCCGCAGCGGTGAAGGTCAACGTCGGCGCAGAGATGAAAGCACCGCTCCTGACCGACCTCAAGGTCAAGGCCTCCTATGATGCGGACGCCAATGCCAAGGCCGTTCTGCTGGGGGCGGACAACTACGCCTCCATTACCGATCCCGGTCTGGGTCCGACATCAGGGGTCTATGACAAGGGCCTGATCTTCACCGGCCGCATCAACACGCCTGAGCTTGCCGGCAAGCAGAAGTATCTGGTGTCCATCAGTCTGGGCGGCAAGACCTTGGGCTTCGACGTCTTCGAACTCGACAGCACGGGTGACGCAAGCGCCAGCAGTTTCACCTTGCAGACTGCGCCCAACCTGCTCGCACCGGGCCTGTATCGCGACCTCACAGTCACGGTCACCAACGTGACCGAGGGCAGTATCCACAACGGCCAGACCTCGGTCATCAAGGATGCGACGCTGGGCTGGTACTGGGCTGCGCAATCGATGGGCGACATCCGCGGTGGCAATGGCAACGACGGCATCATCCTGAGCCCGACGCCAACCGGCCCGTCGGCCACGATACCCACGGTGACCACGGGTGCCGGTGCCGACACGCTGATCTTGGGGGCTTTCCAAAAGGCCGGCGCGAAGACGTCTACCAAGCCCGTAGTGGCCTGGCTCAACTTCAACGCCACGGTGACGGACTTCCAGCTGGGTCTGGACAAGGTGCAGGTGGCCGGGCAGACCCTCACGGCGGCCAACCTGGACAGCTTCGTCAAGAGCGCCGCCGCCAGCTCCGATGGGGGCGGCACTACCTTGCGCGTGGATCTGGACGGGGCTGGTGCAAATGAAAACATCTATACGTTGACGCTGCAAAACCTGTTCTACAACCCGGCCAATACGGCCACCATCTTCGGCATCTGATCAACAGGTGCCGTAGTCCCTCACGGGCCGGCCCGAGCGGCCGGCCCATTCATCGAAATTCAGAAAGGAAGGAGAGCCGGTATATGTCCCGAAAAATAGGCGATGGCCGCGACTTCTGGCGGCCTGGTAACGAGGATCTGCCCATGCTGGCCGAACGTCTCTATGCCCAACAGGAAGACCGGGCCTGGCTGAGCGACCCGGAGCATCCTGATGCAGGCGCCGACGAGGCACTGCCCGACTGCGACGAGAACGGCATCGCCCTGCCCCAGCTGACCGACGCCGATTACTGGAACAGCGCCTTGCTACTGCCGCCCGACTGGTTCAACGCTTATACCGCCGCGACATCGTTACGGCATCGATGACTTCGCTGCCCCGATTGCTTTGCGCCACATGACCATCAACCCACCGCCCCCTCATGGATACCAACAAAATCGCCATCGGCCAACGCCTGCGCATGATTCGCCTGAAAATGGGCATCAGCCAGAATCTCTTCGCCCGTGCACTGGAAACCGCGCCCAATCACATCTGCCAGATCGAGCACGGGCGCTGCGTGCCCGGTAGCAAACTGCTGCGCGGCATGCGCGAGCAGTTCGGCATCGATATCACCTGGTTGCTCAGCGGCCAGAGCACATCGACCACGACCAGCCATTTCAGGAAAGAGGTCGCCACACTGGTGGCCGACTACCGGCGCGCCAATGCCAGTGGCAAGGCCTTGCTGAGTTATACGGCGAGCTTTCTGGTGGAGGAGATGCCCAAGGAAGAACAGGCGCCCGTCTTTCCAGATAAGACAGGCAGGCGATGAGCTTGCGCCAGCGCCTGCCTGCATTGCTTCACCTGGATTTCAAGGGGCCGGATGAAGGCGGCTTGTATCGCCTCATCCGCTGCCACCAGCACTTAGGGAGAGGGCGGCTGTAACGCTTACTCGCGCACTTCCCCGCTCTTCGGATAGACCTTCACCAGCACGATCTTCGGCCCCGACATGCGTTTGATGACCACATCAAAGGCGGCGAACTCGATCTTCTGGCCTTCCTTGGGCAGGTCGCCGAGTTTTTCCATGACCAGGCCGCCGACGGAATCGATGCTGTCGTCATACTCGATGTCGATGCCCAGCATGTGTTCCAGCGTGACGATGGGCAGGCTGCCCTTGCCCAGCAGGGTGCCGTCATCCTGGCGGCTCCATTCGCCGGTGTTGTGGCGGAATTCGTCGCGGATCTCGCCCACCAGAAAACTCAGCATGTTGTCCAGCGTGATGAAACCCAGCGGCATCTGGCCCTTCTTGCCGATGATGGCGAAGTGCGGCATGCCGGTGCGAAAGCGCCTCAGCAGGTCCAGCGCCGGCAAGGCCGGAGAAATGAACTGCACCGGACGCAGGTAATCCTTGAGGTTGCTGATGGCGTGGCCATCCTGCTGCGCCAGGAACACATCCTTCAAATGCACCAGGCCCAGCACCTGCTGGCGCTCGGCGTCGAAGTAGGGATAGCGCGAATAGCGGTTGCGGTAAATGATGTCGAGGTTTTCTTCCAGGCTCTTGTCATCGCCCAGGGCCACGATCTCGCTGGCCGGGCGCATGATGTCGGCCACGTCCAGTTCGGCGAAGTTCAGGCTTTGCGCCAGCACGTTCCATTCGTCGCGGGTGAACTTGCCGCTCTTGCCGCTCTTGCTGCCGGCGCGCAGGATGAGCTTGAGTTCATCCGAGGAATAATGCGCATCGTGACCATGATGAGCCGCCAGCCCGGCCACGCGCAGCAGCCAGTTGGAGCTGGCATTGAGCACCCAGATCAGCGGATACATGCCCCAGTAGAAACCATACAGCGGCACGGCGCACCACAGGCCCAGCTTCTCGGGGCTGCGGATGGCCAGCGACTTGGGCGCCAGTTCACCGGCCACGATGTGCAGGAAGGAGATGACGAAGAAGGCGAACACGAAGGAGACGCCATGGATCAGCTCCTGATTGGTCACGCCGGCCAGCGAGAAGAGCGGCTCCAGCAGGCGCGCGAAGGCGGGTTCACCGATCCAGCCCAGACCCAGAGAGGCCAGGGTGATACCCAGCTGGCAGGCGGAGAGATAGGCATCCAGCTGATTGTGGACCACGGCCAGGATACGGCCGCGCATGCCTTGTGTTTTTGCGATGGCCCGGATGCGCGTTTGACGCAACTTGACCAGACTGAATTCTGCTGCAACGAAAAAACCGTTCAACGCAACCAGGAAGACGGCTGCGACGATCAGTAATATGTTTTCCAACGAGGGTTCCTATCGGGGTTGTCAATGGGCCCGGACGCCGCGGGCGGGTCCGGACTGCGTAATTTAACACGGGTGGGGGCTTTTACCGGACTAATTACAATAAGGCAACCCCAACACGAGTCAATTGGAATTGAATTTATCCCGAAGGAAGAAACCGATGTGAGAAAGCATTGCAACCACACACTGACTGCAAGAGACAGCAATGGGAAAGCTTTAAATGAGGGTGAGTCGGCGGTCTACTATTGCGGGGCTTGAAATCGATTCAAGCCCCGCAACCAAATTGGTAGAATCAGACGGCCTAGAGGTCAGCAGAATGACTGGAGCTACTCCTAGTCACTGACATGCGGGGATTATATCCCGGCACAGAAAAACAATGCAAGATTGCGCCGTTCTTTATGAACATCAACACAGAATGACCATGACTAAACAACCTTTGCAGAAGCTCTTTGACGCGATGTATCACGGCAAATATAGCTTCGATGACTTTTTGCAAAGCCCGGTCGAAAAGAATTACGAAATCTTGCCTCCCAGAGAATCAGGGGGACGAAAATTATTCAAACCCAAAGAAAATCTCAAGATCTATCATCGGTTTTTGAATTTGTTCTTGTTTGAGTTCTTGCCCGTCAACGAGAGGGTCGTTTTCTCCTATCGTAAGGGCTTTAGCGCGTTAAATGCTGTGCAATCGCATACTCAAAGCAAGTACTTCTTCCAAACAGACATCCAGTCATTCTTTGACTCCATTGATCGCGCCCTGACAAAGAAAACCATTCTGTCCGGGGAGGCTAACTGCCCTATCTCAGATCTGGATATTCACATTGACCGAATTGTGGACCTGGTTTGCATTGACGGTTCTCTGCCCGTCGGTCTACCAGCATCAGCTCCGCTCAGCAATGCCGTCCTCCTGGATTTCGACAATGAACTGGAACGTGCCTGCCTCGAAAGGGAACTTCACTATTCGAGGTACGCTGACGACATTATCATTTCTGGACAACGGCATACTGACGTTCAAGAGATAGGGCATTCAGTACAAGAAAAATTGCATCAATTCGTGTCGAAGAATTTCTCGATTCACGAAGGAAAGACTCGCTATTTCCAAGTCGGAGGGAAGATCAAAATCCTTGGCATGATGATCCTTCCCAATGGAAAAATCAGCATCGACTCGAAGAAGAAGAAAGACCTTGAGGTACTGCTTTTCTTCTACCTGAATGACAGAGAGCGATTCAAGAAGATAGTGGAACAGGCGAAGAGGCGGACTGAATTTGGTAAAGAATTGAGCGATGACGATTACGTTGCATACCTGAGTGGGAACATCAATTATGTGGACTCGATCGACCCCGACTATACGGATACACGCGTCCGAAGGAATTGATCAGCTTCCTGAAAGCCATCTACAACACTGGAAAATTTGACCATCTGGTGGAGATCAGCGTGAAGGACGTTCCCTATTACGTCATCCCCCACGATGGGGACTACTACTTAAGGGAGGACTATTTCAGCTCAGGCGAATATTTCTTGATCAGTCTATATCGCCGAATCAGATCGCGATATATGGCCATCTTTATCGACGAAATCGACATTTCTTTGGATGCTGCCGCGCAAGTTCGTCTGGTCGAATGGCTGAGAAAATTCAAAGAAAGGTACCAGACCAAATTCATCTTCACAACCCATTCACTCGCGATGATGCGAACCGTTTCTGACGAACTTTTTTATATGGAAGAACAGCCAGACGGGACTACTACCATTGAAAGACGATCCTATGGATTTGTGAAGAGCACCTTGTTCGGCTTCAACGGTTGGGAGAAATACATCCTGACCGAGGATGAGATGCTTAAAGCTTTTCTTGAATATCTGATTAGCCAGCACTGCGTTCGGCCGTTCTACCAGTTCAAAATTATTTACGTCGGTGGGAGCCAGAATACGACTGACCTGATGCAACGTAACAAGACAGACAAATTCTTAACGGATGAATATAAAAACGTCATCGTTGTATTGGATGGAGATCAGAAAAAGAAAGCCTTTTCCAAGAAGGAAAACGTCTTTTTCATCCCCATGGAGAGCGTCGAAAAAGAGCTGCTAACAAGATGTCTCAAAGGAGAATTTTGGGACACAAAAAAACTCCAGGCGCTGATTCCAGACCACAAAAGGCTGTCTGCGTTCATGCGCGGAGATGACTACGAAAAAGAAGGACGACTCAAGAGGACCTATTACTCGCTCCTTTTACGTTTCAGAAAGAATACTGAGCTGCGCCGAAAACTTGACGCAGCAAAAGGAGAGCCGATCAAGGAGCGAGATTTTTCAAATGCTGGAAAAAAGCTGTTCGCTCATTTGACCCGGCATGAATACACTCAGCAGCAAATCTTTGAGTTTCTCATCGAGAAAAATCCAGACGCAATTTCCTCGCTTCGACAAGCAATTGACCAATTTCTTTCCTCGCACCACGGATAGGTCGAAAAGTAAGCTACTGAGATGATCGGAAGTGCTCACACCACCGGCGCAATTAAAACCCCTCAAGGACAATCTTCCCCTTCGCCTTGCCCGACTCCAGCAAGGCATGCGCGCGCCGCAGATTCTCCGCGCTGATGCGTCCGTAATGCTCGCCGGTCGTGCTACGCAACACGCCCTCATCCAGCAGTTGCGACACCCGTTGCAGCAGCTCATGTTGACGGATCATGTCGGCGGTCTGGAACATCGAGCGCGTAAACATCAGCTCCCAATGCAATGAAATGCTCTTGCGCTTGAGCGGCACCGCATCCAGCGTAGCCGGATCATCGATCAGCGCGAACTGACCTTGCGGCGCGAGCACGTCGATGATCTGCGCATAGTGCTGGTCGGTGTGGGTCAGGCTGATGACGATATCGACTGCGGGGATGCCCAGCTGCTCCAGCTGCGGCCTGAAAGGCTGGCTGTGGTCGATCACGTGGTGCGCGCCCCGCTCGCTCACCCATTGCGCGGTGTCCTTGCGCGAAGCGGTGCCGATCACGGTCAGTTGCGTGAGCTTGCGCGCCAGCTGGGTCAGGATCGACCCCACGCCACCGGCAGCCCCGATGATGAGCAGGCGACGTCCCTGCCCCGCGCCTTCGGCCACGCCCACGCGGTCGAACAACAGTTCCCACGCGGTAATGGCGGTCAGCGGGATCGCTGCGGCGTCAGCATGACCGAGGCTGGCCGGCTTGCGGCCGACGATGCGTTCATCGACCACATGCAATTCGCTGTTGGCGCCGGGACGGGTGATGTCGCCGGCATAGAAGACCTCATCGCCCGGCGCAAAAAGCCTGACCTGCGCACCGACTGCGCGCACCACGCCGCTGACGTCCCAGCCCAGCACGCGGGACTGGCTGGCACTGGCGCGGATCTTGGTATCGACCGGATTGACGGAGATGGCCTTCACTTCGACCAGCAGATCGCGCTCGCCCGGGACGGGATCAGGCAGGGTGGCCTCGGAGAGGGAAGCAGGATCGTTGATGGCCTGGGACCGCGGGTTGGTGATGATGGCTTGCATGGAAAATCCTCTTAGATGAACCTAAAAAATGGGCACTGGCTGCGTACGCTGCTTTCAGCCCTTGCCATGACAGGGCGATATGAAGCAAAAAGCCGTTTCACCGATATTAGGGACGAGGATGCCCGCCAACCAGCCCTGGTCGGCAGAAAGAGTTTCATCGTGGAGGCGAAAATGCAGCTGCGAGCGGCGAGAAATATACGCATTGCGCAATTCATATTGAATAAAAATCGCTTTGCGTATACCATCTGCGCATGAACCTCCCCCAACAAGTCTTCCTGCGCGACGCAATGCGCACGCTCAACCTGACCCGGGAAAGCCTGTCCCAGCGCATCGGCTGCACCAAGCGCGCGCTGGATACCTGGCTGCTGCCGGATGAATCAGGAGAATTCCGCGCCATGCCCGAAATGGCCCGGCGCTTCATCTCCGAAATCCTGGCGGCAAGCGCCTCCGGCGGGCCTGCCAGCGCCCAGGCCACCCCGGCGGCCACGACGACCACAAGCATTCCCACCGCCTTCGGCCGTCTCAGCCACCTGCTCTCGGTGGACCAGTTCAGCCGCGACACGGCCGAACGGCTCTTCATGCTGGCCGATGTCATGCAACCCATCGCCCGTCGCCGCAAGGTGTCGCGCGTTCTCGAAGGCGCGGTGCTGGCCAACCTGTTCTTCGAGGCCAGTACCCGCACCCGTTTGAGCTTTGCCTCGGCCTTCATGCGCCTGGGTGGCTCGGTGAGCGATACCACCGGGTTCACCTATTCGTCCATGGCCAAGGGGGAATCCATCGCCGATACCAGCCGCACCGTGAGCGGCTATGCCGATGTGATCGTGGTGCGTCACCCCGAACAGGGATCGGTGGCGCAATTCGCTGCGGCCACCCATGTGCCGCTGATCAATGGCGGCGACGGCGCGGGCGAGCATCCCACCCAGGCATTGATTGATCTCTACACCGTGCAGCGCGAATTTTCGCGGCTGGGCAAGCTGGTCGATGGCGCTCACATCGTCATCACCGGCGACCTGAAATACGGGCGGACTGCGCACTCGCTGATCAAGCTGCTGTCGCTGTACCGGCACATGCGTTTCACGCTGGTCTCGCCGCCCTCGCTGGAGATGCCATCCGAGATCGTCGAACTCATCGCCGCACGCGGCCACATCGTCACGCCCACCGACTCGCTGGCCCATGCGCTGCCCGACGCCGACGTCATCTACACCACGCGCATCCAGCGCGAACGCCTCACCGGAGAGAAGATCGATGATTTCCTGGCGGCCTTCGAGATCAACAAAAAAGCCATCGACCAGCATTGCCGGCCCGATGTCATCGTGATGCATCCCCTGCCGCGCGACAGCCGGCCCGGTGCTCACGATCTGCATACCGATCTGGATGGCGATGCGCGCCTGGCGATCTTCCGGCAAACCGATAATGGCGTGCCGGTGCGCATGGCCATCTTTGCGACCCTGCTCGGGGTCGAGGGACTGATACAGCGCTCGCTGCGCGATGCCTTATGGGCGGTCCCCGCCACGCTCGGGCCGAACGACTTTCCCGTTGACGACCTGGACCTGCCCAGCGGGCGATAGCCTCTGCCGCGTTCAGGCAGCGCCCGCCAGATGGGGCTTGATCACCGCCGCCAGCTTGTCGAAGGCGCGTGCGATCTCGTCATTGGGTACGCTCGCATAGCCCAGCAGCAGGCCGCGCCGTGCGCCGCGCGCATGCATGTAGTAACGCGACAGCGGGCGCACCACGATGCCTGCCGCCAGCGCCTGTTCGCAGATGAGCACGTCATCGCATTCCTGCGGCAGGCCCAGCACCAGATGCAATCCGGCCTCGCCGCCGGTGATGGTCATCTTCTCGCCGAAGTGGCGGTTGATGGCCCGCTGCAGCAACTGCAGCCGTTCGGCATAGAGCACGCGCATCTTGCGGATGTGCGAGGCGAAGTGGCCCTCGGCCATGAAGTCGGCCAGCGTAGCCTGCAGGAACACCTGACCATTGCGATACAGCTCGGCAATACCGGTGGAAAAAGCCTGGGCCAATGACTCCGGCACCACCAGAAAACCGATGCGCAATCCCGGAAACATGATCTTGCTGAAGGTGCCCATGTACAGCACCCGGTCCTGCGTATCCATGCCCTGCAGCGAGGCCAGCGGACGGCCGCCGTAACGGAACTCGCTGTCGTAGTCATCCTCGATGATCCACACCTTGTGGGTAGCTGCATACTCCAGCAGCATGCGCCGCCGCGACAGGCTCATCACCATGCCCAGCGGATACTGATGCGATGGCGTGGTGCAGATGAAGCGCGGTGGCCGGCGCAGGTTGGCCAGGCGCATGCGCATGCCTTCCTGATCCACCGCAATGGGTACCGACTGGATGCCCAGTGAATTGAGCACGCTGCGCGTCCCCCAGTAGCACGGGTCTTCCACCCAGGCCGTGTCCCCATGTTCGCCCAGCAGCTTGACCACGATGTCGATGGACTGGTGGATGCCGGTGGTGATGAGTACCTGCGAGGGCGTGCAATTGACCGAGCGCGCCACGCGCAGATATTCCGCGATCTGCTCGCGCAGGCCGGCATAGCCGGCACCGGGACCATAGGTCAGCAGATCCGAATTGGAACGGCGCCAGTGCTTGTTCTGCAGGCGTCCCCAGATCTTGTGCGGTACGCAGGTCACGTCGGGCACGCCCGGCATGAAGGCTCCCCATTGCCGCTCACCCACGCCGGCCTGGCGTGTGAGCAAGGCGCCGCGCGCCGAAAGTTCGGATTTGCCGGAAGGATCGGTCAGTGGCTCCTTGCGTTGCACCGCTTCAGGGATCTGGTCGGGCGCGGTATCGGCCACGAAGGTGCCGGACCCGGTGCGACTCTCCAGATAGCCTTCGGCCAGCAACTGTTCATAGGCATAGGTCACCGTATTGCGCGAGGTGCCCAGCTCCAGCGCCAGGTCGCGCGAGGAGGGCAACTGCATGCCGGCCGGCAGCGTGTGGGCCAGGATGGCTTCGCGGATCAACTGGTAAATCTGCCGGTTCACGGGCATGCGTTCGCTGCCGGACTTTACATTTTTGGTGGTCTTCGCTGCGCTGCTTTCGCGGCCGCTGGCAGCCTTGCCCTTGCCGGACGCGGCCTTGACGGGGGTGCGATTGATGCGCAGCAGCAGATAGTCGGACAAGGAGGCGAGTTTCAAGTGGCACCATCAAATATTTGAAATTGGCTCTATATTACAGTGCCACTGCGGTTTTATATTGTTTCCCGACTCAGCAATTTCCTGCCCATTTCCGCACCCTGGGCGCTACTTAACGAAGCAAGAACGGAGCAAGCCATGACCAGCAAGGCCACCAATCAAGAGCTGCAACAACGCAAGAACGCCGCCACCCCGCGCGGCGTGGGCGTGATGTGCGACTTCTACGCCGAACGGGCGTCCAATTCCGAGCTGTGGGATGTGGAAGGCCGCCGCTTCATCGACTTCGCCGCCGGCATTGCGGTCCTCAACACCGGCCACCGCCATCCCAAGCTGATCGACGCCATGCGCGCACAGCTGGACAAGTTCACCCACACCGCCTACCAGATCGTGCCCTACGCCGGCTACGTGGAACTGGCCGAACGCATCAACGCGGTGACGCCGGGCAACTATCCCAAGAAGACCGCCTTCTTCTCCACCGGCGCCGAAGCCGTGGAAAACGCCATCAAGATCGCCCGTGCCCATACCGGCCGTCCGGGCGTGATCGCCTTCGGCGGTGCCTTCCATGGCCGGACCATGATGGGCATGGCGCTGACCGGCAAGGTCGCGCCCTACAAGCTGGGCTTCGGTCCCTTCCCCGGTGAAGTGTTCCATGCCCCCTACCCCAGCGCCTTGCACGGCATCAGCACCGAGCACGCGCTGGATGCGGTGAAGGCTCTCTTCAAGAACGACATCGAAGCCAGGCGCGTGGCCGCCATCATCCTGGAACCGGTGCAGGGCGAAGGCGGTTTCTATGCCGCCCCGGCCGACTTCATGCGCGGCCTGCGCGCCATCTGTGACGAGCACGGCATCCTCCTGATCGCCGACGAAGTGCAGTCCGGTTTTGGACGTACCGGCAAATTGTTTGCGATGGAACATTACGATGTCCTGCCCGACCTGATTACCATGGCAAAGAGTCTGGCAGGCGGCATGCCGCTGTCGGCCGTCAACGGCCGCGCCGAGATCATGGATGCGCCCGCCCCCGGTGGCCTGGGTGGCACCTATGCCGGCAACCCGCTGGCCATCGCCTCCGCGCTGGCCGTGCTGGACGTGATGGAAGAAGAAAAGCTGGCCGCTCGTGGTCAGCGCCTGGGTGACAAGCTGCAGGAACATCTGAACGAATGGCGTTCGGCCGTGCCGCAGATCGCCGAAGTGCGCGGCGTGGGCGCGATGGTGGCAGTGGAGTTTGCCGATCCCGCCACCGGCAAGCCGGATGCGGACTACACCAGGAAGGTCCAGCAGCATGCACTGAACAACGGCTTGCTGCTGCTGACCTGCGGCAGCTACGGCAACGTGATCCGCTTCTTGTTCCCGCTGACGATTCCCGATACCGTCATGGATGAGGCGCTGGGCATTCTGGCCAAGGCGATCAAGCTGGCCTGAGTCTTGCATTGTGAGGGCCTGTTCACACTTAATCTGCGAGTGCGAGAGGTCGCCAAGCGTTGACTGCCTAGGCGCAGCGACGCGCCGTGGTGGTGCCACGGCAAGGAGCTGCAACAACGGCAGGCGACGCTTGGCGGCCTCTCCCGGAGGGTTGCCCCCAGAAGGCGCGCTGGCTGCGTTGCACGTCAGGGCTGGTGGCACCACCACCAGCCCTGACGCGCGCCTTGCCAACACGCCTTCTGGGGGCAACGCATCTCGCAGATTAAGTGTGAACAGGCCCTAAGCAGCTTTCAGAATAGGGTAGACGGGCCGGACCAAGACTCCGGCCTGCGTATAAGAGAGGATCGATGATGGCAGCTTATGCAATGAAGCAAGCGGCACCCGCACAGGCACCGGCCGCCGGCAGCAGCAACGACGTGCTGGTGCAGTTCTGCGGCGTGAAGAAAACCTACGACGGCGAAAACCTGATCGTCAAAAATCTGGATCTCGATATCCGTCGCGGTGAATTTCTGACCCTGCTGGGTCCGTCCGGCTCCGGCAAGACCACCTGCCTGATGATGCTGGCCGGTTTCGAATTCCCGACCGGCGGCGAGATCCGCCTCGATGGCCAGTTGCTCAACCGCGTACCGCCGCACAAGCGCAACATCGGCATGGTGTTCCAGAACTATGCGCTGTTCCCGCACATGACCATCGCGCAGAACGTGGCCTATCCGCTGTCGGTGCGCAAGATGGATCGCGCCACCCGCGAAGCCAAGGTCAAGCAGGCGCTGGACATGGTGCAGATGGGCAAATTCGGCGACCGCTATCCGACCCAGCTCTCCGGTGGACAGCAGCAGCGCGTGGCGCTGGCACGCACGCTGGTGTTCGATCCGCAGCTGGTGCTGATGGATGAACCGTTGGGCGCGCTGGACAAGCAACTGCGCGAACACATGCAGCTCGAACTGAAGGCGCTGCACAAGCGTCTGGGCGTGACCTTCGTCTACGTCACCCACGACCAGAGCGAAGCACTCACCATGTCGGACCGCGTGGCCGTGTTCGACCAGGGCGTGATCCAGCAACTGGCACCGGTGACCGAGCTGTACGAATATCCCGACAATCAATTCGTCGCCAACTTCATCGGCGACAACAACCGCTTCAAGGGCAATGTGGAATCGGTGCAGGGCGAACACTGTACGGTGCGCCTGGCCGATGGCACGGTGGTCACCGGACTGAACGTGCATCGCGCCCATGCCGGCCAGACCATCACCGCCTGCGTGCGTCCGGAACGCATCCGCCTGGCTGCCGGTGGTAGCGCCGAACCCAACAGCATTCGCGCCACCATCGCCGGTCTGATCTATTTTGGGGACCACGTGCGCGTGCGCTGCACAGTGACGGGGCAGGAAGACTGCTTCGTCAAACTCTCGCTGGCCGACCCGGCACTGGCCGGCTTGAGCGAAGGCAGCAGCGTGGTGCTGCACGTGGCGCAGGATCGCCTGCGCTGCTTCCTCTGAATTCCTGAACCTCCCGTTTACTTAGTTTTTGAGTTATTCCGTTTTTGTTCTTTTGTCGCACCTGATGGTCTGCAGTACCGCTCGATGAGTGAGGCAACTTAGATTGCCGCTCGGCTCTACCTTAGTTCAACACAGTCAACACGCACGATAACCAACGAGGAACAACAATGAAACGCCTGTCACCCGCTCTGCTGTCCCCGCTCGCTCTGGGCCTGCTCTTTTCCGGCGCGGCTTCTGCCGCGGAACTGACCCTGGTCAACTTCGGCGGTGCCAATGGCAACGCCCAGAAGGTCGCTTACGTGGAGCCCTTCCAGAAGAGCACCGGCACCAAGGTTGTGACTGCCGAGTTCAACGGCGAACTGGCCAAGGTCAAGGCCATGGTCGAGGCCAAGAAGGTCAGCTGGGACGTGGTGGAAATCGATGGCGGCGACCTGAACCGCGCCTGTGATGATGGCCTGATCGAAAAACTGGATCTGGCCAAGACCATCAAGAAGGATGACTACATCCCCGAAGCCACCGTCAGCGAATGCGGCATGGGCGCCTTCGTCTGGTCCACCGTGCTGGCCTACAACGCCGACAAGCTCAAGACCGCACCGAAGGGCTGGGCCGATTTCTGGGATACCAAGAAATTCCCCGGCAAGCGCGGCATGAAGAAGAGCGCCCAGTACAACCTGGAGTTCGCCCTGATGGCCGACGGCGTGCCCACCAAGGACGTCTACAAGGTGCTGGCCACCAAGGAAGGCGTGGATCGCGCCTTCAAGAAGCTGGACCAGTTGAAGCCCAACATCCAGTGGTGGGATGCAGGCGCCCTGCCGGCGCAGTTCCTCGCCTCGGGTGACGTGGTGATGGCCAACGCCTACAACGGCCGCATCGATGCCGCCCAGCGCGAAGGCAAGAACCTCAAGGTGGTGTGGGCCGGCAGCGTCTACACCCTGGATTACTGGGTGATCCCGAAGGGTTCGCCGAACAAGGCCCTGGCCGAGAAGTTCATCAGCTTTGCCAGCCAGCCGGAAAACCAGAAGGTCTATGCCAACAACATCGCCTACGGCCCCGTCAACAAGGGCGCGTTGAAGCTGCTGGATGCCAAGACCCTGGCCGACCTGCCGACCTCCCCGGCCAATGCCAAGGATGCGGTGCAGCTGAGCCTGCAGTTCTGGACCGACCACGGCGAAGAGCTGGAACAACGCTTCGCGGCCTGGATCGCGAAGTAACAGGTCTGATGCAACCGCTGCGCACCCTGGCTCCCGTTCGTCCTGAGTAGCGGCGCAGCCGCGTATCGAAGCCTGTGCTGAGCCTGTCGAAGGGGCGCATCGTCATAGCGCCTTCGATACGGCCCTTGCAGGGCCTACTCAGTCCGAACGGTAGGGGGAGCGCAGCGGCTTTGCATTTGCCCCGCATCGGCGCGCAAGATTTTTCCAGCGCCGATGCACTGAACACCGCTGCTACCGGATACCCGAGACATGACCACCATCGCCACCCGCTCCGCCGCCGCCATGCCCCTGGCCGAACCTGATCCGCAGCAACTCAAGCGCGACCTGCGCGCCGCCCAGACCCGCAAGCGCCTGGGGGCGCTGGCCTTGATCGCGCCGCTGGCGATCTTTCTGCTGCTGACCTTCGTGGCGCCCATCGTGGCCCTCCTGCAACGCGCCATCGAAAACCCCGAAGTCGCCACCACCCTGCCGCAGACCGTGGCCGTGCTGGCCAGATGGGATCGCAAGTCGGCCCTGCCCGACCAGGCTTATGCGGCGCTGGCAGAAGACCTGGCCCGTGCCAAGGAAGACACCACCGCCGGCAACCTGGCACGGCGTCTGAATATCGAGATGGCCGGCTCGCGCTCGCTGGTGATGGGCACCGCACGCGCCATGCCGCTGCGCGATGCCGAGGGCAAACCCTTGAGCCCGGCTGCCGCGCGCGAGGCCATCATCGCCCTCAATGCGCAGTGGGGCCAGCCTGACGTGTGGCGCGTGATCGCCCAGAACGGCTCGGTCTACTCCCCCTATTACCTGCTGGCTTCGCTGGACCTGCGCCAGAACGTCTTCGGCGACATCGAAGCCGCACCGCCCGAATCCTCGATCTACCGCACCATCTTCGGCCGCACGCTGTGGATGAGTGCGGTGGTCACCTTCTTCACCCTGCTCCTGGCCTATCCGCTGGCCTACTGGCTCTCCACCATGCCGGAGCGCCGCGCCAACCTGTTGATGATCCTGGTGCTGATTCCCTTCTGGACCTCCATCCTGGTGCGCGTGGCGGCCTGGATCGTGCTGCTGCAGTCCGAAGGCCTGGTCAACAAGGCGCTGATGCTGGCAGGTCTCACGCAATCGCCCCTGGAGCTGGTCTTCAACCGCGTCGGCGTGTATATATCGATGACCCACATCCTGCTGCCCTTCATGATCCTGCCGCTCTACAGCGTCATGAAATCGGTGCCCCCCACTTACCTGAAAGCAGCCGTGTCGCTGGGCAGCCATCCCTTCGCCGCCTTCTGGCGCGTGTACGTGCCGCAGACCTATCCGGGTGTGGGTGCGGGCGTGCTGCTGGTCTTCATCATGGCCGGCGGCTACTACATCACCCCGGCGCTGCTGGGTGGTCCGAACGAACAGATGGTGAGCTACTTCATCGCCTACTTCATCAACACCACCATCAACTGGGGCATGGCCTGCGCGCTGGGTGCCCTGCTGCTGGCGGCGACCCTGGTGCTGTACGGCGTCTATCGCCGCTTCGCCAAGGTCGATGTGGGCATCAGCTGATGCCATTGAAGAATCCAAGGAATACGCCATGAACAAACCGCCTCTCTTTCCGCCCTACACCTCGCTGATCGAACGCGCCTGGTTCTTTGCTTCGCGCGGCTTCAATCTGCTGGTGCTGCTGTTTCTGGTCTCGCCGATCCTGGTGATGATCCCGCTGTCGTTCTCTGACAGCAGTTTCCTCATGTATCCCATCAAGGGCTTCTCGCTGCGTTGGTACGAGAACCTGTTCAGCTCGGATGACTGGATCCGCGCCGCACAGAACAGCTTCATCGTGGCCCCGGCCGCGACCGTCATTGCTACCGTATTGGGTACACTGGCTGCGGTCGGACTGAACAAGGCCGATTTCCGTGGCAAGGGCATCCTGATGGCGATCCTGATCTCGCCCATGATCGTGCCGGTGGTGGTGGTGGGCGTGGGCGTGTATCTGTTCTTTGCGCGCATCGGGCTGTCCGACAGCTATCTCGGCCTGATCCTGGCACACGCCGCGCTGGGTGCGCCCTTCGTCGTCACCACCGTGCTGGCCACGCTGCAGGGCTTCAACCACAACCTGGTGCGCGCCAGCCTGAGCCTGGGAGCGAGCCCCTTGCGCACCTTCTTCCGCATCACCTTGCCGGTCATTGCGCCCGGCCTGATCTCGGGTGCGCTGTTCGCGTTTGCAACTTCTTTCGATGAAGTGGTTCTGACCTTGTTCGTGGCCGGACCAGAGCAAGCCACCTTGCCGCGTCAGATGTTTGCCGGCATCAAGGACAACATCAGCCCGACCATCGCCGCCCTGGCGACGATCCTGATTCTGTTTTCGACCTGCCTGCTGCTGGCCCTGGAATGGCTGCGCGGGCGCAACAAAGCCGCAGCGCGCTTTTAAGCCCTGCGTCCTCTTTCACGGAGACCGACATGCTGCAACAACTCAAAGATCCTTCCCTGCTGCGCCAGCAGGCTTATCTCGACGGCCAGTGGTGCGATGCCGACCAGGGCGGCAAGCTTGAAGTACACAACCCCGCCAATGGCACCCTGCTGGGCAGCGTGCCCATGATGGGCGCAGCCGAGACGCGCCGCGCCATCGATGCCGCCAACGCCGCCTGGCCGGCCTGGAAAAAAAAGACCGCCAAGGAACGCAGCGCCATCCTGCGCCGCTGGTATGAGCTGATGATGGCCAATGCCGACGACCTGGCCCTGATCATGACCGCCGAGCAGGGCAAGCCGCTGGCGGAAGCCCGTGGCGAGATCGGCTATGCCGCCTCCTTCATCGAATGGTTTGCCGAAGAAGGCAAGCGCACCTATGGCGATACCATTCCCTCGCCTTCGCCGTCCAACCGCATCGTGGTCATCAAGGAAGCCATCGGTGTGTGTGCCGCCATCACGCCGTGGAATTTCCCGGCAGCGATGATTACCCGCAAGGCCGGTCCGGCCCTGGCCGCTGGCTGCCCGATGGTCTTGAAGCCGGCCGAAGCCACGCCCTTCTCGGCCCTGGCCCTGGCCGTGCTGGCCGAGCGCGCGGGCGTGCCTGCAGGCATCTTCAGTGTGGTCACCGGCAGCGCCAAGGACATCGGCGGCGAGATGACTTCCAACCCCATCGTGCGCAAGATCAGCTTCACCGGTTCCACCGGCGTGGGCAAGCTGCTGATGCAGCAGAGTGCATCGAGCATCAAGAAACTCTCGCTGGAACTGGGCGGCAACGCGCCCTTCATCGTGTTCGACGATGCCGATCTGGATGCCGCCGTCGAAGGTGCCATCGCCTCCAAGTACCGCAACGCCGGCCAGACCTGCGTGTGTGCCAACCGCATCTACGTGCAGGATGGCGTGTATGAGGCCTTCGCGGCCAAGCTGGTGGAAGCGGTCAAGAAACTGAAGGTTGGCGACGGCATGGAAAGCGGCGTGACCCAAGGTCCGCTGATCAACGAGCAGGCCGTCAAGAAAGTCGAGCAGCACATCGCCGATGCCGTGGGCAAGGGTGCGCGCGTGCTGCTGGGTGGCAAGCGTCACGCGCTGGGCCACAGCTTCTTCGAACCCACCGTGCTGGCGGACGTGACCCCGGCCATGCAGGTGGCGCGCGAAGAAACCTTTGGCCCGATGGCGCCGCTGTTCCGCTTCAAGACCGATGAAGAAGCCCTGGCCCTGGCCAACGATACCGAATTCGGCCTGGCCAGCTATTTCTATTCACGCGACATCGGCCGCATCTGGCGCGTGGCCGAAGGACTGGAGTCGGGCATGGTGGGCATCAACACCGGGCTCATCTCCAATGAGGTTGCGCCGTTTGGCGGCGTGAAGCAGTCGGGACTGGGGCGCGAAGGGTCGCACTTCGGGATCGATGATTATCTGGTCGTGAAGTATTTGTGCATGGGGGGGATCTGAGCACCGAGTTAGCTCACCCCTCCACTGATCCACGCCGGTAGTGCTGCATCACCGGCCGTAAGCCGCCGCGCCGCTGTGACTGCAGCCGCGCGGCGTTATTGTTTCTGATCTGCGCGTGGATGATCGCGAAACTTGGACGGCATTAAAGAGCAATATCGCTTTTTTAGTAAAAGCGCACCCTCTTCTGCATATAAAAGAGCGATTTCACACTTTTATCTTGACCGTAGCGTGTAAATCGCAATAATAGAGCAATATCACACGCTTAGGATGCCCCATGAAAGTCACCTCGCCGCAAGAACTGGGCAGCGTATTGCGCGCTGTGCGGGTAGGTCTCAACGTGCCACTGGCCGACCTGGCGGAGACCTTGAACACCTCACAAACCTTGTTGCGACGGCAGGAGCAGGGCGAGACGACGATAGCCGTAGAAAAGCTGTTTTCGGCCATGCGTGAACTGGGCATTGAACTGCACCTCTCGCTGCCTCCTGCCATCGACGAACAAGCCATTGCTGCCTCAGCGCAGGATAGCAAGCGCAGGCGAGCACGCCCATGAACCGGCAGCTCAATGTCTTCATCGATGACAAACCGGTGGGCCAGCTTTTCGAGAACACGGGCGTGTGGTCCTTCCGATATGCGCAGGACTGGATCAGCACCGGACACGAACTCTCTCCCGCACTCCCGCTGACAGCCGCGCTGCATCAGGACGAAGGCACGACGCGTCCGGTGCAATGGTTCTTCGACAATCTGCTGCCCGAAGAAGGTGCGCGCCTGGATTTGATGGCGTTCATGAGGAAGGACGCCACGCAGACGGTCGATGCCTGGTCCATGCTGGAACACTTCGGTGCCGAATCTGCCGGCGCAATCACCTTGCTGGCACCAGGCGCGACACTGCCGCCATCGACACGGGTGCCGCTATCGGACGAGGAGCTGGAAAGGCGCATCCGTGCCATGCCGCGACAACCGCTCTGGGCGACTGCACCGAAGAAAATGTCACTGGCCGGTGCCCAGCAGAAGATCGCGGTGGTGCTGCAGGATGGCAAACTGTTCGAACCGACCGGCAGCCTGGCATCGACCCATATCCTCAAGCCCGATGTGCTGAGCGCACACTATCCGAGCAGCGCCGTCAACGAATGGTTCTGTGCCAGGCTGGCGCAGCAGCTGGGCTTGATGGTGCCCAAGGTCGAGCTGCGCTACGTACCTTCGCCGGTGTACATCGTAGAGCGCTTCGACCGCAAGATCGAGGCCGACCGGGTACGCCGCCTGCACACACTGGATGCGGCCCAGGTCCTGTCGCTCTCTGCCGCAGCCAAATACGCGCATTCCGGTATAAGGGCCTTGCTGGATATCCTGGAGAAATGCCGCACCCCGGCGACTGCTCGTACCGCATTGTTTCGCTGGACGCTCTTCAACATCCTGATCGGCAACAGCGATGCGCACCTGAAGAATCTCTCGCTGTATGCCGGCACCGACGGCTACGAACTGGCACCGCATTACGATCTGCTCAGTATCGGCGCATGGGCGCGTCCGGAACTGCTGGGGCCGGGGGAAGCATGCTGGCCAGCCATTCCGATGTCTTTCCCCGTGGGCGAAGCGCGCCATTACAACGAGCTCACGCTTGCACACTTGCAGACGTTCGCGCGGCAACTGGGCGTGGGCAACATCAGCTTCCAGCGCGAAGTCTCGCGAATGACCGATCAGGTCGAAGCTGCCTCGCTGGCATTGCAGGACGAATTCGCCGCCCGCAGCGATGTTCCCGCACATCTTCGGGCGTCTCAGTTGCGCATGCTCGGCAGCATTCATCATCTGGCCGTCAAGACCATGGCCAGGCAACTGGGCGCTGCGCCGCGCGGGTAATTGCGGCTTGTGGTTTGACGTTCATTCTGGTCGTGCAGCATCTTCACAGGGGCGGGATCGAGGAAGGCTCGCTATACGCAACACCTGTCGAAGGCTGCCGTCACAGCGACTTGCACTCAACGTCAACAGCTCCGACGGTTCGATAAAAGGACTGCTTGCATGATAAGAATTCCTAATGTAAGGAATTCAAAAAGCTAATTTTTCTTATGAACCCGCCGGCCGTATAACTTCAGTTCCCCTCACCTCGCCAACCACATCGGGAGACTGAACCATGCACACCGCAGCATCACGTCACCAGCCCGTACGCGCCTCGCTGGCGGCATTCGTCGGCACCATGATCGAATGGTACGACTTCTACATCTATGCCACGGCATCGGCCCTGGTGTTCGGCAAACTGTTCTTTCCCACTACCAGCGGCTTCTACGGCACGCTGGCCTCCTTCGGCACTTTCGCCGTGGGTTTCCTGGCGCGGCCGCTGGGCGGCGCGGTGTTCGGCTATATCGGCGACCGCGTAGGCCGCAAGAAATCGCTGGTCATCACGCTCCTGATGATGGGCACGGTCACAGTCCTCATCGGACTGCTGCCGACCTATGCCAGCATCGGTATCTGGGCGCCCATTGCGCTGGTGGCGCTGCGCTTCGTCCAGGGCATCGCCGTGGGTGGCGAATGGGGCGGTGCCGTGCTCATGGCCAGTGAGCACTCGCCGGACCAGAGCCGCCGCACCTTTCTGGCCTCCTTCGCGCAGCTGGGCAGTCCGGCCGGGCTGATCCTGGCCACGCTCATGTTCAAACTGGTCAGCAGCATCGACAATGCCGCCTTCCTCGGCTGGGGCTGGCGCATTCCCTTCCTGATGAGCGCCCTGCTGCTGGCGGTCGGTTTTGCGATCCGGCTCTCGGTGCAGGAGTCGCCGGATTTCCTGGATGAGCAGCAGCGCCGCGCCAGCGCACCTGCTGCCGCCACAGCAGAAATTGCGCCTCTGGCCGAAGTGCTGCGCGGTGCGCCCGGCCTGTTGATGCTGGCCATCGGCGCCAACGTGCTCGGTATCGCGGGCTTCTACTTTACCAATACCTTCATGTTGGTCTACACCACGCAATACCTGCATCTGGAGCGGGCCCTGGTATTGAACGGCTTGCTGCTGGTATCGGTGATGCAATTCTTCATCACGCCTGTAGCGGCCCATCTGGCGCGGCTGTGGGGCAATCACCGTTTCCTGGTGACGATGGCGGCGCTCTCGGTCGTCTCGCCCTATGCCATGTTTTCGCTGGTCGATCTCGGTTCGCTGGTCAGTGTCACGGCCGGGGTCGCCATCGCCATCCTCTTCATCGGCGCGTATTACGCGGTCATCGCCGGCTTCGTCAGCGAAGCCTTCCCGACGCGTATCCGCTATACCGGCATCTCCATGGCCTACCAGGTCTCGGGGGCCATCTTCGGTGGTCTCACGCCGCTCTTGGGCACGGTCCTGGCCGAACAGTTCCGGGGCCAGTGGTGGCCGCTGGCGCTGCTGTTCTCGTGTCTCTCGCTGCTGTCGATGCTGTGCGTGGCGCGGCTAGGGCGGGAGCGCGCCATGTCCATGTCTCATCGTCTGCACATGCAGGAGAGCCGATGAAAACTTTTTACCATCCCGCACAAAAGCTGCACCACCCCCAGAGCTACTACTCGCGCGGCAAGATGCGCATACCGCAGGAAGTGCCGCAACGGCTGGACGAACTGGCCGCGCAGGCCAAGCGTCTGGGCTTTGCGGTACAGCCACCAGCGGATGCCGGAGCGGCCGCCATCAGCGCCGTGCACGCGCTGGACTATCTGCAATTCCTGCAGGAGGCCCATGCGCAGTGGATGGCCTTGCCTGATGACTGGGGTCAGGAAGTGGTCTCCAACGTCTTCATGCGCGAACCCAATCCGCTGCGTGGCGTGCTGGCCAAGGCGGCACGCTACCTCGCCGACGGCAGCTGTCCGGTGGGGCCGCATACGTGGCAATCGGCTTACTGGTCGGCGCAGTGCGCCGTGGCCGGCGCGCAGGCGCTGCTGCAGGGCGAACGGCGTGCCTATGCGCTGTGCCGCCCGCCCGGCCATCATGCGCGGCGCGATGCGGCGGGCGGGTTCTGCTATCTGAACAATGCCGCCATCGCCGCGCAGATGCTGAGTGAAAAACATCGCCGCGTCCTGATCCTCGATACCGACATGCATCACGGCCAGGGTATCCAGGAAATCTTTTACGCGCGGCGTGACGTGATGTACATCTCCATCCACGGCGACCCGGAGAATTTCTATCCCGCAGTGGCGGGTTTCGAAGAAGAGCGTGGCAGCGGCGAGGGCCTGGGCTACAACCTCAATCTGCCCATGCCGCACGGCGCGTCCGAAGCGGTGTTCTTCGCGCGGCTGACGCAGGCTTGCCGCGCCATTGCGCTGTATCAGCCGGAGGTACTGGTGCTGGCGCTGGGCTTCGATATCTTCGAGAAAGACCCGCAGGCCGTGGTGGGCGTGAGCAGTGCCGGCTTCGAGCGGCTGGGACGCGAGATCGGCGCATTGGGCTTGCCCACGCTGGTGGTGCAGGAAGGGGGTTACTATCTGGCCGGATTGCAGGATAACGCGGCGCGCTTCTTTGCCGGACTGGAGTCCATCTGAATCTCTCCGATCTTCCTTCGCCGAGCCCCTCATGCGCCACGATCACGCCAGCCTGCGCCCGCCCCTGCCCGCGTTCTCCTCCGAGCGCATGGACTGGAACCTGTTGCGGACCTTCATGTTCGTCGTGCAGGAACGCGGCGTCGGGCGCGCCGCCGGTGCGCTGTGCCTGAGCCAGCCTGCGGTCAGTCAGGCATTGCGCCGGCTGGAGGACAATCTCGGAGGCGTGCTGCTGCACCGGCGTCATGGCGAATTCCGCCTGACCCCGCTGGGCGAGGAAATCTATGCCGTGGCACGCGAGATGTATGGCATGGTGGCGCGCATCGAGGTCGCGGCCGGACATGCGGGCGAGGATGTGGCGGGTACGCTGCGCCTGCTGCTGATGAGCCGGGTTCAGAGCGCGGCGTATGACGATTTCCTGGCGCGATTCCATCGCCGCTATCCGCGCGTGGAATTCCGCATCGATGTCATGCAGAGTGCCGCCATTCTCGACACCCTGGCCAAGGGCAGCAGCGGCCTGGGCTTGTGTCTGTGCCGCAAGCCGGTGGAAAAACTGGAACGGCGGCTGTTCCTGCGGCATCGCTACGTGCTGGTATGCGGACGGCATCATCCGTTGTTTGCCCGACGCAGTGTCAGCATGACCGAACTGCTGGTTCAGAATTTTGTCTGTTTCGCCAGCGACCAGCTGGGCGATACGCTCTCGCCGCTGACGGTCTTCCGCGATCAGCAGGGCTTCACCGGCCATATCGCGGCGACCTCGCCGCACGTGGAAGAAATCCGCCGCCTGGTGGTGGCCGGCGTCGGACTGAGTTTCCTGCCCGAGCACCTGATCGGAGCGGACGTGGCCGATGGCCAGTTGAAGGTGCTGCCGCTGGGCGCACCGGTGGCCGAGATCGACGTGTTCCTGACCTGGCATGGAGGGCGCAGGCTGTCTGCGCCTGAACAGGCCTTTTTGGGCTCGTTCGAACGCTTTTTGCAGCGGGTGCCGCTGGAGGTGAGGACGGCTTGAGAAGGCCTATCCGATAAGCGACAGAAAATCTGCCCCGTGCCCGTTCTCTTGTGAGATGCAATCGCTTTACGCGCCGTTTACACATTCCCCCAAAAATACAACCCGATTTTTACGCGCCCGATCCTACATTGAGGTCTCCTCCACTACGGACCGGCTCGCGCCCGTCCCCCTTGTATGAGACCGATCGCCATCTTCCAGCATGAAAGTACGCAGGGCCCCGGCGTCCTGCTGGAACATCTGGAACAGCATGCCCTGCCCTATCGCCTGTACCACCCCGCCGAAGAAGGCGATGCCCCTCGCGATGCCAGCCAGTTCTCCGGCATCATCTCGCTGGGCAGCGACCACAGCGTCAATGAAGACCTGCCCTGGATTCGCGCCGAACAGGCTCTCCTGCAAAATGCCCTGGCCCGTAACGTCCCCGTGCTGGGCCACTGCTTCGGTGCGCAATTGCTGGCCCGTGCCATGGGTGCGCAGGTCAGCCGCAACCTCTGTCCCAACATCGGCTGGAGCCCGGTCTGGGTCACCCCTCCCGCGCAGCAGCGCATGGGTCTGGCGCGCCAGGTGACGCTGTTCAACTGGCATTACGACACCTTCGAAATTCCCACCGGCGCGGTGCGCACCATGTATGGCAGCCATTGCCTGAACAAGGGATTCATGCGCGGCCGGCAGTGGGGTTTCCAGGGCCATCTGGAAGTGACCGAAGAAAGCGTGCGCAACTGGTGTGCCGCCGGACGCAACGAACTGCTGTGCGCGCACGGCCCGGCCGCGCAGAGCCTGGCACAGATCCTCGACCATCTGCCCGAACGCATCGCCGCCCTGCGCATCGTCGCCGACCAGACCTACGGCGCCTGGACGCGCCAGCTGGACCGTCCTCTGCGCGTGTCGGTCCGCGCGCCCTCGTACTACGGCTGATGCCAGGTGGGCAGCGCCCTTCAGAATCCCAATTGCAGGCGCATGGTGAAAGTGCGGGCACTGATGGTGGAATTGGTACCGAACAGGTAGGCCGCTTCGTACTTGAGAAACTGATGCCCCATGCGCAGGGTGCCGAAGATGGCCGGCCCGGCGCGATGCGACTGCTCATCGCGCCCGGCCCAGTGATCCCAGCGCCCCAGCTCGCCAAAGCCTTGCAGCCCGAAGTTGAACAGGGGCCGCCAGTGCTGCCGCACCTGCCATTGGTAAACCAACTGGGTCGGCCCGCCCTGCACGGTCCGGTAGTCGCGCTGGAAGAACAGGTTGGCATTGAACTGCGTGCGCCACCATTCGGTCTGCAAGGCCGGTCCCCACTCCAGTGCATAACCCTGGCGCTGGCTGTTGCGGTACTGGCCGATATCGGTGTGGATGGCCAGATCGACGGGATACTGGCCCTGGGTCAGCAAGACATCGTTCTGCCAGTTCATGCTCATCATCTGCGTGCCCTGCACGGCGTCCTGCTGGGTCACACCATACAGCTCGGTGTACCAGCGCGAATTGACGCCATAGCCCACGCCCAGTTCGGGAGAGCCGACCGGTGGAGCGACATCGGACTTGGCGTTCCAGTACTTGTAATCCAGCGTCCACTGCCCGGGGTCGGAATAGACGTTGACCAGGTAGTAGCCGGTGGCCGCACTGGCCGGCTGGGCCAGCACGGCCAGCAGCGCCAGGGCATAGCGCCGTTGCCGCGTGTGCATGAGCGCCTCCGGCCTCAGCGCTGCGGCAGCGACTGCAGGAACTGCGCCAGCTCACGCACGTAGAAGCGCGCCATGGCGGTGGTGCCATGGCCGCGCGTCTCGGCGCTGGCCGGGATCAGCAGCAACTGCGCACCCGGCACGTCCTTCAGGGCGGCCTGCATGATGCCGGTCTCGGGCGGATTGCGTTCATCGTCGGCGGAATTGATGGCCAGCACCGGCACCCTGATCTTCGACAGACCCGGTGCCGCGTTGTAGTCGGCCGAGGAACCCCACTGGTAGATGAAGTCATTGGCGTCCGCGGTCACGGGCGCGGCCAGGCGTTCATCGACCAGCTTGTCGGCCTGTGCATGCGTGCCGGCAATGGCCTGGTAGGCCAGCGTGCCGCCATTGGTGGCGAAGACGAACATGTTGTTGGCCAGCCGCAGCGACGGCGGCTGGGTGGTGTAGTTGCCGTTGTTCCAGGCCGGGTCCTGCTTGATCGATTCGACCAGCATGCGCCGCATCATCCAGTTGCGGCCGGCCATCTCGGTGGGCTGCGAGGCCATCGGTACCAGGCCATCGGCAAAGCCGGGATAGGTGCCACCCCAGATCCACGTCTGCATGCCTCCCATGGAATTGCCGATGATCAGGCGCAGATGCGTAATGCCCATGCCTTCGGTGAGCATGCGGTATTGCGCCAGCACCATGTCGTCATAGTTGTACTGCGGGAAGGCCGCGCGCAGGCCGTCGGAGGGCTTGGTGGACTTGCCCACGCCGATGCCGTCGGGAATGATGATGAAGTACCTGCTGGCATCCAGCGGCTGGCCGGGCCCGAACAACTGGCCGGCGAAGTCCCTGGACAGCATCGCCCCGGCGCTCTGGTAGGTGCCGTGCAGTACCAGCACCGCCGGGTTGCTGCGCTCGCCCAGGGTGATGTAGTGCAGGCGCAGGTTCTCCAGGGTCTGGCCGGTATGGAACTGGAAGCGCGGTGCCACCCAGCTGCCTTCGACCGGTTTGGGCGGCTCGGCGGCGTGCAGCGGGGCGGCTCCCAGCAGCAGACAGGCGGAAGTGAACAAAAGGCGCGCGGCCCGGCGCAGGCGGGAGGTCAGGATCATGAGGCTCTCTGGTCTGTTTGTCGTGGAAGAAACAACTGCAAGCACGTCGGATCGCCCTCTTCCCAAGGGCCGATACGGCGCAGGCCAGAGTATGTAACAACTGTAAGAGAACGTGTTGCATCTCGAATTTTTTCGAGAAAGGGCCGGTCTATTGCCATACCCGCTCCCGTGTGCCGGCTCCCTTGGGGCAGCATGCGCCAGCCGGACCCTCATTCAAGAACATCCGGAACACGTTTGAACCTTACGATCAGGAAAAAATCATGAAAACACTGCACAAGATCGCTGCCATTTCCTTCACCGCCATCGCGCTGACCGCCATGACCGGCTGCAGCAACATGAGCACCCGCGACAAGAACACCGCCATCGGCGCCACCATCGGTGCCGTGGGCGGCGCCATCCTGACCGGTGGCAGCGGCATTGGTACGGCGGGCGGCGCGGCCGTGGGCGGCGTGATCGGACACCAGATCGGTCGCTGAAGCAGACCGGTTACCACAAGCTGGCGCGGCTGCGTCAACTTCATCAGGGCGGCTCTCGGGCCGCCCTGATGACGTCTGGACCGGCTAGACCGCCAGGAAGCCTCCATCCACCGGCACCACCGCCCCGGTCAGCATGGCGGCATCCGCAGAAAGCAGCATGGCAATGCTGCGGGCCACGTCTTCGGCCAAGGCGAAGCGTTGCAGCGGATGGCGCACCATCATCGGAGCCGATTTGGCCGGATCGCTCCAGGCGGCCTCGGCCAGTTCGGTCAGGGTGATGGTCGGCGCCACCGCATTGACGCGGATGCCATGCGCGCCCAGCTCCTTGGCCAGTACCCGTGTCGCCCCTTCCAGACCGGCCTTGGAGGCGGCATAGCAGAGATGCTCGGCAAAGCCGCGATGGCCGGCAATCGACGTGATGTTGACGATGGCCCCGCCCCCACCGGCGGCGATGCGGGCCAGGGCGAAGGCCTGGCAGGTGATGAGGGCCGCCCGCAGGTTCACTCCCAGCACCGCCTCATAGCCGGCATCGGTCATCCCGGTACTGGTTTGCAGTACGTTGATGCCGGCGCTGTTGATCAGAAAGTCGGCCGTGCCGGCCTCTTCCATGGCACGCCGCGCGGCCACCGGGTCGGCCAGGTCGACCTGCACCGATCGCCCGCCGATTTCCTCGCGCAGGCTCTCCAGATCCGCCGCCGTACGCGACAGCGCAATCACCTGCGCCCCGCGTTGCGCCATCAGCCGCGCGCAGGCGCGGCCGATGCCCTTTCCGGCGCCGGTGATGATGACCGATGTTCCGGCAAATTCCATGTTCATTTCCTTTTTCAGTGAGTGCCTGCGGCCTGCGCGGCCAGCAGCGGGGCCAGGCTGTCGCGCACCTCGCGCGCCAGTTGCTGGCTCTTGAGAAAGGCCTGATAACGGGCTTCATGCAGGCGGCCGATGGCCTCACCCGTCGGGGTATTGCGCCCGGCCACGCTGGACATGGCGGTCATGGCGGTCCTGAGGTCCGCATAACTGCCCGTCGCTACCGCCGCCAGCATGGCCGAGCCCAGCAGCACCGGTTCAGGGCAGGCAGTGACTTCCACCGGCAAGCCGGTAGCATCGGCCAGCAACTGGCGCGTCAGCGGATGGGTGCCGGCGCCGCCCGAGACCGAGATACTGGCGACGCGCACCCCGCATGTCGCCTGCGCCTCGATGATCTGGCGCAGGCCGTAGCCCAGGCTGCACAGTCCGGCCACGTAGAGCGCGACCAGGCTGTCGATGTCATGCTCCATGCCCAGCCCCAGCAGCACTGCGCGTGTCTGCGGATCGGCCAGCGGTGAACGGTTGCCCAGGAATTCCGGCACCACGTTGACCTGTCCGGCCAGCCAGACCGCATCGGCCGGCTGTTGCACGCCGGCCAGCGCACGCGCAGCCAGCCATTGCGGCAAGTCCATGCCCTCGGCAGCGGCCAGCCGGCGCGCCTCGGGCGCGGCCGGGTGCAGGGTCAGCAGATGATCGATGGCCGCGCCAGCGGCGGACTGCCCGCCTTCGTTCAACCACATGCCGGGTGCCATCGCGTTGTAATACGGTCCCCACACGCCCGGCACGAAGACCGCTTCGGCATTGCTGGTCATGGTGCAGGAAGACGTGCCGAACACGTAGGCCATGCAAGCCGCCGCATCCCCCGCACCGCCGCGTGCGGCCACCGTGCCCACACCGCCTGCATGGGCGTCGATCAGCCCGGCGGCCACCGCGATGCCGGGGCGCAATTGCAGTTCCTGCGCAGCCTGTACCGACAATCCCCCCTCCAGCGCCGTACCGGGCCACACCACCTGCTGACCGATGCGCGCAAAGCCCTGGTCGGCCAGGTCGCCCAGGCCGATGCGGTGGAAGTAGTCGGCGTCCCAGCGTCCTTCATGGGCCAGATAGGTCCATTTGCAGGTCACGGTGCAGGAAGAGCGCTGCAGCGAACCGGTCGCCTTCCAGGTCAGGAAATCGGTGAGATCGAAGAACTGCGCCGCCCCGTGATACACCTCCGGCAGGTTTTCCTTCAACCACAGCAGCTTGGGCGTTTCCATCTCCGGCGAAATCACGCCGCCCACATAGGACAGCACCGCATGCCCGCCTGCATTGATGCGCTGCGCCTGCTCCAGCGCCCGGTGATCCATCCACACGATGACGTCGCGCTCCGGATGTGCGGCATCACCCACGCCGCCCGGCGCGCCCTGCACCACCAGCGAACAGGTGGCATCCACGCCGATGCCGGCGACGGCGGCCGCATCGATGCCGGCCTTGGTGACCGCTGCGCGCACTGCATGGCAGACGGCCGCCCAGATTTGCGTACTGGATTGTTCGACGCGCGCACGGCGCTCGTCGCGGAAGAGATCGATGTCATGCCGGGCGCTGGCGTACAGCTTGCCGTTGCGGTCGAACACACCGGCCCGGGCCGAGCCGGTGCCTACATCGATGCCGATCAGATAGGTCTCCATCTTTCCTCGCTGGTTTGGAAAAGGGCCACCTGCCGCGTTGACGCACTCACACGCGATCGAAATTGGTGGGGAGCACGAGCATATCGCGGATGGTCACATTGCGGTTGCGGGTCAGCATGTACTCGACCGCATCGGCCACTTCCGAGGGCTCGATGAGGCTGCCCGATTCCTTGGCCTTGCGCAGGTTCTCTTCCGGCCAGTCGGCCAGCAGCGCCGAGATCACCGGGCCGGGCGAGACCTGGCCGACGCGCACGCCATGGGGAATCATCTGGCGCCGCATGGTCTGCACGAAGCAGGTGATGGCCCATTTGGAACCGGCATAGACCGGCTCCCAGTAAGTGGGGAAATGACCGGCCACCGAGCAGGTGACGATGATGTCGCCGCTCTTGCGTGCCATCATGTGCGGTGCCACCGCATGCACGTTCTTCATCACGGCGTTGACGTTGAGGTTGAGCATCTTGTCGATGGCCTCGGGGGTAGTGTCCACCAGATCGCCGCCGATGTAGGTGCCGGCATTGCAGTAGAGGATGTCGATGTGATCGACCTTCTTGAGGATCTCCGGCACCATCGCTGCGCAACTGTCGGCGTCCAGCAGATTGGTCACCTGCGGGATGGCCTGCGGACCCAGGCGCGTTGCCAGTTCCTGCAGCGCCTTGGCATTCCAGTCCACCATCACCACCGTCACGCCATTGGCCAGCAGTTTTTCGGTGGTGGCCAGGCCGATGCCCGAGGCGGCCCCGGTGATGACGGCGATCTTGCCAGCGAGGGATTGGCTCATGTTCTGTCTCCTTGTGAATGAAATTAAGTATGAAAAAAAGGAATGGAAATGCTCAGCGCCATTCCCTGGCGATATAGATGGCCAGCAGGATGATCACGCCACGAATGATGTCCTGCAGGTAGGGATTGATGCCCATCAGGTTCAGGCCGTTGTTGAGAATGCCCAGCAGCACCGCGCCGATCAGCGTGCCCACCACCAGCCCGCGACCACCGGCGATGGCGGTGCCGCCCAGCACCACGGCGGCAATCGCATCCAGCTCGAAGCCCATGCCCGCATTGGGCTGGCCCGACATCAGCCGGCCCGTCAGGATGATCGCCGCCACGCCCGAGGTAAAACCGGAAATCGCATACACGGCCAGCTTGATGCGCGTGGTCTTCACGCCCGACAGACGCGCCGCCATCTCATTGCCGCCGATGGCATAGACATGGCGACCGAAGGGCGTGCGCTGCAGCAGCACCCAGGCCAGTGCATAGACCACCAGCATCAGGATCACCGGCACCGGGATCATGCCGATGCGGCCGACGCCGAACCACGATATCCAGCCGGGCAGACCCGAGATCGGATAGCCGCCCGAATAGATCAGCCCGACCCCGCGTGCCACGCCCATGGTGGCCAGCGTGACGATGATGGCCGGCATGCGCCCCCATGCCACCAGCGCGCCGTTGAGCAGGCCGATGCCCACCGCCAGCGCTACCCCGGCCAGCAGTGCCAGCGGTGCGGGCAGGCCGCTGTTGACGATGAGCCCGGCCGACAAGGTGCCGGCCAGCGCCATGGCCGCACCGACCGACAGATCGATGCCGCCGGTGAGGATGACGAAGGTCATGCCCACGGCGAGGATGCCGACGATGGACACCTGGCGCAGCACGTTGAGCCAGTTGGAGACGGTGAAGAAATTGTCCGAGGCCAGCCCCATCAGGAGCGAGACCACGACCAGCCCGGCCAGCGGCAGTGCCAGCGGTGAATGAATGAAAGCGCGCCAGCGCGCCTGCGAGGCGGCGCGCGCAGGGGCGCTGCCGAGGGTATTTGCGTCATGCTGCATGGTGGAGTCTCCCGGTGGTGGCATGGGTCATGATTTCTTCGGCGGTGACGGCATCGCCTTCGACGGTGGCCACGATGCCGCCGCCCTTGAAGACGCACACCCGGTCGGACATGCCGACCACCTCCGGCAACTCGGAAGAAATCATGATGATGGAATAGCCCTGCGCGGTGAATTCGCGCATGAGCTGATAGATCTCGGCCTTGGCGCCCACATCGATGCCGCGCGTGGGTTCATCGAAGATCAGCACCTGCATGTTGTGATTGATCCAGCGCGCAATCACCACCTTCTGCTGGTTGCCGCCGGAGAGCGTATCGACACGCGCATGTGCATCCGGCGCCTTCACGCGCACGCGCTGCATGGCCATGCGGGTCGATTCGGCCTCGCGACGGCGGTCCAGGAAAAAACCGCCCGCGCGATACTTGCCGTAGTTGTTCAGCGAGATGTTGTGCAGGATGGGGAAGCTGGTGATGAGCCCTTGTTCCTTGCGGCTTTCCGGCAGCAGGCCGATTCCCGCCTGCAGGGCTTGTGCCGGATCGGCAAAGCGCAGCGGCACGCCACGCATGGTGAGCTTGCACTGCACCGACGGATGCGCGCCCAGCATGGCCAGCACGGTTTCGGTACGACCCGAGCCGACCAGTCCGGCAAAGCCCAGTATCTCGCCGCGTCGTAACCGGAAGCGCGACACCGGGCCATTGCGCTTGAGCTGCAAGGCCTCCACTTCCAGCACCACATCGCCCTCGGGCGCGACGGCGGGCTTGGGCGGGAAGCAGTTCTCGATGCGCCGCCCCACCATCATCTCCACCAGGCGCGCCTGATCCACTTCGCTCACGGCACAGGTGCCGATGTACGTGCCGTCGCGCAGCACGGTGATGCGGTCGCAGATCTCGAAGATTTCTTCCAGATGATGCGAGATGAAGATGATCGCCACACCCTGCTCGCGCAGGCCGCGCATGACCTTGAAGAGATGCTCGACTTCGCCCGGTGTAAGCGTTGCGGTCGGTTCATCCAGCACCAGGATGCGGGCCTCGAGTGCCAGCGCCTTGGCGATCTCGACGAACTGCTGCTGCGCCACCGAGAGCTTGCAGACCGGCACGTCCAGGGGAATCTCCACGCCCAGCTGGGCGATGATCTGCGCCGCACGACGCCGCATGGCAGCGCGCTGGAGCAGGCCGAAGGAACTGCGCAGCTCGCGTGCCAGGAACATGTTGTCCACCGCATCCAGATAAGGGATCAGCGAAAACTCCTGGAACACCACACCGACACCGGCGGCGATGGCCTCGTGATAGCTGTCGAAGCGACAGGCCTGTCCATCGATGCGGATCTCGCCGGCATCGGGGGTGACGATGCCGCACAGGATTTTCATCAGCGTGGACTTACCCGCGCCGTTCTCGCCCAGCAGCGCGTGGACCTCACCGGCGCGCACCTCCAGATCGACACCGCGCAGCACCGTCACCGGGCCGAAGTTCTTCTTGATACCAGTCAGTTGGAGCATGGCTGCCTCCATCGAGGGAAAGGAAGGCGCGACGGATCATGACCGGCGCGCCCGCGACTTACCAGCTGAAGCCGGCCGCGTTCTTCTTGGTCACCGGCATGACGTCGATGGGCACTTCCTTGGGCACCACGCGCGCGCCCCACTTCTTGGCCAGCGCCATCGCCAGACCCACGCGCACCTGGTCACGCGGGAACTGCGCGGTGGTTTCGATGAACGGGCCACCATCGGCAATGGCCTTGACGGCTTCGGGCGCACCGTCCACCGAGGTCAGCTTGATGTCCTTGCCGCTGCCCTGGATGGCCGCCAGCGCACCCATCGCACCGCCGTCATTGACCGAGAAGATGCCCTTGAGGTTGGGGCGCGACTGGATCATGTTTTCCACCACGCCCAAGGCCACCGAGCGGTCCTGGCGGCCGTTCTGGGTGGCCACGAGTTTGATGTCCTTGTATTCGCCCAGGGCCTGCTTGCAGCCCTCCACGCGCTGCAGGATGGGTACCACGGGAATGCCGTCGAGGATGGCCACCTCGCCCTTGCCGCCGATGGCATCGGCCAGCGCACGGCAGGATTGGTAACCGGCGTCCTTGTTCTTGGAACCGACGAACATGTCCACCGGACCGGAGGCATTGGCATCGACCGCCACCACGATGACGTTACGCGCCTTGGCTGCCTTGACGGCCGCTTCCACGCCGGCCGAGTCGGTCGGATTGATGAGCAGGATGTCGATGTTCTGCTGCAGCATGTCTTCGATGTCGGCAATCTGCTTGGCCACGTTGTGGGCGGCATCGGTGACGATGACCTTGGCACCGAAGGACTTGGCCGCATCATCGAGGGCCTTTTTCATCGAGACGAAATAGGGATTGTTCATTTCCTGGAAGCTCATGCCGATCTTGAGCCTGGACAGTTCCTGGGCGCTTGCCGGGGAAGCGGCCAGCGTGGCTACGGTGGCGGCCGACAGGGCCAGTGCGGTCAGTGCTTTCTTCATTGCAGTCTCCATTGTTGTTGGTCGTGTAGCTGATGATGAAATTGCTCGTTGCGAGATGACAGGCAACACCTGTCCTGTTCGGGAAAGCGGGGGCTTTCCTGAATGCGTTTTCCCCGAATGGGGAAATGATTTAAATAATTTCTCCGGGGTGGCCGCGACTATCCGGTGGCGGCAAAGACGCCATTGCTGGCAAAGGTATTGCGGAACTCCGAGGGCGACATGCCCTTGATCTTGTGAAAGTGCCGGTTGAAATTGGAGAGATTGGAAAAACCCGTCTCGTAGCAGATGTCGGTAATGCGCGCCTGCGGCTTGTTGAGCAGGGCCAGGCAGGCCAGGTCCACGCGCAGCTGATTCTTGTAGCGCACCAGGGTGGTCCCGGTATGGCGCTTGAAGGCACGCGAGAAAGTACTCAGGTTTTGGCCCACCATGTCGGCCAGGTCCTGCTCGCCGATGTCATCGGTGAGGTGTTCGCGCAGGTAGGCGATGGCGCGGTTGAGCCCGCTGCTGTTCACGCCCGACAGGTCGAGCTTGTAGGAGAGGCTGGCCAGCACTTCCGGTTCGGGCGAATTGGCCAGTACGTCGAGGATTTCCCAGAACAGGGCCAGGCGCTTCAGGCCACGCTGGTCGATCAGGCGCTGCATCAGCGGCCGTACCGTGTCGCTGGTGGCGGCATCGAACAGCAGGCCGCGATGGCTGCGTTCGAGCAGCGGCATGATGGCTTCCATCTCGGGGATGCTGGCGGCGCACTGGTCCACCAGTTGCTCGGGGAACTGGATCACCAGCGAACGCACCGGCACCACTTCATCGCGGCCGATGTCGGAAATCCAGTTCTGCGGCAGATTGGGGCCGGTCATCACCAGCTGGCCGGGAGCGAAGTCGCCGATATGGTCGCCGACGTAGAAACGTCCCGAGGTCGCCACGACGAGGTGGATCTCGTATTCCGGATGGTAGTGCCAGCGCACGGTACGGAAGGGGTAGCCGTGCATCCATGCCGCGAAGGATTCACCCTTGCGGATATGGACCAGTTCCAGGTCGGGCTGCATCGTGTCTCCTCTCAGCCGAGAGCATTTTCCTTGTTGAATCTGCCCATTCGTTGTGGGCAGTTTTCGTCATGTGCTGCATCTTAGTGCCCGTCTGGTTGCGGCTTCTACATCACCAGCGAAGAAGGACTGATACTTTTTTGCGCGCCAGAGCGATGAGAATGAAATACGGTGCACAGCAGCAAAACGGCCCTGCCGTGCAGAGCCGTCTTCACTGCAGCGCTTCGCGTATTTCAGGTATCACAGCGAACGCATCAGCCCGCCATCGACCCGGATGTTTTGTCCGGTGATGTAGCCGGCACCGCTGGAGGCCAGGAAGGCGATGGTCGCGGCCACTTCCTCGCTGGTGCCGTAGCGCTGCATGGGCACGCCGGCGCGGCGTTCCTCGCGCTGCGGCAGGCTGTCGATCCAGCCCGGCAGGACGTTGTTGATGCGGATGTTCTCGGGCGCGTACTTGTCGGCGAAGAGCTTGGTGAACGCGGCCAGTCCGGCGCGAAATACCGCCGAGGTCGGGAACATGTCGGAGGGTTCGAAGGCCCAGGCCGAGGAAATGTTGATGATGGCCCCGCCGCCTTGCGCCTGCATCAGCGGCGTGACCAGGCGCGTGGGACGGATCACGTTGAGCAGATAGGTATCCATGCCGCGATGCCAGTCTTCATCGGTGATGTCGAGGATGGGGGCACGCGGACCGTGGCCGGCGCTGTTGACCAGCACATCCACGCGGCCCCAGCGGGCCACGGCCTGGTCGACCAGTTTCTGCAGGTCTGCCACCGACTGGTTCGATCCGGTCACGCCGACACCGCCCAGCTCGGCGGCCAGCGCCTCGCCACGGCCGGAGGAAGACAGGATGCCGACCTGGAAGCCATCGGCGGCCAGGCGACGCGCGGCAGCGGCGCCCATGCCGCTGCCGGCGGCGGTGATCAGGGCTACTTTGGTGCTCATGGAAACTCCTTGTGGATAAGTGATCTTGCCTTGCGGGAATTCAGCATCCCCGGCGCAGACCGCGATTTTAGGCCGAGCCGGCGGTGCTTGCAGCGGGCAAGCGCGCAGCGGGGCGGGGCGTTTGTCATTTCCCTGTTGCATTCCTGGGGCATCATCGCGCACCATTGCGCAGCCTGCTCTTTGCGTTGTCCCCTGACCGTACCGGAAGTCCCATGCAAATCATCGCCAACATCAATCTCGAATCCCTGCTCGACACCGCCATCAGCCTGACCGCCGCCTTTGTGCTGGGCGGCCTGATCGGCCTGGAACGCCAGTACCGCCAACGTACCGCCGGCCTGCGCACCAATGTGCTGGTGGCGCTGGGCGCCGCCGTCTTCGTCGACATGGCCAACCGTATTGGCGGGCATGACGGCGCGGTGCATGTAGTGGCCTACGTGGTATCGGGGGTCGGCTTCCTGGGGGCGGGCGTGATCATGCGCGAGGAAGGCAACGTGCGCGGCATCAATACGGCGGCCACGCTGTGGGGGTCGGCTGCGGTGGGTGCGGCGGCGGGTGCGGATCTGATCCTGGAAGCGATCCTGGCCACCATCTTCGTACTGGCCGCCAATACGCTGCTGCGCCCGGTGGTCAATACCATCAACCGCAAGCCGCTGGATGTGCCGTCGGTGGAAGTGACCAACACCATCCACCTGATCGTGGAGAGCGCACACCAGAAGAGCGTGCTCAGCGCCGTCACCGACATGCTGGAGCAGAGTCGTCATCCCACGCATGGGCTGGACGTGCGACCCTTTACGGAAGATGAAGTGGAAATCGAAGCCACGCTGGCGGCGACCTCGGTGGATGGCGATGAACTCGATGGCCTGGTAGAACGGCTGCTGGCCTTGCCGGCGGTGAAGCAGGCGTTCTGGAGTCCGAGTACGACGGACTGATTGCGGCCGGATCACTAGGCCGTCGCCCTGAACTTCCCCCGCAACCACTTCACCGGCCCGCCAATGACCGGCAGCTTCTGCCACAGCTCTTCAGCCGCATCCCAGTAATCGCGATGTTCGGTGACCAGGCCCGCTGCATCGAAGCGGAAATGCGTGGCCCCCAGCACCGTGTAGAACCGGCCCTTGAGCCGAAACTCGAAACGCCAGGTGGCAAAGGCCTGTCCGCCCTGCCCCATGCGTTCCAGGATCACGAAGCGCGGATCTTCCGTCGCCTCGAACATGTGCGCAAAGATGGCGCGAATGGAACGCAGGCCCTTGATGTCGTTGAAGGGGTCTTTGAACAGGGCCTCTTGTGAATAAAATTCACTAATCCGTTCCAGGCTGCCGGGGTCCAGCGCGCCATACCAGTCCAGCAATCGGTCAAGGTGCTGCATGATCAGTTCAGCAAAAAGCGCTGGAACAGCATGAAGCGCAGCCGGAACGGCAGCAGCCGCAGGATCTTCAGCCAGGCCGTGAAGCGCAGCGGGAAGTGGATCTCGAAGCGGCCCTCGGCGATTCCGCGCCAGATGGCGGTCGCTGCCTGCTGCGGGGTCTGGATGGCGGGCATGGCGAAGTCGTTCTTGTCGGTCAGCTCGGTCTTCACGAAGCCGGGATTGACCAGGTAGACATTCAAGCCCTTCGGGCGCAAATCGCTATAAAGAATTTCCGCCAGATTGATCAGCGCCGCCTTGCCGGGTCCATACACGGTCGCACCCGGCAGGCCGACATAGCCGGCCACGCTGGCCACCAGCGCGATGCCGCCACTGCCGCGCGCCAGCATGTCGGGCAGCGCCGCACCCAGCGCGGAATAGACACTGGCAAGGTTGGTGCGGATGGTGTGTTCGGCCTCGTCTTCCTGAACCTCCCAGCTGCGTTCAGGCCGGTACCTGGCCGCGCAGAACACCAGCAGGTCGATACCGCCAAAGACTTCCACGATGCGCGCATGCTGGTCGCGCCAGGCATCATGGCAAAGCACGTCCAGCGGCGCGATGAAGGCATTCTTGTGGGCTGCCGCCACCTCCTGCAACACATCGGCGCGGCGCGCCGAGAGTGCCACGCGGGCACCGGCCTGCAGCGCCTGACGCGCCAGCTCGGCACCGATGCCGCTGGATGCACCGACCAGCCAGATGCGCAGGCCGCGCAGGTCGCTGACCGGCTGGTTCATGGGGCCGAACAGCACGGCCGGACGCGATATCGGCGCGCGCTTGCCATCGCCGCCGGTGGCCTCGCCAGCCTCCTTGGGCAGCAGTCTGGTATGGGTGTTCATGCACCCTCCTTGCGGAAGAACAGCGTGACCTGGCCCACTTCCACACCGAACTTGCTCATGCTGGTGCGATTGATGAGGGTGCGCTCGTCCATCTGGTACATCCAGTCATCCATCTGGACTTCGTATTGCTTGTCATTGACCGGCAGCAGCAGCGTGTAATTCCAGTGCAGCGCATTGCCGGCCGTCTGGCCGATGGCCTCGCCGATGACGTCACCGGCACGTCCACGCCAGCTGTTGTCGCTCTGGCGCACCAGGGTCCAGACACGCGTCTGTGTCTGGCCATCGTCATAGCGGAAACGCTCGTCCAGGGTCAGCGTATTGCCCTCCACGGTGCCGGTCACGACCACGTGGAAGCGCCGCGCCACCTCGCCACCGCGCTTCTGGAACATGCCCCAGGCTTCGGTGCGGCCCTTGAAGAACACGGCCGGATCGAACACCGGCGTCCTGGCCGCATAGTCCGACAATTGCTGCGAGGCGCAGCCGCCCAGCACCAGCGCCAGCAGCGCCAGTCCCATCCAGTGCCACAGGCGCGCGGGCAGGCCCGGTCGCTTCAGCTTGGCATCCATGACTCACTCCTTGTGCAAGAGGAATTGCACGACGTCGATCTGGCCTTCATCGAAGCCGACTTCGCAGAACACGTAATACAGCTGCCACAAGCGGCGGAAGCGTTCATCAAAGCCCTGTGCGGCAATGATCTCGCGCTGGGCCTGGAAGGCATCGTTCCAGCGGCGCAGCGTCTCGGCATAGTCGCGGCCGAAGTGGAAGCGGTCGCGCGTGGACAAGCCGGCCCGCTGGGCGCCGCGTGAGAAGCGTTCGTGGCTGGGCAGCATGCCGCCGGGGAAGATGAATTCGCGGATGAAGTCGGCACTGTCGCGATAGCGTTCGAACACGGCTTCGTCAATCGTGATCGACTGGATCAGGGCGCGGCCACCGGCTTTCAGACGTGCCGAGACGGTATCGAAATAGGTCTGCCAGAAGCGCTCGCCCACCGCCTCGAACATCTCGATGGAGACGATGGCGTCGTATTGGCCCTCCAGGTCGCGGTAGTCGCACAGTTCCAGATGCGCCAGGTGATCGAGCTGCTGGTGGCGCAAGCGTTCCTGGCCGAATGCCAGTTGCGATGGCGAGATCGTCACGCCATGCACGCGGATGCCCAGGCGCGCCGCATGTTCGGCAAAGCCGCCCCAGCCGCAGCCGATCTCCAGCACGCGGTCACCGGCGCGCAGGCCAAGCTGGTCGACGATGCGCTGATACTTGGCGGCCTGCGCCGAGGCCAGGCTCTGGCCGGGTTCGCTGAAGATGGCCGAGGAATAGGTCATCGTCGGGTCCAGCCACAGGCGATAGAAATCATTGCCCAGGTCGTAATGCGCGTGGATGTTGCGACGACTGCCGCTGCGCGTATTGGCGCGCAGCAGATGGCGCAGGCGATACCACCACGAGGCCAGGCGCCCCCCTTCGACGGCGCCCGACAGCGTGGCACGATTGCGCATGGCCAGGCGCAGCAGCGCGGCCAGGTCCGGGGTATCGACCCAGCCGTTGCCGTAGGCTTCACCGAAACCGATGTCACCGGCGCGCAGGATGGCAGCGCAGGCGCGCCAGTCATGGATGCGCAGTTGCGCGCTGGGCGGCTGGCGCAGATCACCGAAGGTCAGCGTGGTGCCATGCGGCGTGATCAGTTCCAGATGGCCGTGGTTGAGGCGCTCCAGCAACGCCAGGAAAAGGCGCGCCGAAATCGGTCCGGCGCGGCGGCCGGTAGTCTGCAATGCGGGGCTGCGGTTCACGATAGGGTTTCCTTTCCAGAAGTAGTTCCTGCGGCGGCGCTGCGCTCGGGCTTGCTGAACCAGGGCACACGCTTGCGCCACAACAGCAAGGCTTGCCAGTGGATACGGGCGACCACACCCAGCGTGAGCAGCGGCTGCGCACATAGCGCGGCCAAGGCCGAGGCCGCCGTCAGCGGATACAGATGGCCACCGATGGAGGTGCGCATGAGCGGCTGCAAGCCCTGCGTCACCTCGGCCGGGTGGCCGTGGTCGTAGTAGTCGATGCCGACGAAGGCGGTGTCAGTGGCTGCATCGGTATCGCCGCGCCGGGCATGGTCGCGGAAACGGAAGCGATAGAAACCGCGCACTTCGCAGAAGGGCGAAACGTGCATCAGCTTGTTGCAGACCAGCCGCGTGTGCTCATCAATGACGGCCTGTGCGGGGGCGCAGAGCAGGTAGTGCTGGGTCTCGCCAAAGGTGTTGTTGACCTCGGCCAGCACGGCACGCAGATGGCCTTCACGGTCGTGGCAGAGGAAGAAACTCACCGGATTGAAAACGAAGCCGAACAGGCGCGGAAAGGTCTGCAGCCAGATCGCGCCATCGTGCGGCAACCCGGCCTGTTGCAGATGCCCGCGCACCCAGTGCGCCAGATCGCTGCCGTCACGCGGGCCATAGTCGCGCGTGCGCACGCACATCAGGCGGCGACGGTCCACGCCGAACCAGGCATTGCGGGCCTGGTCCAGTCGCGCCAGATCCAGCCGCACGCAGAACACCGGATAGACGAACTTGTGCAGCACCGGACGCAGGCGCTGGTGCATCACCTGTCCGCGCAAGAGCAGCGCGGGGGCATCGGTGCGCGATGGTAGCGAGGTGTTCATAAGGTGGCCCAATGCGGCGTCACGCCGAAGTCCTTGATCACGCGCAGGGCCGATTTCAGGCCGTCTTCATGGAAACCGTAGCCGGTCCAGGCGCCGGCGAACCAGGCGCGATGCTGACCCTGGATCTCGGGCAGGCGGCGCTGGGCATCGATGGCCGGCTGGTCGAAGACCGGATGTTCGTAATCGAAACGGCCCATCACGGTGGCCGGATTGGGCGGCTGCGGCGGATTCAGTGTCAGCACGATGTCGGTCTTGCAGGGCAGGTCCTGCAGACGATTGAGCCAGTAGCTCACGCACACGGCGCGGCTGCCGTCGCTGTGGCGCGAGCCGAGGTAATTCCATGCCGACCATACTTTATCCAGACGCGGCATGAGCGATACGTCGCTGTGCAGCCAGGCGGTATTGGCCTGGTAGCGCACGGCCGAAAGCACCTGATGTTCTGCGATGGTGGCGTCCTGCAACAGGGCCAGGGTCTGCGGTGCGTGCGTGGCGAAGACCACGGCATCGAACTGTTCCTCGCGTGGTGCGGTGCCGCCGCTGCGCACCAGTACGCCGCGCTCGTTACGGGTGACGCTGACCAGTCGGCTGCCCAGCCGCACATCGTCGAGCGTGGCCGCGATGCGGCGCACGTACTCGCGCGAACCGCCGCGCACGGTGCGCCAGCGCGGACGGTTGTTGACCTGCAGCAGGCCGTGGTTGATGCAAAAGCGCAGGAAGGTCGCCGCCGGGAAGTCGAGGATGTCGGAAGGCGAACTTGACCAGATGGCCGCTGCCATGGGAATCAGATAGGCATCGCTGAACATCGCGCCATAACCGCCTTGCTTCAACAACTGGCGCAGGCTGACCGGACGCCCTTCGCACGCGGCCAGGTTGGCGTGCGCCGCGCCGTTGAAGCGCAGGATGTCGCGCAGCATGCCCAGGAACGAGGGCTGCAGCAGGCGCTTGCGCTGGGCGAAGACGGTATCGAGACTGGTGCCGGCCCATTCGAAGGCGCCTTCATCCATGGAGACGCCGAAGGACATGTCGGTGTCATAGGTCTGCACCTTCAGCTCTTCGAATAGCGCAATCAGATTGGGATAGGTCCAGTCGTTGAAGACCAGGAAGCCGGTATCGACCGGGAAGGGCAGGCCCTCCGGTGCGATCTCCACGGTATTGGCGTGACCGCCCAGCGTTGGCGCGGATTCAAACAGCACCACCTGATGCCTGCGCGCCAGCAGATAAGCGCTGGCCAGGCCGGAAATACCGGCGCCGATGACCGCGATGCGCTGACCTGCGCCCTGCCCGATGGCTGCTTCGCTTGGATTCATGAAAACTTGCCCGCCTATGTCTTTGTTATTGAAGTTCCGCCGTTGCCAGCCCGTGGGAATCAGTCCCTGCCCTGCTGGCCCGTGCCGCTTTGGTGACCGGGGCGGCGCCTGCTGCGGGGCTGTAGAGCCTGCGGCGCCGCTTATTTGCTACTCATCCTTGATTTAGGTGCTAAGATTACTACCAAAGAAAAATAAAATCTACTAATTAGTAACTTTAACTACCAATGAGTATTTTCGGCAAACTGAGCTTCAAGGACCAAGCCTTCAAATTACGGGAGAACGCCATCCTGGATGCGGCCACGTCGGTACTGGGCAGCAAGGGCTATGACCTGATGACCATGGACGACGTGGCCGGTGCGGTGGGGATTTCCAAACCCAGCCTGTACAAGCATTTCAAGTCCAAGGAAGAGCTGATCGGCGAGACCATGCTGCGCCTCATCGATGGCGCCATCGACCAGCTGGCGCAGCTCGATCACATCGACAGCCCGCGCGGCAAGCTCGAAGCCATGCTGGAATGGGCGCTGCGGGTGCGACTGGAAGGCGGCCTGCCCTTCCTGCCCTCCACCAGCGCGCACGTGCGCGAGATGCTCATGCGCAACGTCAAATACGTCATGCGCGTGTTGAAGCTCAACGGTCAGCTGGAAAAACTGGTGAAGGAAGCGCAGAAGAATGGCGAGCTAGATGCCGCTCTGCCCAGTGATGTGATCTTGTACAGCTACTACGCACGCACCTGTGACCCGGCGGTGGATTACCTGCAGAAATTCAGCAAGATGGACACGGAAGAGATCGTGAAGTACATGCTGCACGTGTCCTTCAACGGCTTCACGCGCTGAGGGGCAAGGCCGCCGCGCTCAACGGCGGCGCCTGCCCGCCCCCATGACTCAGGCCAGATCGTAGCAGCGGGCCGCCGTTGCGCCCCAGAGCTGCTCCTGCTCCGATGCGGACAGGCGCGTTTCGGCCCACTCGCGCACCACCGCCGCCACCGTTGCATAGGAAGTGGCCAGCAGGCACACCGGCCAGTCCGAGCCGAACATCAGGCGTTGCGGGCCGAAGGCTTCCAGAGCGGTGTCCAGGCACAGGGCAATATTGTCGTAATCCTTCTGTCGCAGTCCGCGCAGCCAGTCCGCCTCGGTCACCAGCCCCGACAACTTGCAGGCCACATGCGGCATGGCGGCCAGTGCACGCAGCTGGCGCTTCCAGTTGCTGAAGACACTTTCATTTCGCCCGAAATCGGCCAGGGCTGGCTTGCCCAGGTGATCCAGCACCAGCCAGTGGCGGTCATGACGGGCGCAGAAGGCCTGCACTTCCGGCATCTGCTTCGCGTAGATCAGCACGTCATAGACCAGTCCCTGCTGCTGCAGCCACTTGATACCGGCATTGAAGGCCGGAGCCTCGACGAAGGCCGTGACATCGGCTTCATCCTGGATCTGATGACGAAAGCCCAGCAGCTTGTCACGCCCCCACTGCGCCACATTGGCCGCCAGGTGCGGCGAGGACAGGTCTTCCCAGCCCACCACGCCGGCGATGCGGCGGTCACCGCGCGCCAGCTCCAGCAGGAAACCGGTCTCTTCACGTCCGGCGCGGGCCTGCACGGCAATGGAAGCCTGCAGCCCTTCGGCGGCCAGCACCGGATGCAGCTGACCCGGCAGGCGATCACAGGCCAGCAGTTCCATGCCGGTGCTGATCCACGGGTAGTCTTCAGCGCGATAGCGCCAGAAATGCTGATGGGCGTCGATACGCAGAGGCTTCATGGCGGATTCTGAGGAGGGAGATGGAGAAAGAAGAAGAGAAAGAGATGCGCATGCATCTCTTAGTTTTTTTTGAGAAAAAACTTATAAACCGAAACCTGACACCGATCAGTCGTACAGAACGGCTGCGATCTTGGGATCGTCGATGTTGCTCTTGTCGTACCAGTAGAAGCCGGTATCGATGACCTTCGGCAACTTCTCGCCCTTGATCGCCTTGACCGCCGCTTCCACGGTCTTGTAGCCGATGCCCACCGGGTTCTGGGTGATGGCGCCGGACATCACGCCTTCACGGATGGCATCCTTCTGCTGCTTGCCGGAGTCATAGCCGATGATGATGATCTTGCGCTTCATTTCCTTGACGCCATTGACCACACCGATGGCCGAGCCTTCGTTGGTGCCGAAGATGCCCTTGATCTTGGGATAGGCCTGCAGGATGGACTTGGTGACTTCGGTGGACTTCAACTGGTCGCCCGCACCATATTGCACGCTGACCACCTTGATCTTGGGATAGCTGGCCTTGATGCGTTCCAGGAAGCCATCACGGCGGTCCACACCGGTGCGGCTGGTCTGGTCGTGGGCGACCACGGCGACTTCACCTTCCTTGCCGATCAGCTCGGCCATCTTGTCGGCGGCCAGGGCTGCAGCGGCGCGGTTGTCGGTGGTGGCGGTGGTGACGGGGATGTCGCTGTCCACGCCCGAGTCAAAGGCCACCACCGGAATCTTGGCGGCCTGTGCCTTCTTCAGCAGCGGAATGGCGGCCTTGCTGTCCAGGGCGGCAAAGCCGATGGCTTGCGGCTTCTTGGCCAGGGCGGCGGAGAGCATGTCGATCTGCTTGTCGACCATGGCTTCGGTTTCCGGGCCTTCGAAGGTGACCTTCACCTTGAGATCCTTGCCGGCCTGGTCGGCACCGGCTTTGACAGCCTGCCAGAACTGGTGCTGGAAGCCCTTGGAAATGAGCGGCACATACACTTCCTGCGCGTGCGCGACCGAAGTGCCGACGGCGAAGGCCAGACCCAGGGCAGCGGCCAGTAACTTGTTCTTGAACACGGTACGTCTCCTTTTGTTATCGATGATGGAGTGCCGGAAATGGCGCTTCCGGCGGGGCTTGCATTGCTACTTCTAAATCGTCTCTTGCTGCGCGTCGCTCAGGCACGGCGGCGACGGCGCAGGATGTCGAGATACACGGCCAGGATGATGATCACCCCGGTGACCACCGTCTGCCATTCCTGCGCCACCGACATGATGCGCAGGCCGTTGACCAGCACGCTCATGATGAACGCGCCGATGATGGTGCCCAGGATGGTGCCGGTCCCGCCCGAGAGCGAGGTACCGCCGATCACCACGGCGGCAATCGCATCGAGTTCATAGCCCTGGCCCAGCGCCGGCTGCGCCGAGTTCAGGCGGGAGGCGATGATGAGGCCGGCGATGCCGCAGATGGCGCCAGAGAAGGTGTAGACCGCCACCTTCCAGAAATCCACCTTCACGCCGGACAGGCGCAGCGCTTCTTCATTGCTGCCAAGGGCAAAGGTATAGCGGCCGAACACGGTCTTGTTGAGGATGACCGAAGCGCAGATGGCCACGATGAACAGGATCAGCACCGCATTGGGAATGGGCAGCGAAGGAATCAGATCGCCGATCAGCGAATCCTGCGCGATGGACGAGAAGCCCTCGGTATCGTTGAAGTAGATCGGACGGGTGCCGGAGATCACCAGCGACAGGCCCTTCAGGAGCATCATCATGCCCAGCGTGGCGATGAAGGGCGGCACCTTCAGCTTGGCGATCACCATGCCGGAGATCCAGCCCGAGAGCGCACCGAAGAAAATCGCGGCGGCGATGCCCAGCGGCAAGGGCATGCCCCAGTTGGTCAGCACCACGCCGGCCATGACGGCGCAGAAGGTCATCATGGTGCCCACCGACAGGTCGATGCCGGAAGTGATGATGACGTAGGTACACGCAATGGCCAGCACGCCGTTGACGGCGGTGGACTGCAGGATGCTGACCAGGTTGTCCACCTCCATGAAGTTGGGCGAGGCGAAGCTGAAGAACAGGATCATCAGCAACAGACTGGCGAAGGCCAGCAGCTTCTGGCGCGCCGCCGGATTGAACAGGCGGGCGCGCAGGCCCGTGGGGGAAGCGTTGTTGGCCATGGTGGATGAGGGGGTGGCGGAGTGGATATTGTTTGCCATGATCGGTCTGTCTCTCTTGTAAGGTCTGGGTGCGCGGTGATCGTTATTGCGCCACGGCCGATTCGCGCTGCGTGGCCAGCTGCATGATGTTTTCCTGGGTGGCTTCGGCGCGCGAGAGTTCGCCTGTCACGCGGCCCTCGCACATCACCAGGATGCGGTGGCTCATGCGCAGCACTTCGGGCAGCTCGGAGGAAATCATCACGATGGCCTTGCCCTGCCCGGCCAGGGTATCGAGGAGCTTGTAGATCTCGCTCTTGGCACCGATGTCGATGCCGCGCGTGGGCTCGTCGAAGAAGAGGATGTCGCAGTCGCGCAGCAGCCATTTGGCGATCACGATCTTTTGCTGGTTGCCGCCCGAGAGCAGGCGCACCTGCTGCTCCACCGAAGGGGTCTTGATGGCCAGCTGGCGCACATAGCCCTGCGCCACTTCACGCATGGCGCGCTGGTCCATGAAGCCCACCCTGGTGAAGCGGCCCATGCTGGAGAGCGCGATGTTGGCCTGCACGTCCATGCCCACGGCCAGCCCGAAATGCTTGCGGTCTTCAGACAGATAGCCGATGCCATGCGCCACCGCATCGGCCGGCTGGCCGATCACGGCCTTGCCGCCGTGGATGAAGATCTCGCCCGAGTCCAGCGGATCGGCACCGAAGATGGCGCGCGCCACTTCGGTACGGCCCGCGCCCATGAGGCCGGCGAAACCGAGAATCTCGCCCCGGCGCAATGTGAAGCTGACGTCACGGATGGCGCGGCCACGGTTCAGGCCGCGCACTTCCAGCACCACCTCGTTGCCGGAGGTATCGGGCGGCACGCGCTGCTCGCCATCGAGGGCGCGGCCCACCATCATGGAAATGATGGTATCCATGGAGGTGCCCTGCATGGGCAGCGTGGCGATGTACTTGCCATCGCGCATGACGCTGACGCGATCGGCGATCTGGCGCAGCTCATCCATCTTGTGCGAGATGTAGACGATGCCCACGCCCTGGGCCTGCAGGTCACGGATGATGCGGAACAGCTCGGCGATCTCGGCATTGTTCAGGGCGGCAGTCGGCTCATCCATGATGAGCACGCGCGAATCGAAGGACAGGGCCTTGGCGATTTCCACCATCTGCTGGCGTGCCACGGTCAGCTCGCCCACCGGGGTGCGCGGGTCCATGTCCAGCCGCATGCGGGCGAAGATGGCAGCGGCCTGGCGGTTCAACTGGTCTTCGTCGATGATGAGGCCGAAGCCCTTGCGCGGCTCGCGGCCGATGAAGATGTTCTGGGCCGCCGAAAGATGGTTCATCAGGTTCAGTTCCTGATGGATGATGCCGATGCCCAGCGCCTGCGCCTGGCGCGGCTCGGCGATCTCGACCGGCTTGCCGTCGAGCAGGATGTCGCCGCTGTCGCGCTGGTAGACGCCGGAGAGGATTTTCATCAGCGTGGATTTGCCGGCGCCGTTCTCGCCCATGAGGGCGTGGACCTCGCCGGCCACCAGTTCGAACTGGCAATTGTCCAGCGCCAGCACGCCGGGAAAGCGCTTGCTGACGTTGCGCAGCTGAATCAACGGCACGGCCGCTGAGGATGCCGCGGCCGTGTCTGCGGCGCGAACTTGTGTCTCGTGTTGTTGTTGCATGCTCACCTCGGATGTGGATGCATTGCCGACCCGGAATGCTCCGTGGCCATCGTTTGCGCGACTCTGCGGCCGCTGCTTTTTTCGGTGCTACCTTGTTGCGTGCTGCCTACTGTACCGCCTTGCGAAAAACTTAGAAAGCCATTTGCAAAAACTTAGTCCTGTTGCGCGGCGAGATCGAAGATGCGCGTCATCGGCACCCACTTCTGCCCCGCCGGGGTCCAGGGTGTGGGGGCCTGGAAACGCCACATCAGTTCTTCCCATGCCCGCACCTTCGGATCACTCTGGCTGGCCGCGGCCATGGCAGCGGCGTCAAAGCGGGTGTCATCGGTTTCCATGACCATCACCATGCGCGTGCCCAGGCGATAGATTTCCATCCCGGTCACGCCCTGCTGACGCAGGTGCGCGGCGATCTCGGGCCAGATGCGCTGGTGGTGCTGCTCATAGTCGGCGATGAGCGCGGCATCGTCCTTGAGGTCGAGGGCCAGTACGGTACGCATGGCGGGCTCAGGTCAGGGCGCGGTCGAGATGGGTATAGCCCCCATCGACGAAAACCCATTGCCCGGTGGTATGCGAGGACCGACCCGAGAGCAGGAACACCGCCATGTCGGCCATTTCCCCGGAGGTCGTAAAACGCTTGCCCAGCGGGATCTTGCTGGTGATGGCGTCCAGTTTCTCTTGCGGATTCTCGAAGGTGGCGATCCATTTCTCGTAGAGCGGGGTCATCACTTCGGCCGGAATCAGGGCATTGACGCGCACGCCGTCATCGCGCAGGGAAGCCGCCCATTCGCGCGTGAGCGACAGTTGCGCGCCCTTGGAGGCGCAATAGCCGCTGGTATTGCCCTGCCCGGTCAGCGCGGTCTTGGAGGAGACATTGAGGATGGCGCCGCGCGTGGCCTTCAGGTGCGGCACGCAGTAATGCGCCATCACGTAGTAATGAATGAGATTGCGTTCCAGCGAGGCGACGAATGCATCGCGTCCGGCCTCCAGGCCCACGCTGTCGTTGACGCCGGCGTTGTTGACCAGCCCGTCCAGGCGGCCGAAGCGGCGCACCGTCTCGGCCACCGCTTCGCCGCAGCGCGCCTCATCCTGCAGCTCCAATTGGAAAAAGGCCGCGCGCGGCTGCAATCCGGTCAGCCGCGTCCAGAACTGCGGCTCCGGTTCGCTACGCGCAAACACCACCGGAATGGCGCCCTCGGCGGCCAGTTGCAGGCTGATCGCGCCGCCGATGCCGGAGGCGCCACCGGTCACGATGACCACCTTCTCTTGCAGATTCAAATCCACGTCAGTCTCCGTTATCGTTCATCTTTTCGTGGGGGAATGCAGCTCAGCCCCGGAATCTGTACTGCTCCAGCGAAGCCGGCTTCATTTCGATAGAAAACCCCGGCAAAGCGGGCGGCATGTAGGCCGCGTTGCGGATCACGCAGGGATCGACGAAGTGCTCATGCAGGTGATCCACGTATTCGGTCACGCGCCCTTCCTTGCTGCCGGAAATGCACAGGTAATCGATCATCGACAGGTGCTGCACATATTCGCACAGGCCCACGCCGCCGGCATGCGGGCACACCACCTTGCCGTACTTGGCGGCCATGAGCATGACCGCCAGGATTTCATTGACGCCGCCCAGGCGGCAGGAATCGATCTGCACCACGTCGATGGCATCGCGCATGATGAACTGCTTGAACAGCACCCGGTTCTGGCACATCTCGCCGGTGGCGACCTTGACTGCGCCGATACCGGCGCGGATCTTGCGATGGCCTTCCACGTCGTCCGGGCTGGTCGGCTCCTCGATGAACCAGGGCTTGGCGAAGGCCAGCTGGTTGACCCAATCGATGGCCTGGTCCACTTCCCACACCTGGTTGGCATCGATCATCAGATTGCGCTGCGGTCCCAGCACCTCGCGGGCGATGCGCACGCGGCGCTTGTCGTCTTCCAGGTCGCGCCCGACCTTGAGCTTGACGTAGTTGAAGCCCTGGTCGATGGCTTCCTGGCACAGGCGCCGCAGCTTGGCATCGTCATAGCCCAGCCAGCCGGCCGAGGTGGTGTAGCAGGGATAGCCTTCCTGCTCCAGGATGCGCAGGCGCTCGGCCTTGCCGGCCGCCTTCTCGCGCAGCAGCGCCAGTGCTTCGTCCGGGGTGATGCAATCGGTGATGTAGCGGAAATCGATGGTGCGTACCAGTTCCTCGGGCGACATGTCGGCCACCAGTTTCCAGACCGGCTTACCGACGGCCTTGGCCCACAAATCCCACGCGGCATTGACCACGGCACCGGTGGCCAGGTGGATGGCGCCCTTGTCCGGACCGATCCAGCGCAACTGGCTGTCGGAAGTGACATGGCGCCAGAAACGCCCCATGTCGGCGGCGATCCAGTCCAGCTCCAGCCCCACCACCAGATGCTCCATCGCACGGATGGCGGCGCAGCAGATCTCGTTGCCGCGGCCGATGGTGAAGGTCAGGCCGTGGCCCTTGAGTTGTTCATTGTCGGTATCGAGGATGACGTAGGCGGCGGAGTAATCCGGATCCGGATTCATCGCATCGGACCCATCCAGCGATTGCGAAGTGGGGAAGCGCACGTCCAGCACGCGCAGGGCGGTAATCTTGGTCATCGGTCTCTAGCGTGGATGCCGCTGCGGCATGGTGCCGCGGTCGGCAGGACAGTCGTGGCGAACTGTCCGGGGTGATCGTCTCCGGGGCCGGGCCCCTTTTCTGTTTTTTCTCACAAATAAAATTTCTTTTTATCTGTGAGCGACAGAGCATAACCTTGATTATCCTCTCATTGCAGTGCTGATCCGATGAAGTTTCCGACCGTATTGATATCGGTTTTGAAATGACAGTGCATCGTCAAGGCATCTATTCATGAAAAATAATTTTACGAATAAAATTATTTTTCATCGAAATCCCCTACAATCCGGCCCCAGAAACCCGTCCATCCTTAGCAACCTTCGACCACTGCGCCCCATAACGCCATGCCCAGAACCCGCAAAATCCATCCCGCCGAGGCCCCTGCCGTGCAGACGGCCGCCGGCCATGAAGAGGACCAGGCCGGCAGCAAGACGCGCTATGCCGCGCCGGCGCTGGACAAGGGACTGGACATCCTGGAACTGCTGAGCCGCTCGGAACAGATGCTGACCCTGAACCAGATCTCCAAACAGTTGGGGCGCAGCGTCAATGAAATCTTCCGCATGGTGGTCACGCTGGAACAGCGCGGCTACCTGGTGGCCGACAACGATCACTACCGGCTCTCGCTGAAACTGTTCGAGCTGGCCCATCATCATCAGCCGATCCGTTCGCTCGTCAGTACCGCCTTGCCCCACATGCGCGAACTGGCCAATCGCTCGATGCAGTCGACCCACCTCACCGTCTATGAAGCCGGCCGCGTCATCGTGGTGGCGCAGGTGGACAGCCCCGAACGCTGGGCGTTTGGTCTCAAGGTCGGCGCGCTGGTGAGTCTCACCGATACGGCCTCGGGGCATGTGCTGCTGGCCTTCCGCGACGAAGCCGAACGCGCCAGCATGCTGGCAGCCCACGTGCGCATGGATGGCGAACAGGAAATCGGGACGACGCAACTGATGCGCCAGATCGAGAACACGCGCAAACGCGGTCACTCGCGCATGGAAAGCCGGCAGATCCGGGGCGTGATCAACCTGTCCTATCCGGTCATGGGCGCCAACAACCGCATGCTGGCGGCCTTGAACGTGCCCTACATCGAACGCATCGACAAGAAGGTCAACCCCAGCCTGGACGAGGTGCAAGGCATCGTCCAGGAAATCTCGGCGCGGCTGTCGCGGCTGATGGGGGATTCGAGTTTCGGGTCCTGAAGCCGGACCCGACCGGAAGAAAGCGCATGCCGGTCAAGGCAGGCGCCGGAGGGGATCAACCGGCGAAACGCACTTCGGGCAAGCCGCGCACATCCGCCTGCGGCACGCTGAACAAGGCGCCGGCCAGCTTGTCTTCTGCCCGCTGCGCGGCGCTCATGCCTTCGTGTGCCGTGGTCACGAACAGGGTGTCGAAGGCAGCGCCACCGAAAGCCACGCAGGACGGCTGCGCCGTGGGGACTTCGATGATGCGGTCGATGCTGCCGTCCGGCGCGAAACGCACCACACGCGCACCGCCCCACTGGGCATTCCACAGGTAGCCATCAGCATCGATGGTGGAACCATCCGGACCACCCGGTTGCTGCGCCAGGTCGGCGAAGACACGTTGATTCGTGACGGCACCGCTACCGGTGTCGTAGTCGCACACCATGATCTTGCCGGCCATGGAGTCGCAGTGATACATCAGCTTGCCATCGAGGCTGAAACAGATGCTGTTGGAAATGGCGATGCCGGGCAGCGCCAGGCGCTCCAGGCTCAGGTCGGCATTCAAGCGATAGAAGCTGGCGATGGGCGCGCGGCCGGCATCTTCATTAAGCGTACCGAAGACGAAACGGCCCTGGCGGTCGCAGCGGCCGTCGTTCAGGCGCGTGGTCGGCAGGTCATCTTCGATGCGGCAGATCGGGCTGATGTTGCCCGTGTCCAGGTCGAGAAAAGCCAGGCGCGATTCCAGTCCGATCAGCAGACGCCGGGTATCGGCCGTGAAGGCGAAGCAGCACAGCCGTTCCGGCATGCCCCAGCTGCGCGTGGCACCGCTGGCCGGATCGTGGTTCCACAGGCGGGAGGCGTGGATGTCGGTCCAGAAGACCGTCTGCGAGCGCTCGCACCACAGCACGCCTTCACCCAGTTCATGATGTCCGTCCACCAGCAATTGCGCATTCATCTTGGTTTCGCCTGCCAATCAAGTTCAAGTCAATGAGATAAACAATATAAATCGTTTGCAAGGCACGCGATGCAGCACCCAACAACAACAAAGGACAGCAAACGACAAAAAAGGGTGGGCTTGCGCCCACCCTCAACTACATCAAGACCACCTCAGGAAGGATTACAGATACTGCTGTTCGTTACATCAGAACGAGTGGGCGATACCGAAGTAACCGCCGGTCTGCTTCAGGCCGGACACGCCCAGGTTGCCGCCGTTTTCCAGCTGGTGGCTGGCGCCGGTGCCGTTGCGGACGGTACCGACGTCAACGTACAGCAGGGTACGCTTGGACAGGAAGTAGTTCACACCAGCCATGTACATGTTGGCAGTACCACCGCCGTTACCCACGCCGGCCGCATTGACCGAAGCGTTGTTGGCGTTGACGTGGAACCAGCCGCCGACCAGCTGGAATTGCGGGGTCACGTCATAGTTCGCACCGATCCAGTACTGGTTGGCACGATCCGGTGCGCCCGAGACTGCATCGGCAGCACGCAGGTTTTCCCAGCCGGCGAACATCTTCAGCTTGTCGAACTTGTAGGTACCGCCGACGATCAGCTCCTTGGAGTGGCTCCAGATGTCGCTGTAGTTGCCGTTGGCGTCGCGCACGGTGTCATAGATCACGCGCAGTTCCAGGCCGTTCTTCTGGTAGGCCAGCGAGATGCCGTCCTTGCGACCGTCGCTGGAACCAGCGTTGGCCACACCGCCATTGAACGAACCCGGCTTTTCGCCCAGGCTGGTCTGCAGGCCGACGGTGAAACCGCCCATGTCAGGGCTGTTGTACTCGATGATGTTGGATGCGCCCGGCCAGTTGCGGCCGTTGACCAGACTGGCGGTACCGATGGCCTGTTGGCCGGTCGGATCCAGATACCAGATGTCATTGTTGATGAACAGGTTCTTGCCGAGCTTGACCGAACCGGCCGATGCCGAGGACAGGCCGACGTAGGAACGGCGGTTGAACAGTGCAGTACCGTTGCTGGTATCAGAACCGTTGAAGCTGCCCTTGGTCGAGTTGAAACCGGATTCCAGCAGGAAGAAGGCATTGGTACCGCCGCCCAGGTCTTCCGTGCCCTTGAAGCCGATCATGCTGGTGCCCCATTGGTTATTGGCAGCGCTCCAGCGGGTGCCGGTGCCATTGGTACCGGCATTGGTCAGGAAGTCGACGCCGGCCACGACGCGGCCGTAGATGGTGACACTGCTTTGCGCCTGCGCCTGTGCCGAGAACGCACCCATCAGCGCGAGCGCGCACAGGGTCTTTGCTCCAATAAAGGATGGCTTCACTTGCTTCATGAATAGTCTCCGTGGATATTGCCGTTTAAAATTTTTTTCGTCGGTGGGCTTGGCCGTGCAGCGTTGCACTTCAGACCCCTGGAGCCTGACGGGCTCCTGACAGTCTCCCAACTTGTTGTTTTGATGCTGCCCGACCTTCTCTTCTTTCATTCCGGTTCTGCGCTGGTTGTCCCCTGTACAGCCCGGAATGTGGCTAGATACTAAGTATTCAGTTCATGTCTTTCCAATGAAATCTTTAGCAATTCCGATATGCGATTTGATATCATCAATTCCTAATAAAAAAATGATTGAAAAAATTTAGAAAACCGTCCCCGGAGACTTATGAAAAACAGTGACCCGAACTGGTTTCTGCGGGCCCGATTGAAGACTCGCCAGCTTCTTCTGCTCATCGCCCTAGACGACACCCGCAACATCCACCGCGCTGCCAGCGAGCTCAACATGACGCAGCCGGCTGCTTCCAAGCAACTCAAGGACCTCGAGGACATGCTGGGCGTGTCCCTGTTCGAGCGCCTGCCGCGCGGCATGCGGCCCACCATCTATGGCGAGGCCATGATCCGCCATGCGCGCATGGCCCTGACCAGCCTGTCCAAGGCGCATGAGGATATCGTTGCCCTGAAGTCCGGCCTGTCCGGCCAGGTCGACGTGGGCGGGATCCTCTCGCCCGGCATGGCCCTGTTGCCGCCGGCCATTGCCCGGGCCAAGGAGCAGGCCCCGATGCTGCGCATCGGCGTCGAAGTGGAAAGCAGCAACATCCTGCTCTCGCGCCTCTTGCACGGGGAACTGGACTTCATCATCGGCCGCATCCTCGACGAGGAAGCCCGTGGCGGGCTGCTCTATGAAGAGCTGGCCGACGAGCCGGTCTGTGCCGTGGCGCGCGTGGGCCATCCCTTCCACACCCGCACCGATCTGACCCTGGCCGACCTGGCCAGCGAGGCCTGGATCATGGCCCCCAAGGGCAGCATCCTGCGCGCACGCTGCGACCAGATGTTCCGCGAGCAAGGCCTGGCGCCGCCTTCCAACGTGGTCGACACCACCGCCATCCTGTTCATTACCAGCCTGCTGCAGCAGACCGATTTCATCTATGCCATGCCCACCGAGGTGGCGCGCTACTACACCCAGGCGCGCCTGATGGACATCCTGCCCATCGAGTTGCCCTGCCGCATGGCCGGTTTCGGCATCATCACGCGCCAGGACAACCTGCTCTCGCCGGGCGCCAACCTGGTCCTGCAGGCGATCCGCGAAGTGGCAAAAATGATTTATTGAACGCGGCAGATGCCCGGCATGCCCATGCCGGGCATCTGCCCGGTGCGCCGAGTTTTATTAAGTAATGTAAGGAAGCGTAAGTCTGTCTGAAAACGCCAAAAATCGTCCGCCACAAATTCTCGTCACGGCCTCAAAACTTAAAAAAATCGCTGCAAAAAAACAACACTTCAAAGGCGAAAAAAACTAAGTTTTTAAAAGCTGTCATACAGCTTTTAAACACATTCCCAAGCAGTCTTGTCGAGACTTCCCTGCTCACCCGCGTTTGCGCAAATCTTTGCGCAAAAAAAAAAGAGTCGCCGTTTGGCGACTCCCTTGAACGGCACGACGTTGTATCGCATCGCTGCGGCTACACCATCGCCGCTGTCATGCTCACACCCAGCCGGCGTCGACGATGAATTCCTGCGCGGTGCACATCGCGCTGTCGTCGGCGGCCAAAAACAGGACCATGCGCGCCAGGTGCCAGGGCAGCAGATCGCCCTGCAGGCACTGGTTGCGGGCAATCGCCTTCTTGCCTTCTTCATCCAGCCACAACTTGATCTGGCGTTCGGTCATGACCCAGCCCGGTGTCACGGTATTGACGCGGATCTTGTGCGGACCGAGGTCGCGTGCCAGGCCGCGCGTGAGACCCAGGGTCGAGGCCTTGGCCGTGGTGTAGACCGGGAAGCCGCCACCGGACTGGTGCCAGCTGATCGAGCTGAAGTTGATGATGGAACCGCCACCGCGCCGCTTCATGCCTTCCACCACCGACTGCACGGCGAAGAAGGACGGGCGCTGGTTGATGGCGATGCGGTCGTTCCAGTATTCCAGCGTCACTTCTTCGAGCTTGTGGCGCTGGTCGTTGGCGGCATTGTTGACCAGCACGTCGAAGTCGCCCAGTTGAGCTTGCAGCTCGGCAATGGTGGACTGGAAAGCCGGAATATCACGCAGATCGCAATGGCGGAACAGCGGCTTGGGATGACCGGCCGCCGCCACTTCATTGCACAGCGCTTCGCTGGCTTCGGTGGCGATATCGACGAAGGCGACATGCGCACCTTGTTGCGCAAACGCTTCGACGATGGCCGCACCGATGCCGGTGCCACCGCCGGTGATGAAGACGCGCTTGCCCTTGAGGCTGGGGAAGCTCGCCAGTTGTACATTCTGGGGAGTGTTGCTCATGGAGTTTCCTTGCTCTCCGATGCCGGCGCGGGGCGTCGGCATCGGTCGGATGGAGGGACGTGAAGATCAGTGCGAGTGCTTGGGCACGGCGGCGCCACGGCAGCCGACCAGGAAGTCGAAGTCACAGCCTTCGTCCGCCTGCAGCACGCGGTCCACGTACAGGGACTGGTAACCACCGGCCATTTCCGGCTTGCGCTCGGCCAGCACCTTGGCGCGTTCAGCCAGGCGGCGTTGCATCTCTTCTTCGCTGATGTCCAGCTGCAGCTTGCCGGCGTAGGCATCCAGTTCGATGAAGTCGCCATCCTGGACGATGCCCAGCGGACCGCCGGCAGCGGCTTCCGGCGCCACGTGCAGGATCACGGTGCCATAAGCGGTACCGCTCATGCGCGCATCCGAAATGCGGACCATGTCCTTCACGCCGGTGGCCAGGATCTTGGGCGGCAAGCCCATGTTGCCCACTTCGGCCATGCCCGGATAACCCTTGGGACCGACGTTCTTCATCACCAGCACGCAGCTGGCATCGACATCCAGATCGGGATCGTTGATGCGTTCCTTGTAGTGGTTGAAGTCTTCGAAGACCACCGCGCGGCCGCGATGCTTCATCAGTTCGGGCGTAGCGGCCGAGGGCTTCAAGACCGCACCGCGCGGCGCCAGGTTGCCGCGCAGGATGCAGATGCCGCCATCTTCGATGAGCGGCTTGGCCAGCGGGCGCACCACTTCATCGTTGTAGATCGGCGCATCCTTGACGTTATCCCACATGGTCTGGCCGTTGACGGTCAGGGCATCCTTGTGCGGCAGCAGGTCGGCTTCGCCCAGGCGGCGCAGCACGGCCGGCAGGCCACCGGCGTAATAGAACTCTTCCATCAGGAAGCGGCCCGAAGGCTGCAGGTCGACGATGGTCGGGGTGCCGCGGCCGATGCGGGTCCAGTCTTCCAGTTCCAGGTCCACGCCGATGCGACCGGCGATGGCCTTGAGGTGGATCACGGCGTTGGTGGAACCGCCGATGGCCGCATTGGTGCGAATGGCGTTTTCGAACGCCTTGCGGGTCAGGATCTTGGAGAGGGTCAGGCCTTCCCACACCATGTCGACGATACGCATGCCGGACAGGTGCGCGAGAACATAGCGGCGCGCATCAACGGCGGGGATCGCCGCATTGTGCGGCAGCGACACGCCCAGCGACTCGGCCATGCAGGCCATGGTGGAGGCGGTGCCCATGGTGTTGCAGGTACCGGCCGAACGCGACATGCCGGCTTCGGCGGCCATGAAGTCATGGATGGTGATTTCACCGGCCTTGACCTGTTCCGACAATTGCCACACCACGGTACCGGAACCGATGTCGCGGCCCTGGTGCTTGCCGTTCAACATCGGACCACCGGTCACGACGATGGCCGGCACGTCACAGCTGGCCGCGCCCATCAGCAGGGCCGGCGTGGTCTTGTCGCAGCCGGTCAGCAGGACCACGGCGTCGATGGGATTGCCGCGAATGGATTCTTCCACGTCCATGCTGGCCAGGTTGCGGGTCAGCATGGCGGTGGGGCGCAGGTTGGATTCGCCGTTGGAGAACACCGGGAACTCCACCGGGAAGCCACCGGCTTCGATGATGCCGCGGCGCACGTGTTCGGCGACCTTGCGGAAGTGGGCGTTGCAGGGAGTCAGTTCCGACCAGGTATTGCAGATGCCGATGACCGGCTTGCCCTGGAACTCGTGGTCGGGGATGCCCTGGTTCTTCATCCAGCTGCGGTACATGAAACCGTTCTTGTCGGCGGTCCCGAACCAGCCGGCCGAGCGCAGGGTACGGCTCTTGTCTTTTTTGTCGTTACTCATTGTTGAATTCCCGAATGGCAGAAAACGAAGGATCTGGGGGCCGAATGCAAAAGGCGGGCACTGCGCCCGCCTTGGCTCATCCGGCTTACTTGTTCTTGTTGTAGACGTCGAAGCACACGGCCATCAGCAGCACGAAGCCCTTGATCATCTGCTGGTAATCGATGCCGATGCCCATGATGGACATGCCGTTGTTCATCACGCCCATGATGAAGGCGCCGATGACCGCGCCCATCACCTTGCCCACGCCGCCCGAGGCGGAGGCACCACCGATGAAGCAGGCGGCGATCACGTCCAGCTCGAAGCCCAGGCCGGCCTTGGGGGTGGCGGTGTTCAGACGGGCCGCGAAGATCAGGCCGGCCAGCGCGGCCAGCACACCCATGTTGACGAAGGTGAAGAAGGACACGCGCTCGGTCTTGATGCCCGACAGCTTGGCCGCTTTTTCATTGCCGCCCACGGCATAGACACGGCGGCCCAGGGTGGTACGGCTGGTGATGAAGGTATAGAGCACCATCAGCGCGAACATGATGATGAGCACGTTGGGCATGCCGCGATAGGTCGACAGCAGGTAGCTGAAGGCGATGATGGCGGCAGCGAAGATGGCGTTCTTGAGCAGGAAGAACATGACCGGCTCGTCTTCCATGCCATGCTTGGTCTGCTTGCGACGGCCATGCAGCTTGACCAGGATCAGCACCGCAGCTGCGATCACGCCCACGATCAGGGAGGTGGTACGGAAGGTGGCGTTGCCGGTCAGTTCAGGAATGAAACCCGAAGACAGCATCTGGAAGGTCTGCGGGAACGGGCCCAGGGACTGGCCTTGCAGCAGGGCCAGTGCCATGCCCTTGAAGACCAGCATGCCGGCCAGGGTGACGATGAAGGACGGGATCTTGAAGTAGGCGATCCAGTAACCCTGCGCCGCACCGATCAGGCCACCGGCGATCAGGCAGACGAGCGAGGCCGGCACGAAGCCCCAGCCGTAGTCCACCATCAGCACGGCCGCCAGTGCGCCGATCAGGCCCACCACCGAACCCACCGACAGGTCGATGTGACCGGCCACGATCACCATCAGCATGCCCAGGGCCATGATGACGATGTAGCTGTTCTGCAGGACCAGGTTGGTCAGGTTCAACGGACGCATCAGCGTGCCGTCGGTCATGATCTGGAAGAAGGCCATGATGGCCACCAGCGACATCAGCATGCCGTATTCGCGCATGTTGTTCTTCAGGAAGCTGCCGTAGTCCTTCTTCTCGACGGCGCCGCTGGCGACGACCGGTTTCTTGCTCATGTCAATGCTCTCCATTGTCTTGCTCCTCGGTACTCTCTGGTCTTGATGGACTTTATGGGTGTTGCCGCCGGTTTGGCTCCGGCTTGATGTCTTGCGTTCAGGCGGCCTGGGACAGGCCGGGCTCATCGATGCGCTTGTTGCGCATGATGGCGCGCATGATATTTTCCTGCGTGGCCTCGGCCTTGGGCAGGTGGCCCACGAACTGGCCTTCGTTCATCACGTAGATGCGGTCGCACATGCCCAGCAGTTCCGGCATTTCCGACGAGATCATGATGATGCACTTGCCCTCGGCGGCCAGCTTGCTGATGATGTTGTAGATCTCGAACTTGGCGCCCACGTCGATGCCGCGCGTGGGTTCGTCCAGGATCAGCACCTCGGGCTGCGAGAACAGCCACTTCGACAGCACCACCTTCTGCTGATTGCCGCCGGAGAGGTTGACCACCTTCTGCAACACGCTGGAACAACGGATGCGCATCTGCTGCTTGAAATCTGCGGCGATCTTGTACTCGCGCGCCTCATCGATGACCGTGTGTTCGGAAACGCCGCCCAGGTTGGCCAGCGAGATGTTCTTCTTGATGTCGTCTTCCAGCACCAGGCCATCGCCCTTGCGGTCTTCGGTGACGTAGGCAATGCCCTTGTCGATGGCTTTCTCGATGGTGGACAGGTCCACCGGCTTGCCGTGCAGGAAGGCCTGGCCGCTGATCTTCTTGCCGTAGGCACGACCGAAGATGCTCTTGGCCAGTTCGGTACGGCCCGCGCCCATGAGGCCTGCGATGCCGACGATTTCACCAGCGCGCACCGTCATGTTGACGTCCTTGATGGCCAGGCGGTCCGTGTGCAGCGGGTGGTGCACGCGCCAGTCGCGCACTTCAAAGATGACATCGCCAATCTTCGGATCGCGCTGCGGATAGCGGTCGGCCATTTCGCGGCCCACCATGTGCTGGATGATGCGGTCTTCGCTGATCGGTTCAGCGCGGCAGTCGAAGGTATCGACCGTGGTGCCGTCGCGCAGCACGGTGATGGAATCGGCCACCTTGGAAATTTCGTTGAGCTTGTGCGAAATCAGGATCGAGGCAATGCCCTGGCGCTTCAGTTCCAGCAGCAGTTCGAGCAGGGCATCGGAGTCGCTTTCATTGAGGCTGGCGGTCGGCTCATCCAGGATCAGCAGTTTGACTTCCTTGGAGAGCGCCTTGGCGATCTCGATCAACTGCTGCTTGCCCACACCCAGGTCACCGACCTTGGCCAGCGGCGATTCCTTCAAACCGACCTTGGCCAGCAGTTCCTTGGCGCGCACGTAGGACTGTTCCCAGTCGATCACGCCGCCACGGGCCTGCTCATTGCCCAGGAACAGGTTTTCCATCACCGACAGCAGCGGCACCAAAGCCAGCTCCTGGTGGATGATGATGATGCCCAGGTGTTCGCTGTCGCGGATATCCTTGAAGGCACGCACCTCACCCTTGTAGACGATATCGCCGGAATAGCTGCCATGCGGGTAGACCCCGGAGAGCACCTTCATCAGCGTGGACTTGCCGGCACCGTTCTCGCCGACAATCGCATGGATCTCGCCTTCGCGCACCGCCAGGTTGACGTTGTTCAACGCCTTCACACCCGGGAAGCTTTTCTCGATGCCGCGCATTTCCAGAATGTTGCTCATGATGCTGACCTCTCTTTTGCCGGTCTTGCGTGGATGACGTAACCGGACTTGTTTGTCTCTTGCGCGTTGCGGTTGGGCAAGCGCGACTTCCTGAAAGAAGGGCCTGTTCCCCTTCAATCTGTGAGATGCGTTGCTCACAGATTGAAGGGGAACAGGCCCCGGTCCCGCACAGAGCGGGACCATGCTGTTCTTCTTACGGTGATTTTTGTTCTTGTTGGGTCTTGCGGTACTGCCGCAGGCGAGGCCGACATCGAGGATGCCGGCTGCCCGCGTATTACAGAATGATGCTTACTTCAGTTGTGCTTCGGTGTAGTAGCCGCTGCCAACCAGGACTTCCTTCCAGTTCGACTTGTCGACCACGACCGGCTTCAACAGGTAGGACGGCACGACCTTCACGCCATTGTTGTAGGTCTTGGTGTCGTTGATCTGGGGTTCCTTGCCACCCAGCACGGCATCAACCATACCGACGGTGACCTTGGCCAGTTCGCGGGTGTCCTTGAAGATGGTGGAGTACTGCTCGCCACGGATGATGGACTTGACCGAAGGCACTTCCGCATCCTGACCCGAGACATACGGGAACGGCTGTTGCGGGGTGCCGTAGCCGACGCCGCGCAGCGAGGACAGGATACCGATGGACAGGCCGTCATACGGGGACAGCACGGCGTTGACCTTGGCGTTGGTATAGAAGGCCGACAGCAGGTTGTCCATACGGGCTTGTGCGGTCGCCGGATCCCAGCGCAGGGTCGCTACCTTGTCCATGCCCATCTGCTTGGAACGCACCACCAGCTTGCCGCTGTCGATGTAGGGCTTGAGGACCGACATGGCGCCGTTGTAGAAGAAGAAGGCGTTGTTGTCGTCCGAGGAGCCACCGAAGAGTTCGATGTTGAACGGACCCTTGCCTTCCTTCAGGCCCAGGGCCTTTTCCAGCGATTGCGCCTGCAGCACGCCGACCTGGAAGTTGTCGAAGGTGGCGTAGTAGTCGACGTTCTTGGAACCACGGATCAGGCGGTCATAGGCGATGACCTTGACGCCCTTGTCGGCGGCCTTCTGCAGCACGTCGGTCAGGGTGGTGCCGTCGATGGCGGCGATCACCAGCACCTTGGCGCCCTTGGTCAGCATGTTCTCGATCTGGGACAGCTGGTTGGGGATGTCGTCTTCGGCGTATTGCAGGTCGGTCTGGTAGCCCTTCTCTTTCAGGACCTTGACCATGTTGTTGCCGTCGGCGATCCAGCGGGCCGAGGACTTGGTGGGCATGGCCACGCCGACCAGTGCCTTGCTCTGTGCGCTCACCTGTGCGCTGATGGACATCAGGGTGACGCCCAGGCCGAGGGCAATACCGCTCAATACGGATTTGATTTTCATGCTTCGAGTCTCCAGTCTCATTGTTGGAATGGCGTGTTGTAGTTATCTAAAACAGCGCCGCTAGTTCTGATGAATGTCATGCAGAGCAACTGTTTTGCGGGCTCTACATTAATTGCTTTACCAATACATTTCTAATGATTTTTTGAGCGTAATGGATATGTTTTTCGGTATAACTCCCTCTATGTAAAGTTATCTTAATTAAGCTTAAAAAATCCCGCCTAAGCCACGGCTGGCGCGGCTTTCGCCGATCCTGCCGGTTGGCCGCGCAGGGCGCCCAGTGAAATGACACGCTGCGCGACGCAAAAGACGAACAGCAGCCCGCCAATGAAGATCTTGGTCCACCAGGAACTGAGGGTGCCATCGAAGGCAATGAGGGTCTGGATCACGCCAAGGATGAGCACGCCCGTGAGCGTGCCGGCCACGTACCCGTATCCGCCGGTGAGCAGGGTGCCTCCGATGACCACGGCCGCAATCGCATCCAGCTCCACGCCTTGCGCGTGCAGCCCGTAGCCCGAGAGCATGTAGAAGGAAAACAGCACGCCGGCCACCGATGCGCAAAATCCGCTGAAGGCATACACCAGAACCTTGGTCCGCCCCACCGGCAAGCCCATCAGCAGCGCCGAATGCTCGCTGCCGCCGATGGCGTAGACGGCACGGCCGAAGCGCGTACCGTGTGCCATCCAGATCGCCGCGGCCAGCACCAGCACAGCGATGACCACGCTGGGAGAAATGAACAGGCCGGCGAACTCCAGGCGCGTCTGCGACAGCTCCACGAACAGCGGCTCATCGATGGTGATGGAATTGATGCTGATGAGGTAGCACAACCCGCGCGCCAGGAACATCCCGGCCAGCGTGACGATGAAGGCCTGCAGCTTGAAGTAATGGATCATGGCGCCCATGGCCGCACCAAAGCCCGCCCCCATCAGCAACACGGTAGCGATCACCAGCAGCGGCGGCCAGTGCCAGTTCTGCAGCAGGAAGGCCGCCACCATGGTGGTCAGCGCCAGCACCGATCCGACCGACAGGTCGATGCCACCGGAGAGGATGACGAAAGTCATGCCGACGGCCACCACCAGCAGGAAGGCATTGTCGATCAGGAGATTCAACATCACCTGGGGCGACAGGAAGCCATCGTAGCCAAGCGCGCCGACCACCAGCATCAGCACCAGCAACACCACGGTGACCATGGACGTGAACCACGGCGCGTGCGAAGCGCGCCGCAAGGAAGAAACGAGCATCATGATTTGGACATCCTCAACATGCGGCGGAATTGCGGCGACTGCGACAGGCAGACCAGGAACACCACGATGGACTTGACCACCATATTGACTTCAGGCGGCACGCCCAGCGAATAGATCGTATACGTCAGGGTCTGGATGATGAGCGCGCCGATGACGCTGCCCACCAGGCTGAACTTGCCCCCGGCCAGCGAGGTGCCGCCCAGGGTCACGGCCAGGATCGCGTCCAGTTCCAGCAAGAGACCGGCGTTGTTGGCGTCGGCGCTCTTGATGTTGGAGGCGATCATCAGCCCGGCCAGGCCGGCACAGGCACTGCAGAACATGTAGACGAAGAAGATCAGCGCGGCGGTGCGGATCCCGGCCAGGCGCGAGGCCACCGGATTGATGCCCACCGATTCGATGAACAGGCCCAGCGCGGTCTTCTTCATCAACAACGCCAGCAGCACGAACATGGCCCCGGCGATGGTCAGCGAGAACGGCAATCCGAACAGATAGCCGCCGCCCAGGAAGAAGAAGGGCTTGTAGTAAACCGTCACGATCTGACCATCCGTGAGCAACTGCGCCAGCCCGCGCCCGGCCACCATAAGGATCAGCGTGGCGATGATGGGCTGCAGCCCGAGACCGGCCACCAGCAAGCCGTTCCAGGCACCGCACAGCAGCGCCGCGCCCATGGCCGCACACAAGGCCCACACCATCGGCACATTGCTGACGTATTCGGAAACGCCATTGACCACCACCATCTTGCCGCCGATGAGAACGGCCGCCACCGCACCGGAGATAGCCACCACTGCGCCCACCGAAATATCGACGCCGCGCGTGGCAATCACCAGGGTCATGCCCAGTGCAGCCAGCATCAGCGGTGCGGCGCGGTTGATGATGTCGATCAGCGCGCCATACAGGTGACCATCCTTGATCTCCAGCCTGAAGAAGCCCGGCACCAGCAGGAAGTCGATCAGCAACAGCAAGGCCAGTGCTGCCAGCGGGCGTACCAGCGGGTGACGCAGCAGTGCTGCAAAAGCCGGCGTGCCGCCTGCGGCGGCGCTGTCGGGAATCAGTTTGGAATCCATGGATGCACTCATGCGGCGTCTCCTGCAATGACCTGCAAGACCGATTGCTCATCAAGCTCGCCGCGCCGGTACTGGCCGCAGGCACGGCGGTCACGCAGCACCAGCATGCGATCACTGCAGCGCAGAACCTCGGGAATTTCCGAGGAAATGAAAAGAATGGACATGCCCTTGCGGCACATGGCGATGACGAAATCCATGATCTCCTGCTTGGCGCGCACATCGATGCCGCGCGTGGGTTCATCCAGGATCAGCATGCCCGGATCGGTGGCCAGCCAGCGCGCCAGCAAGGCCTTTTGCTGGTTGCCGCCGGAGAGCAGGCCGATGGGGGTTTCCAGATCGGCGGTCTTGATGCCGAGCCACTTGACGTAATCGGCGGCGATCTGGTTCTGGCGCTTGCGCGGCAGCACGCGGAACAATCCTTGTCGCGCCTGCAGGGCGAGGATGATGTTCTCGCGCACGGACAGTTCGAGGATGGCGCCTTCCTTCTTGCGATCCTCCGAACAGAAACCGATGCCCGCCGCAATCGCATCGCGCGGCACATTGAGCTTCACGCTGCGGCCTTCAATACGCAGCTCACCGCAATCGGCGCGGTCGGCACCGAACAGCAGGCGCGCCATCTCGGTCCGTCCGGAGCCGAGCAGACCGCACAGGCCGAACACTTCACCGCGCCGCAATTCCAGATCCTGCGGCGCCAGTACGCCGCGCCGGCCGAAGCCATCGGCTTGCAGGAAGACTTCGCCGACACCGGCTTCATCGGCCGACAGCCCCGAGGCCAGCGCCTCGGCACCGGCCTCGACCTTGCGGTGATCGACCGCCGTCACGCCCACCATCTTGTTGACCAGATCCAGCCGCGACAGGTCGCCCACCAGATACTCACCCTCGCGTACGCCATTGCGCAGCACGGTGATGCGGTCCGAAATTTCGTAGGTCTGGTCCAGGAAGTGGGTCACGAACAGAATCGCCATGCCCTGCTCGCGCAGGCGGCGCAACACCTTGAAGAGTTGTTGCACCTCGGCTTCGTCCAGACTGGACGTGGGTTCGTCGAGGATCAGTACCTTCGCCGACACCGACAGCGCACGCGAGATCGCCACCATCTGCTGGATCGCCAGCGGATAGGACGACAATTGCGCACGCACATCGATATCGATCTGCAACTGCTGCAGCAGCTGCTGCGATTGCGCGTGTACGCTCTTCCAGTCGATGCGACCGAAACGGCGCGGATAGCGGCCCACGAAGATGTTCTCCGCCACCGACAGATTGGGGCACAGGTTCACCTCCTGGTAGACCGTGCTGATGCCCAGCGACTGCGCCTCCAGGGTGGAGGCCGGCGCAATGGCGCGGCCGTCCAGTTCTATCTTGCCTTGATCGGGTTCATGCACGCCGGTCAGCACCTTGATCAGCGTGGACTTGCCTGCGCCATTCTGTCCCATGAGGGTATGCACTTCCCCCGGGAACAGCCGCAGGCCGACATCGGTGAGCGCCTTCACGCCCGCGAATGCCTTGTGGATACCGCTCAGTTCCAGCATGGGACGCGCCTGCGTCCCGACAGACATCGTCATCGCAACTCCATCAGAACCATCGAAAACCTGATGCACGCCACGCCCTGACTGTGTGCACATCAGGCCAAACCGGCAGCGCGCGCACGCTGAACGATTCAGTGTGCGCGCGCTGCCGTCATGCCGGCGTCAAACCCAATCTCAATACTTGCGGTTCGGGAATTCCTTGGCCGCCACCTCCGCCGGGAAGATGCCTTCCTCGGTGGTGATGCGCTTGGGCACTTCCTTGCCGGCCTTGATGTCCTTGGCGATCTGCATCAGTTGCGGGCCCAGCAGCGGGCTGCATTCGACGGTCACATTGAGCTTGCCGGCCATCATGGCTTCGAAGGCCCCCTTGACGCCATCGATGGAGATGATGGTGATGTCCTTGCCTGGCTTGAGGCCCGCTTCTTCGATGGCCTGGATGGCGCCGATGGCCATGTCGTCATTGTGCGCATAGAGCACGTTGATCTTCTTGCCCTCGGCCTTGAGGAAGGCTTCCATCACTTCCTTGCCCTTGGCGCGGGTGAAGTCGCCGGTCTGCGAGCGGATGATCTTCAGGCGCGGTTCGCTCTTGATGATTTCCTCGAAGCCGGCCTTGCGGTCGATCGCTGGCGCCGAACCGACGGTGCCTTGCAGTTCGACGATGTTGATGTCACCGGCCGGCATGCTCTTGGCCTTGTCCAGCAGCCAGCGACCGGCACGGCGGCCTTCTTCCACGAAGTCCGAACCGATGAAGGTCACATAGAGCGACTTGTCGCTGACGTTGACGGCGCGGTCGGTCAGGATGACCGGGATCTTGGCGGCCTTGGCTTCACGCAGCACCGTTTCCCAGCCCGACTCCACCACCGGGGAGAAGGCGATCACGTCGACCTTTTGCGCGATGAAGGAGCGGATTGCCTTGACCTGGTTTTCCTGTTTCTGCTGGGCATCGGCGAATTTCAGATTGACGCCGGCCTGCTTGGCCGCCTCCTTGATCGATACGGTATTGGCGGTACGCCATTCGCTCTCGGCGCCCACCTGCGAGAAGCCCATGGTCAGTGGTTTGTCGGCGGCAAAGGCCGAAAGGCTCATGGCGCTGCTACCCAGGCTCATGCAAATGGCTGCGCCCAGAAGCGCTCTTCTCTTCGAGTTCATTGTCAGTCTCCGTTGGCAGGGAATTGTGGACTTCCCTTTGTTCTATGCGTTGGGGTGCGCTGCGCCAGATTGCGTTTGACTTGTAGGTATGGATTGGAAGCGGCGCGGTGCGGTTGGAATCGCGGACAGCCCTGATCGTCCTTGATTCGCGCTCCATATTAGGCAAGCGACCAATTCGCATCCAATGAATTTTTAATGTTTTTCGATACCGTTTCGCACATCGTTGGGGCATCCTGCCCGGCGGATGCGCCGCGCTGGCGCATGCCCGGCAGTCGTTCCCGCCGCCGGCAGGGAACGCGCAATTTTGATATCGTTTGCGATCTTTTTTTCATTATTCCCTATCGGAGGGCGGTGATAGCATCGGCCTGATTTTTTTGAAGCGCACCGCCTGAAGACCGAGCGCAAACCCACCGTGAGCCCACTCCTTCTTCCTGCTAACGACTTCACTGTCCCCACGATGGGACGCCGCACTTCAACGCCGATGCTGCGCGCTGCACTCCATAACAAGACAAGAGACACCATGCCATCCCGAGCAAGCGATGCCCGCCGCACCAGTCCTCCGGGGCTGCCGGAAATCCATACCCTGCAATCAGGGCGCCAGCGCCTGCACGTGCTGCCCACGCTGGGCGGCGCACTGGCCGGATGGGAGTGGCAGCGTGAACGCAAGTGGCTGCCGCTGCTGCGCCCGTGGAGCGCCGATCCGGCTGCACTCTATGCGACCTCGTGTTTCCCGCTGCTGCCCTGGTCCAATCGCATCACCGGCGGCGGCTTCGATTTCAACGGCAAGCATTATCCGCTGGCGCCCAACCGTCCTGGCGAACCCTATCCCATCCACGGCGACAGCTGGCGCCAGGCATGGTCCATCGCGGCCCAGGCCGAGGATCGCATGACGCTGGAACTGGAGTCGGACCGCTGCGACGGCAATCCCTACGTCTATCGTGCACGCCAGCTGCTGACCCTGCGCGAGAACGCGCTGGAGATCGAACTGCGCGTGACCAACACCGGCGAAGAGACCCTGCCCTACGGTCTGGGCCTGCATCCCTACTTCCTGCATGATGCGCAGACGCGCCTGCAATTCCGTTCGCGCGGCGTCTGGCTGTCCGGACCTGACCGCATTCCCACCGGTTTCACGCGCCAACTGCCGGCAGGCTGGGATTACAACCGCGCCGCCTCACTGGAGGGCGGCCTGATCGACAACTGCTTCGAGGGCTGGGATGGTCTGGCCATGATCGAAGACCCGACGCGCGGCCTGCGCCTGCAGATGCAGACCACCGACCGCAGCGGCTACGTGCTGATGTTCCGGCCCAATGGCTTGCCGTATTTCTGCCTGGAACCGGTCACGCATCCCATCGATGCCTTCCACCAGCCCAACCAACCCGGCCTGATCGCCCTGGCACCCGGCGAAGACATGGTGCTGCTGACCCGCTTCACGGTCTGCGACATCGCCCAGGAGCCGTTCCAGGCCCATACCCAACACACCAGCCTGGCGCGCTGACGCCGGCGCGCAATGACGATGAACCAAGAGCTTAACCAAGACTGCGCCCTGATCGCCCTCGACTGGGGCACCTCCTCGCTGCGCTGCTATCGCTTCGATGGCAACGGCCAGGTGCTGGAGCGCCGCGCCCATCCCTGGGGCATCATGAACCTGCCGGCCGTGGGTCACGGCGAGGATGCCCATGCGCCTTACCGTGCCGCACTGGAAGCAGCCTGCGGCGACTGGCTCAAGGCCGCACCGCGCGCACCGCTGATCGCCGCCGGCATGGTCGGCAGCAAGCAGGGCTGGCGCGAGGCCGCCTACCTGAACGTACCGCTGGCACCCGCACTGATCGCCCGCCAGTTGACCGAGGTCGATACCGGCCTGGGCCGTCCGCTATGGATCGTGCCCGGCCTCTTGGAGCAGGGCGCTCTGCCCAACGTCATGCGCGGCGAAGAGACCCAGGTCATCGGCGCCCTGCAAACCCGCCAGGAGCGTGAGCTGCTGATCGGCCTGCCCGGTACGCACTCCAAGTGGGTGCGCGTGGTCGACGGCCGCATCGAGCATTTCGATACCTTCATGACCGGCGAGGTGTATGGCGCCCTGTGCGGCCACACCATCCTGGGCCGCACCATGCACAAGCCCGAGGTCGCCGATGATGCCGCCTTCCTGCGCGGTGCCGGTGTGGCGCAGGGTCCGCAGGGCAAGACCGGTGTGCTCTCCAACATCTTCAGCAGCCGCACCCTGGGCCTGACCGGCGAGCTGGCGGCCGAGGCGCAACCGGACTATCTCTCCGGCTTGCTGATCGGCCACGAAATCGCCGCGCTGAAGAATCTTTACCCGGCAGCAGCACCGGCCATCGTCCTCATCGGCGATCCTGGCCTGTGCCGCCGCTACCAGCTGGCGCTGGATCTCTATGGACTGGGCCCGGCCAGCCAGGCCGATGGCGCTACCGAATCGGGCTTGTGGGTACTGGCGCAGCACGCCGGCCTGCTGGCCTGATCCGCTCCCACCCGCACAACGCAACACGGAAGAAACCATGACCACCCAAGCCCAACGATTCCACGACGCCCTGCGCAGCACCGGCATGATCGCCATCCTGCGCGGCGTGCGCAACGACGAGGCCCAAGCCATCGGCGCGGCCCTGTATGAAAGCGGTTTTCGCATCATCGAAGTGCCGCTCAATTCGCCCGAACCGCTGGCCAGCATCAGCATCCTGCGCAAGAGCCTGCCGGCCGACTGCATCGTCGGTGCCGGCACGGTCCTGAAACCCGCCTTGGTGCAGGACGTCAAGAATGCCGGTGGCGAGCTGATCGTCATGCCCCACAGCGATGGCGCCGTGATTCGCGCCGCGCGTGATGCCGGCCTCTACAGCGCTCCGGGCGTGGCCACCGTGACCGAAGCTTTCGCCGCGCTGGAGAACGGCGCCGACGTGCTCAAGATGTTCCCGGCCGAACAGTTGGGCCCGCAGGTGGTCAAGGCCTGGCGTGCCGTGATCGCCCGCGACATCGCGCTCTTGCCGGTGGGTGGCATCACGCCCGAGGGCATGGCCGTGTTCCGCGCAGCGGGTGCTTCGGGCTTCGGCCTGGGCTCGGCCCTGTACACACCGGGCCTCTCCGCCGATGCGGTGCGCCAGCGTGCAGACGCCTTCGTAGCGGCCTGGAAGGCGCTGGGCTGATTTTTCGCCACCGACATTCATCGTTTCAACAGATCGAATCACGATCATTTATCTGCAGAACAGATCAAACGCACTTAAACGCATAACCGGACAGAACAATGAAAATCACCAAGATCTCTACCTTCATCGTGCCCCCGCGCTGGTGCTTCCTCAAGATCGAAACCGACGAAGGCATCGTCGGCTGGGGTGAGCCCATCGTGGAAGGCCGCGCGCACAGCGTCGCGGCGGCCGTGGATGAACTGGCCGACTACCTGGTCGGCAAAGATCCGCGCAACATCGAAGACCACTGGACCGTGCTCTATCGCGGCGGCTTCTATCGCGGCGGCGCCATCCACATGAGCGCCCTGGCCGGCATCGACCAGGCGCTGTGGGACATCAAGGGCAAGGCCCTGGGCGTGCCCGTGCACCAGCTGCTGGGTGGCGCGGTGCGCAACTCGATTCGCGTCTATTCGTGGATCGGCGGCGACCGCCCGGCCGATACGGCAGCCGCCGCCAAGAATGCCGTGGCCCGTGGCTTCACCGCCGTGAAGATGAACGGCACCGAAGAACTGCAATTCATCGACAGCCACGACAAGATCGAACTGACCCTGGCCAACGTGCAAGCCGTGCGTGAAGCCGTGGGCCCGAACGTGGGCATCGGCGTGGACTTCCACGGCCGCGTGCACAAGCCCATGGCCAAGGTGCTGATCAAGGAACTGGAGCCGTACAAGCTGATGTTCATCGAAGAACCGGTGCTGTCGGAGAACTCGGAAGCCCTGAAGGAAATCGCCCACCTGACCTCGACCCCGATCGCGCTGGGCGAGCGCCTGTATTCGCGCTGGGACTTCAAGCGCATCCTGTCGGAAGGCTACGTGGACATCATCCAGCCGGACGTCTCGCACGCCGGCGGCATCACCGAGACCCGCAAGATCGCCATGATGGCCGAAGCCTACGACGTGGCGCTGGCGCTGCACTGCCCGCTGGGCCCGATCGCGCTGGCCTCCTGCCTGCAGGTCGATGCCGGCAGCTACAACGCCTTCATCCAGGAGCAGAGCCTGGGCATCCACTACAACGAAAGCAATGACCTGCTGGACTACATCCGCGACAAGAACGTGTTCGCGTATGAAGACGGCTACGTCAAGATCCCTCAAGGCCCTGGCCTGGGCATCGAGATCAACGAAGAGTATGTCCGTCAGCGCGCCGAAGTCGGCCACCGCTGGCGCAACCCGATCTGGCGCCACAAGGATGGCAGCTTTGCCGAGTGGTAAAGCGATCAGCCGAAACTCCTCCTCGGTAGTCCCTCAGCCCGGTCCGGCGCAAGCTGGCCGGGCTTTTTTGCGGGCCGTTGTCCTTGAACAAGGGATCGGTACAGCAACACGGAAGAAAGCGCCATGTCACTGAAAATCCGTGTTTCAGCACAGGCTGAAATACTCTCTTTCAGTGAAATCCGGGTTCGGATTTCTCGATACGCTGGCGCCAACCTATCCTCATCCGCCGTCACCGCCGGGCAAGCTCATCCGCAGATTCCATTTAACGAATGCATCAAAAACTGGCACAGTCACGCTCTTTGATTCATTGCGCAGGTTTTCCATGCATTCAGGCAGCTCATCCGTATCCACCTCCGGGCAACATCGCATCCGCAACGCCACCCGCGCCACCATGGCGCAATTCTTCGTCAATGGCGCCACCTTCGCCACCTGGGGCGTGCTCATCCCTTCGGTGAAGGAACGCTTCGCCCTGTCCGATGCCGTGCTGTCGCTGGCCATGCTGGCCGTGGCCGGCGGCGCGCTGCTGACCATGGGCCAGTCCGGCAAGTGGATCGCGCGCGTAGGCAGCGCGCGCGCCCTGCGCCAGGCGGGCATCCTCTATGCCGCCACGCTGCTGCTCATTCCGCTGGCACCTCAGTTCTGGATGCTGGTGGCGCTGCTGCTGGTATTCGGCAGCGCCATGGCCGCTTTCGACGTGGCCATGTCGGTGCAGGCTGCACTCGTGGAAGGCGGGCGCAGCCGGCCCATCATGTCCACCCTGCATGCCATGTTCAGCATCGGTGGCATTGCCGGCTCGGCCCTGGGCGCCCTGCCCGGCCTGTCGCCCTTGGCGCACGCCACGCTGGTGGCGGCGGTGACGCTGGCGGTGGCGTTGTCCATCGGATCCTTTGCACTGCCCGATGAAGTCCACGATGAAACGGCAGCCACTGCGGGCGGCGGCAAGTCGGCACGGCGCATGGTGCTGGTACTGGGCGTGATCGCATTCCTCGCGCTCATGTGCGAGGGCGGCATGTATGACTGGGCGGCGGTGTACATGCGCGACGTGGCGCAGTCTCCGGCGGCCTGGGTCAGCTACAGCTATGCCGCCTTCTCCACCGGCATGGCCGCCGGACGCCTGACGGGCGACCGCATCCGTGCCCGCATCGGCGGCCTGCGCACGCTGCTCTGGAGCGGGGTGGCGGGTGCTGCCGGCATCGCATTGGCCGCGGCCTTGCCCACACCCCTGGCGACCATGACCGGCCTGCTGCTGGCCGGACTGGGCATTGCCAACCTGATGCCGATCTTTTTCCTGGCCGCTGCGCGCGTACCAGGCATGCCGGCCGCCGAGAGCATCGCCGCCGTGGCGCGCTTCGCCTACGTCGGCATGCTGCTGGGACCGGTGTGCATCGGCGGCGTGGCCGAGCATCTGGATCTGCGGGCGAGTTTCGTGGGCGTGTCGCTGGTGATGATGGCGGTGGCCTTGCTGGGTCCGCGGGCGGTCCGGCGGTTCATATGATCCGGCACGGGAACACCGCAAAAGGCCTCTCCCGGGTGGCGCCGTGAAGCAATGAACACCTCGCCCGAAACCCGCGCAACACGGGCAAACGCAGGCAATGCGGCAGCCGGGCGCCACCCCGGCTAAAATAGTCGCCCGAACGACCGCTGCGCACCCCGCGGCACCCACCGAACAGACAAGCATGAGAAAAGTAAAGCTGCGCAACGCCGCAGAAATCGCCCAGGCCCGCGTGGCCGGGCAACTGGCGGCCGAAGTGCTGCACATCGTGGCCGAGCACGTCAAGGCTGGCGTCACCACCGACGAACTGGATCGCATCTGCCACGACCACATCGTCAAGGTGCAGCAGGCCATCCCGGCCAACGTTGGCTACCACGGCTTTCCCAAGACCATCTGCAGTTCCGTCAATGACGTGATCTGCCACGGCATTCCCGGCGGCCAGGTGCTCAAGGATGGCGACATCATCAACATCGATGTGGCCGTCATCAAGGATGGCTGGTATGGCGACTGCAGCCGCATGTACTTCGTCGGTTCTCCCAACGCCACCGCGCGCAAGCTGGTCAACACCACCTATGAGGCGATGTGCGCAGGCATTCGGGCAGTGCGGCCCGGTGCCACGCTGGGCGACGTCGGCCACGCCATCCAGACCGTGGCCCAGCGCGACGGCTTCTCGGTGGTGCGCGAATACTGCGGCCACGGCATCGGCACCATCTATCACGATGAGCCGCAGGTGCTGCACTACGGCCAGCGCAACAGCGGCCTGCCGCTCAAGGAAGGCATGATCTTCACCATCGAACCGATGTTGAACGCCGGCAAGCGCCACACCCGCCAGCTCGACGATGGCTGGACCGTGCTGACCGCCGACGGCTCGCTGTCGGCGCAGTGGGAACACATGGTGGTGGTGACGGCCAAGGGCTATGAAATCCTCACGCCCTGGCCGGAAGGCTTCGGCGACTATCCCTCCATCGCCACCCGCAACTGACCTGCCTGAGCAGCACGCCGGTGGCGGGTCTCAGCCCGCCACCACCTCGATGGGAAAGTCCGAGAACAGGTCCAGTTGATCCTGTTCCGGTGTTCCGCCCACCACGATCCCCGAAAACACTTCCAGCGTGCTGTAGAAGGCCGGACGGAAACGGCCCAGCTTGCTCTGGTCGATCACCACGTAGCACTGCGCCGCGCGCGCTGCGTCGGGAGAAGTGAATATTTTCCGAGGGAAATCATCATGTATCCCTGCGTAAATATTTTAAAAAATATGTTCAGATCAGCGCATCCGGCTCGGCTCCTCGTGGTTAGCAGCTCCATCGGTGGCGCGGTCAAGGTCACTTCCTGATCCCGACGCAATAGCACATGCCGTGAGCCATCCCTCATGAAAGCGAGGACTGGCCAGATTCGTGGACTGCACGCATCACTTGCACAGGACGGATTGACTGCACGTTGGGAAAACGCTGCAAAACGCGATGCAAAACAAGCGGCGACGAAAAAAACCAGATAGGGAGACGCGGTTTTAAATTAAGCTTGCCCGAAATAATTTCTTTTTGAGCAATGAACCGCAAAGTCCTCCGGCGCGTTTCCCTGTGGAAAATTCTTCTCTGGGCCTGCAGCAGCATGGCGGGAGGAATCATCCTGGCCCAGCTTGCGCTGACCCTTTCCGAGATCCGCCACATCGATGCTTCGTCGATACAGGCGCTGCAACGCGCGGAAGATGCCAGCCGTGCCACCGTGGATGCACTGCGGCGCGCCGAGGCCAGTCCGTTCGAAGCCTGCTCCGAGGGCGACCTGGCCATCCTGCGCAATATCGCGTATGCCAACAACTACGTGGCCGACCTGGGCCGCATCGAGCAAGGCGCGGTGCGCTGCACGGCGCTGTGGGGCAGGCTGGAACAGGCCACCGGCCTGCCCGAGCCGCACTATCAGGCCAGGGGCGGCTTCAAGGTATGGAGCAACCAGGCGATATGGCGGACGCGTTACATGAGCAACCTGGTGGCCCTCAATCACAGCCTGGCCATCTCTTCGCCCTCGACCTTTGACCTGAACCGCTTTTATCAGGACGTGTCGCTGCGCATTACCAATGGCGACGGCACGCATACCTATGCCCAGCGCGAGGGCCTGCGTTACAACCCTTCCGGGGCGATCGAGCTGCTACCCGGCATCGACATCACCGAATGCAGCCCTGACATGGCCATCTGCGCACAGGCTTCGGCCCACCTGCACTGGTTTGCGCTGGCCCAGCCACTGAGTTTCCTCGCGGTGCTGGCCGGCAGTGGCCTGCTGGGTGCGCTGGCCTATCTGGTCTATCTGCGCCTGCGCCGCCACCAGGGCGTGCTGCAGAAACTGCGCGAAGGCATCGCCAGCGATGAGATCGTGCTGCTGTATCAACCCATCGTCTGCGTGCGCGACCTGAGCCTGAAGGGTTACGAAGCGCTGGCGCGCTGGCGGCCTGCCGATGAACCTGAAATCGGTCCCGACATCTTCGTGCCGCTGGCGGCGCAGAACCGGCTCAGCACGGCGCTGGCCAAGGTGGTGCTGGCACGGGCGCTGCGCGAGATGCACGACCTGCTGCAGGCCGATCCGTCGCTGGTGCTGGCGGTCAATACCGAGGTGGCCGACATCGAGGATACGGACTTCATCGACTTCGCCCTCGAACTCACCACGCCCGCACCCGGGCTACGCCCGCAACTGCATCTGGAAGTGACCGAGCGCGCCGACATCCGCTCGCCCCTCTTCACGCGCAACATCGAAGTGCTGCGTCAGGCGGGCTTTGCGATCTGGATCGATGACTTCGGCACCGGCAGCGCCAATCTCTCGCACCTGTCGTATGCGCAGTTTGACGGCATCAAGATCGACCGGCTGTTCACCAGTGCCTTGAGCACCGGCTCGCCACTGCGCTCGGTGGTCCCCAACCTGCTGCGTCTGGCCACCGAGCTGGAACTGAAGGTGGTCATCGAGGGTATCGAGACCGAAGAACAGTTGCGCCTGATTCGCGGTATCGCACCGCAGATCCATGCGCAGGGCTGGCTGTTCAGCAAGGCCATGGAACTGGCCGAGGTGCTGCAGCAGCGGCAGCCTTATACGCTGGAAGCATTCGGCCTGGCGGCCTGAGGCGGATGGCCGCAGTGCTGCGCGTGCCATCCTCCGGTCACGACGGCGTACTTATTTTTTGATGATGATGGCCTGAACACCGCCGTCTTCGGTGACGGTGAACTGAATGTAAGCACTGTCGTCAAGCGCATACAAGAAGAAACGATTGGTACCGAAGGTCCAGGGTTCCTTGATCGGCTTGCCCATGACGGCACGGATCTTGGCTTCGTTGTCACCCAGTTTGATACCGGCGACCGATCCTGCGAACGGCGAGTCGAGCAGGATCTGTTCTGCCACCTGCTTCCGGCCGAACGTGACGGTGATGCCCTTGGTGCGCAGGTGCAAGACTTGTTTCATCTGCACTTGCATCGGCACCTGGACAGGGAAAGGCGACTCCGGTTGCTCGGGATCCTGATTGGTATGCAACGCTGCCTTGACCGTGGCCACGTCGTCGCCCAGTTTGAAATTGAGGCCGTTGGCCGGGGTCATCTGCGCCACGGCGAGATTGGCGGCAAGCAGCATGCTCGCAATGATCGTGGTTTTGAAACAATTCAATCGTGACTCCTCATCAGTGGGTGAACTATTTTTTTCTGGCGGGAAGGATGTAAATGATTTGTACACCGTCCTCATCGAGATCGAACCGGATATACGAACTGCCATCCAGCGGATAGGTGAATGCCTGCAAATTACCAAATGGAAAGGCGAACTTGGGTTGCCCCATGGTGGACATGAGCTTGCCGTAGCCATCGCCGATCCTGATCCCGTTCACGGCTGCGGCATAAGGCGCATCCAGGCGGATCGTCGCCACCTTTCCTGCGGTCAGGAAGACCCATATGCCGCGCGTTCTCAGATGAATGACCGATGAGCCCATGGCGGGCGACATCTCCGTCTCTTCTGGCATCTCGGTCTGCAGCGCCTGCCTGACGCTGCTCACGTCGTCGCCCAACTCGATGCCCAATCCGGTGGCGGCCCGCGCAGCACAACAGAGCAGCAGTGCCCCGAAGAAGACCGGCAACGCGGTCAAGATCCTGTTCATTGTTTTCCCCGAGCCCGGCAGCCATTGCGGCCAGGCTCCCATCCCGTCATGTCAGTTTCAAGAAATCCGGATCGTCGAACAGCTTGCGCTGCAGCCGCTGGAACATCGCGCCGTATTGCGTGATCGCATCGCGAACAGCCACGGCACCGACAAACGATGACTCCCATTTCCTCTGTATGCTCAACACCTTGTCATACACGGTGGCATCGCCTTGTCGCACCACAAATCTGGCTGCATTGAAAATACGTTGAAGCATTGCAGTCCTTAATATTAGATTTTTGATGGATCAGGCTACTGTGGATGCGCCAGCCACGCGCCCGGTTGCATTCGCCGATGGGTCCCCGCGCAGCCCTGCCTGCACGGCATTGCTGCGCCTGGCGATGACGCCCCTTCCCTCACGTTTTCCAATCCTGGCTGGCGGGAACTATTCTAGAGCAGCATTGATTTTTATAGCTGACGCAAGGCTGACGTAGCGTCGAAGTCACTGCAAAAAATTTGGAGCCGGAGGAAAGGTGTCGCAAGTCCCCTTACCGCGAGACCGGACCAGAATGTCGCTGCAGCACGGACACCGGAACACGCAGCAACGCAGCGGCTCCGGGGTGCTCAGGAAAAAGGAGACAAGGCGCGACGCACCAGCTCCTCGGGGGAACCGTCATCACGCAGCCCGAGGCGGCGTGCAATGCCATCATCGAGGACGGGATAACGGCCAAAGACCGCCTCCACCTGTTCTTGCGGGGCATAGCGCACCAGCGCGCGTCCATCCACGCCATACAATGCAGAGAGGGTATCGACCACTTCCTGCATCGACAGCCTCAGCACCGGCAGCGCCCAGGTACGTTCACTATGGCCCTCGGTATCGAGCGTCGGATCCATGATCGCCGCATGCAGCAGATTCTCGGCGCAGCGCTGTGCCGACATCCACCAGGCCGTGGCCTGCGGACTGACCGGCAGGCTCACCGGTTCACCGGCGGCCAGCGCATGCAGCAGTTCGCTCATGAAGGCCGAGACAAGGCCCGACGCCACCCGTGGACGTGCCACGATACCCGGCAGGCGCAGCGAGCGGCCATCGAGCCGGCCACGGCGCGTGGCATCGGCCAGCAGGACTTCGCAGGCGCGCTTGTGGGCGCCATAGATCAGCGCCGGCCGCGTGGGCGTGGCCGGGGTCACCGGGTTCGGCAAGGGGGTGCCATAGACCGCGATGCTGCTGGCATAGACCACCACAGGAGGCGCTTCCCCTGCCGCGCGGCCGGAGGCCAGCAAGTCAAACAGGTCCAGCGTGGCATCGAGATTGACGCGGCGACTCAGCACCGGATCGGCTTCGGCGGCGCCCCCCGGCACCGCCGCCAGATGAAAGCAAACATCGGCACCGAACTGCGCCAGACGCGCCTGCACCCGCGCATCCTGCAATTCGCCTTCGATACGTTCGACCTCGCCGGACAACGCCGGCAACTGCCGGTCCATGGCGGCCAGCCGCGTGATGCGCCGGTGGCCGACCTGCCCGGCCTGCTGCAGCAACTGCAACAGCGTCGCGCCGATGAAGCCACCGGCCCCCGTGACCAGAACCTTCATGGCGCCTGCACCACGCGTTGCTGCACCACGCCGAACGGACCTTCGCGGCCATCCTCGTAGCAGGCCTGCATGCGCACCGTATCGCCGAAATGCATGAAGCCGGTGCGGATTTCACCCTGGTCGATCTTTTCAATCACGCGCCGCTCGGCGATGCAGGCCGAGCCGGCAGCACGCGCCACGTTGGACACCGTGCCCGAGCCGATGATGCAACCGGCCGTGAGGCGGCGGCTGTGGGCGGCGTGCGCGATCAGCTGGCCGAAGGAGAAATTCATCTCGCCACCGTGCGGCTGACCGAAACGTGTGCCATTCCATTGCACGTGCAGATGCATCTGCACGCGACCATCGCGCCAGGCATCGCCCAGTTCATCGGGAGTGACGGCAATGGGTGCAAAGGCGGTGGAGGGCTTGGCCTGCAGGAAGCCAAAGCCGGTCTTCATCTCATGCGGACCGAGCGCGCGCAGGCTCCAGTCGTTGAGCTGGACCACCAGACGCACGGCGCGCAGCGCTTCTTCCGGTGTAGCCCCCATGGCCACCGGGCCGACCACCACACCGAACTCGCCTTCGAAATCGATGCCCTCCTGTTCCGAGCGCAGCGGCACATCCTGATACGGACCGAGGAAATCATCGCTGGCGCCCTGGTACATCACGGGCACCGTATCGAAGTTGGGGATGGGCGCCGTCTTGAACGCTTCCTCCATCAGCCGGCCATGATTGAGGAAGGCCGAGGCATCCAGCCATTGCGGCGCACGCGGCAGCGGCGCCATGCACTGCTGCGCATCGAAGGGGATGACACCTTCGGCGCGGCCTTCATTGAGCGCCTGATAATGCGCGGCCAATGCGGGATATACCTCGTCCCAGCGGGCCATGGCATCGATCAGGGTGGTGGCGATCCGTGGCACCGGCAAGGCACTGCGGGCGTCGCGGGCGACCAGCACCAGCGCGCCATCGGGCGTGCCGTCACGCAGGGTGGCGAACTTCATGATGCGTGCTCCTTGCCCAGTTGTGCGGCGATGGCCGGATCATATTCGCCATCGATCAGGATGAAGAGCATGCGGCAAGGCTTGCCCGAACGATTGGCCCAGGCATGGTTGGTGCCGCGCTGCACGACCACGCTGCCGGGCTTGAGGGCGACTTCGCCACGCTCCAGAACCAGGGTCATCTCGCCTTCGATGACGATGCCGTAATCCACCGATTCGGTCCGGTGCATCAGCGGATGCGGCGAATCCGCCTGCACGGTGGAGGCCTGGGCTTCGCCGATCTGGCTGAAGGCTTCGTGCATCTTGCTCTTGGCGCTGGCGAGGAATTCCTCGGTATCGGGCGGGATGTCGACGAAGCGCATGCGCGTGCCGCGCTCGGGGGGCGACAGTACCAGTGGTCCCACGCTGGGATCGGCGCCATTGTCCACGCGCACGGGCGTGGTGCTGGTGTTCCAGACCTCATGGAAGAGCGTGCCGGGGATGGCGGCCACCTCGACCACGGTGGGCAGCGGACCGTCGCTGGTGATGATGGATCGGCCTTGCGCATCGTGGCCGGTGACGACGCGGTGAATGGGGGGGAAGGACATCATGGACTCCTATGCATCGTAAATCCGCTGGTCGCTGCCGGTGCAGCAGACCGGCGTCAGGGTTCGTCGAAGATCGCCACCGCCCGCGTCCAGCCGGCGCTTGCGCCACGGATCTTGTGCGGGAAGCAGCTGATGGTGAAGCCGTGTGCCGGCAAGGCCTCGAGGTTGTGGAGTTTTTCCAGATGGCAGTAGCCGATGTCGCGGCCGGCCTTGTGGCCCTCCCAGATCAAAGCCTTGTTGCCGGTCTCGGCCACGCGCTGGGCGGTATAGGAAAACGGCGCATCCCAGCTCCAGGCATCGGTGCCGGTCAGGCGCACGCCGCGTTCGAGCAGGTACATGGTGGCTTCGTAGCCCATGCCGCAGCCGGCCCCCAGATAGTCGCGGTGACCATAGCGCGAGCCTGCGCGGGTATTGACCACCACGATATCGAGCGGCTGCAGGACGTGACCGATGCGTTTGAGTTCGGCTTCCACATCCGCCGCCGTGGCGACGTAGCCGTCAGGGAAGTGCCGGAAGTCCAGCTTCACGCCGGCCTGGAAGCACCATTCCAGCGGCACTTCATCGATGGTGATGGAGGGACGGGCACCGCCGTTCTTGGCGTCCTGCGTAGAGTGGAAATGCCAGGGTGCATCCAGGTGCGTGCCATTGTGCGTGGTCAGGGTGACCCACTCGGCGGCTGCGGCCTCGCCGTCGGGATAATCCTCGGGTCGGGTGCCGGGCAGCATGGCCATGAATTCCGGCAAGGTGTCAGCGTGCTTCTGATAAGTGATCTTCGGTGCCAGCGGTGGCGGATCGGAGAGCACGTCGTTTTCAAGATAGATGGACAAGTCGACGAAACGATGACGTCGACCTGCGTGCAAGGGTGCGGTCATGCCAATGCCTCCTGAGATTGAACAGCGGCGCCACGCGGCAGCCGGGAAAAACAAAACGATGCCGTCAGCCCCAGTGCGATCGCCACCGAGCCCAGGCAGGTATAGCCCCAGTCCTGCACCAGCGTGCCGCCGAGGATGGGGCCGATGGCGGCCCCCGTCATCAGCATGGCGGGAGTGGCGGCCAGGGCGCGGCCGCTGCGATCGAGCCGGGCCATCAGGCCGAAGCCGAAGGTGTGGGAGAAGATCATCACGGCGGCAAATACTGCGGCGGCGACGGCATAGGGCGCAAAGTGCGTCGAGGACATCATCACGGCGGCCAGCATGGCCTGGACCAGCGGCCCCACCATCAGCACGCCACGGGCTGGCAGGCGCTTTTCGAACAGGGCCGCCAGCGGTGCCGGCAGCAGATTGACGAAACCCAGGGCGATGAGCACGCCGGTCAACGCTTCGTGACCGAAACCGCGATCCATGCCGACCCGTTCCAGGAAACTGAAGATCATCGATTGCACCAACCCCATGCAGGCAACCCCGGCAATGCCGAACCACAACACCCGTGGCATCGGCTCGCGCGGGCCACCACGAGGCAGGATGCCATCGGTCTCGGGAAGAGGAAACGCGAGCGCGCACGCCAGTGCGCCTACGGCCATGACACCCCCGAAGATGTAGAACAGGGCCTGGCCACCCTGAGCGGCAATGATGACCGGCGAGCCGCCTAAAAACACAATGGCGAACACGCCCAGTGCCATGCCCACCACAGCGAAGCCGCGATGCGGATTGACGCCCCGGGCGATGGTGCCGTGGGTGACGCTCAGCGCCAGCCCCGTCGTCATGCCGCAGCCGGCATGCAGCAACGCCAGCAGCAGCAGGCTATGAGTCTGCGCTGCCAGTACGAACAGGATCGCCGACATGCTGAAGCCCAGGGTCGCTCGCAGGCGTGAGGTGGGCGGGTCGAAGCGCGGCGCCACCAGGGCGCTGGCCAGCACCGCCCCGCCCAGAAACAGCGACACCAGCAGGCCGGCCTGCTGGGGATTGAAGCTGTAGTGGGCCACCAGCGCGCCGACCCATACCGGTAGCGCCACCATATCGATCATGCCGGCACAGTGCGCCAGCATCAGCGCAGCCAGGGCGCGCTTGGAATAGGTCGTGATCATCGTGTCTCCTTGTTGCGCGCAGATTGAAATCCGTGGATCGTTTATTTTTTATATTGTTTATCGTGCGATCAGATCGGCTGGACCAGCGCGGCGTGCGACTCGCGCATGATGCGGGCATGTTCGTCCTTGTCGCCGCCGTCGACCTCGATCTCGCCCAGTCGCGCCGAGTTCTCCACCACCATGCGGCAGCGTTCCCAGCGGCGTTCTTCGAAGGCCGACAGGGCCAGCGGCACGGTGCCATTGCGCGCCAGTTCGTCCGCCAGCACCAGCGCATCCTCGATACCGATGCAGGCCCCCGAGGCCAGGTGCGGCGTGGTGGCATGCACGGCGTCGCCGATGAGGACCACACGGCCCGAATACCACGGGCGCGGCAGCAGCATGCCTTCCAGCGGACGGAAGATGATGCGGGCGTTGTCATCGAGCTGGTCGCGGATGGTTTTGAGGACCGGCGCGCCGAATTCCTCCAGCAGGCCGCGCAGGCGCTCGACGAAGGTGGCCGGATCGACGTGATCGTTGACCGGACGCGGCTCGGTGACGAAGAGATACATTTCATCCCTGGAGACCGGGTTGACGCCGGGCTTGATGCGCGGCCCCATCCACATGGTGCAGGTGGTGATCTCCGCCGGACGCGGCAGCACCGCACGCCACACCGCCTGGCCGCTGTAACGCGGCTTGGGCGCGTTGGGGAAGATGTGGGCGCGCAATTTGGAATAGAGACCATCGGCACCGATCACCAGGTCATAGCGGCGGGTCTGGCCGTCGGTGAAATCGACTTCGACTTCATCGCCGACCTCGCGCAAAGCGGTAAAGGTGCAGCCCAGACGCACGTCCGTGCCAGCGGCGCGGGTAGCATCGGCGAGGATGCGCGCCAGCACCGGGCGCAGGATCGCACCGCCACCCGGCACGTCCGGCGAGGCCAGGCGTGGCGTGGGCAGCACGGCGACCTGCGGGCCATGCGGCAGGCACAGGTGCACGCCATCACCGGCAGCGCCTTCACGCAGGAAGGCATCGAGCACGCCCAGCTGCTTCAAGGCGCGCAGGGTGGCCGGGCCCAGGCTGATGCCGGCGCCATAGTTGCGCCACTGCGCATCGAGTTCCACCAGATCGACCTGGGCGCCAAGGCGGCGCAGTTCGATGGCGGCCGACGTGCCGGAAAAACCGCCGCCGATGATGAGGATGCGTTGGGCTGCGAGTGTCATGGTGTGTCTCCTGAATTTTTTACTGAATTTTTTCTTGCACAAATCAAAGCTGATCGTCATCGGCCACATGCAGGCCACCGTCGCCATCGATGCGCAGTGGCACCGGGGTGAGCGTATCCCCCAGGCAAGGGCCGAGCGTACAGACGCCGGTGAGCGGATCGAACAAGGCGCCATGGGCGGCACAGACCACGTGCTCGCCGCTGGCGTCGAGATAGGCATCGCGGCGCCACGGCAGCGGCGTGCCGTGGTGCGGGCAGATGTCGCGCCAGGCCCGGACCTGATCACCCCGGCGCAGCAGGAAGATGGTGGCCTGCCCCGCGCCTTCGGTATCGAAACCGCGCGCGCCATCCGCAGGCAATTGGGTCACATGGCACAGGTACATGGCCGTCTCCGCCTGTCCGATCAGCGCTCAGCGCCCAGCGCCGGGCGGCGGGCCGCTCGGTGCCCACTTCTCGCGGTACTGGAACAGGAACAGCTGCGAGGCATCGGCGCCCATCGGCGCTTCGCGCGCGGCCCACTGATCGTCGTGCAGGTCCATGTCGGCGTCGTATTCGACGTGGCAGCCCAGCGGCGAATTGAAGTACCAGAACCAGTTGCTGCCAAAGCGATGACGACCCGGGCCCCAGAAGCTCTGGTAACCCTTCTCGACGAAACGGGTGCCGGCCAGCAGCACTTCGGTGGGGCCACCCATGTGGAAGGTGAAGTGTTCGCAGCCTTTCATGAAGGGCGGGGTCTGGATCATGAACAGGGTGTGGTGATCCTGTGTACCGGCCGGGCGCAGGAAGGGGCCCACGCCGGTGAAACGGTCGGTGCAGACAAAGCCCAGACGTTGATAGAAAGCCTCGGCCCTGGCCGTGTCGGGCACGAAATACACCACGTGCGAGAGCGTGCGCGGCAGGGCTTGCAGGTCAGGCGGCAAACCCAGTTCGTTGGGCGCACGCTGGGCATCGCCGGGACCGTTGACGCGCTCGGAGGACAGCGCCAGGTCGCGGCGCACGGTCAGCTGGAAGGCCAGCGCAAAGCCCATGTCGTCGACGCTGCGCACCACGCCATCGCGGCGAGTGACTTCGCGGTCGCGGCGCAGTTCGGCTTCGATGGCGTCCAGGGTGGCGACGTCGGCCACGCCATAGACGGTCTCGCGCAACAGGCTGGCGGTGCCCATGGCCGGCGGCAGTGCGGCGTCGTCCTTGGCGCGCAGCACGATGGCGGTGCCATCCAGGGCTTCGAAGCGATCGTTGCCGGCATCCTTCAGGCCATAGTCGATCAGGTACTGGCGGCAGGCGGGCAGATCGTCCACGCCAAAGACCAGGGCATCAGGTCCAATGATGTTCATGCGGATTTCCTTGTGATTGACTCGGTGTTTTTTCTCGTTGCGCCGTGGGCATCAGCCCTTGGTGCGGCCGCCGAGGGTCTCGGCCACCCAGTCGGCGATGACGTGGCCGGCATTGATGGAGTTGTCGAAACTGGCGTGCTGCGCACCGCCTTCGCGGTCGGTGAAGATCTTCAATTCGCGCTTGGGACTGTTGACCAGTTGTTCGTAGGTGCGATGCGCCCACTTGAGCGGAATCTGGCTGTCCTTCTCGCCATGGGTGACCAGGAAGGGCACGCGGATCTTCTCGACCACGCCGTCCAGATGCACGTCTTCGGCAATGCGCATGAAGTCCTCGATGTCCTTGGCACCCCAGACCCAGCACACGTGCTGCCAGTAATGCGGCACCGGGAAGTCGCCCTCCTTTTCCAGACGACGCTTCTGCACGTCGCGCCAGTCGTGATTGGCGCCCCACACCACGCCACAGGCAAAGCGCGGTTCCATGGCGACCACGCGCGGGCAGTAGTAACCGCCGAGGGAGACGCCTTCGCAGCCGATGCGGGTGGGGTCCACGTCGTCACGCTGCTCCAGCCAGTCCACCACGTGGCGCGCCCAATGCTCGGCATCGAAGCGTGCCGTGAGACCGTGCAGGCGCAGGGCTTCGCCGGTACCGGGCTGGTCGATCACCAGCGAGGAGACGCCGCGCTCGGCCAGCCAGCCGGGCAGGCCGACCAGGTATTTCATTTCCTTGGTCGAATCCAGGCCATTGAGCTGCACCAGGATCGGCGCCGGACCCTGCACATTGTGGGCACGCGTATACAGCCCCGAGATGACCTTGCCCTCATAAGGAATTTCCACGCGCTCGCAGTTGTCGCCGGCCAGGGTGATGCCACGCTGGAACACTTCCAGGAAGCGCCGGTACAGCTCCAGCCGGCCCGGCGCACCGTGGCCCTGCAGGCGTTCGCAGGTCAGCAGGTAGCTGGCCGCGCGCTTGTACTTGGTACCGGCCGACAGCAGCCGGCCACGCACTTCATCCTCGGCGGCCAGGCTGCACAGCTTCTCTGCCATGTCCGCCCAGGTGGCGCGAAAGGCCGCGGTGCCTTCGGCGTCAGGCTGCCTGGCCGCGTCCTGCAAGGGCGCGCACATGGCTTCGATTTCGCCGATGCGTGCGCCCATCTCGATGGCGAGATCGACGGAAAGATTCCAGACATAGTTCGTCGGGAAATAACGGAACATGGTGTAACTCCTTAGGTGATGAGTAATGCTCGGGGATGCCGCGTTGCTGCTGCCTCAGTGCGGTCCGCCCAGCCACAGCGGCATGGCGAAGTTGATCCAGATCGCATCGCTCTTGGCCGTGTTGGCGGCATACAGGCCGCGCTGGTAGTTCATGTTGATGCTGTAGGTGCCGGCGTTGTAATTGACGATCGGACCCATCGCGAAGCTGCGCGCGCGATTGCCGGTGATGGTGTTGCCGTTCTGGCTGTCGTCGGTGAACTGGTTCATGTAGGCGCCGGTCACGCCAACCTTCCACTTGCCGAAGTTCCAGCCGCCGATGAAATCGGCCACATAGGCCGAGCCGGAGCGGTAGTTGGTATCACTGTTCTTGTCGTTGAAGAGCAGGCGGTTGGAGATGCCCAGATCCAGACCCTGCGGATCGTTGTGGCGGATGGCCAGCACCGGCTGGTAGGAGGTGTAGCCGACCGCCACGCTGGTGCGGGCGGGATTGTAGGAGCCGGTCTTGAGCGCGAAGTCAAAACCCCAGGTGACGTTGGTGTTCGCGGCCACGTCCCAGCGCAGCAGCAAGGGCGTGACGGTGACGTTGGAAAGGCCATTGTGGTTCTCGCCGTGGCCGAACACTTCGGTATGCAGCGAGACGACCGGCAGCACCAGTTGCGAATACACCTTGGCACCCAGGAATTCCGCGCCATAGGAAGCCAAGATGCGCGTGGTCGCCGAGTAGGCATCAGACTTGAAAGGGATCGGCAGCTTGTTGCCCTTGTTGTCGTACAGGCCGCTGGACGAGCTGTAGTTGAACTGCTCCACCGCAAACAGGCCCGGGATCGGCGGCAACGCCGCGATGTATTCACTGGTTGATCCGGTGGGGAATGGCGAAACTCCACTTTCGAAGGCTAGCGCGGACTGCATGCTGGCAGCACCCCAAACGGTCACGACGGCACAAGCTGCCAGCCGACGGGCTGGTACGTATCCTCTCTTCACTTCTGTCTCCTTGTCTCCTACCCTGCCTGGCTTGTTGTGTCGCCGTCTCGGCGTGTTCTCGGGGCCAGGCCAAAAGCGGCGCAGCGCGCCACCGGCTTGCCGTGCCGGCCTTTTCTCATGCTTGTCTGCGAGGCCGTGCAGCGGTTGTGTGAAGATTAAGGTTGAGGTTGATATTGATCAAATGGATTGTTTTGATTCATGATATCGGCGGCATCAATACCTCAACCGCGCCCAGCGAAACGCACAAGAAGGCCGGCACCCTGACCACGGAGACCTATCCATGCGCTTCAACAAGCTCGACCTCAATCTGCTGGTCGCCCTCGATGCGCTGCTGACCGAACGCAACATCAGCCGCGCCGCCGAGAAGACTCACCTGAGCCAGTCCGCCATGAGCAATGCACTGGCCCGCCTGCGCGATTATTTCGATGACGCCCTGCTGATCCAGGTAGGACGCCGCATGGAGCCGACACCGCGCGCCGAGGTTCTGCGCGATGCGGTCAACGATGTGCTCAGGCGCATCGAAGGTTCGATCGCGGCCAAGCCGGCCTTTGTGCCGGCCGAGTCTCAGCGGGAATTCCGCATCTCGGTCTCGGACTTCAGCCTGAGCGTACTGATCCCGCACGTGATCGCACGCGCCCATGCCGAGGGACCGCGCATCCGCTTTGCGCTGATACCGCAGGTGCAAGACCCGCCCCGTTCGCTGGACCGCGCGGAAGTCGATCTGCTGGTGCTGCCACAGGAATTCTGTACGCCCGACCACCCCGCCGAAGAAGTCTTCCGCGAGCGCTACGTGTGCGTGGTGTGGCGCGACAGCGCGCTGGCGCAGGGCGAGTTGACGCTGGAGCGCTACATGGCCGCAGGCCACGTGGTGATGGTGCCGCCCGGCGCCAATTCGGCGTCGGTGGAAGCTTGGAGACTCCACAAGCTAGGTCTGGAGCGGCGGGTGGAGGTGACCAGTTTCAGCTTTGCCTCTTGCATGGCACTGCTGCCGGGAACCGACCGCATCGCCACCGTGCATAGCCGGCTGGCACGCAAGCTGGCTCCGCATTTTCCGGTGGTGTTGAAGGAAAGCCCGCTGCCCCTGGCGGAAATGCACCAGATGCTGCAGTGGCACCGCTATCGCACCAATGATCCGGGGATCGAATGGCTGCGGCGGGTCTTCATGGACAGTGCGCGGGAGATGGATGCGGATGCGGGAGCCTGAAGCCGCATGACGATATCGGAAGGCAGCGGCAGGCAAAATCAATAAACGATATAAATCATTTATATTGAATAAATATTTTCTCTGAAAAATGCCCTGCCACCTTTCGGTGGCGTGAGTGCCATATTGCAGACGGCAACAGGCGGTGAAGGCGCGCTTCATGTATTGCTGCACCGGGCTCGGCGATACCTCCGGACGCTCCGCAATTTCGGCACAGGCCAGGCCATCTGGCTGGGAGCGCAGGAAGGCACTCCGCAGCTTGGCCGGCAGATTGGCCCGGTTTTGGTCGATATGAATGAAAAAGCCCCGGCAAAAATGCCGGGGCTTTCAAATCGACTTCCTCCGGCACCATAACGGCACCGGAGATGAAGCTTCGTGCTTATTTCACCACGTTCAGCAGAGTACGCTTGCCACCCTTGTAGGTGTACAGGGTCAGGCTGCCGTTGAGGATGTCGCCCTTCGGGTCGAAGGCGATTTCACCGGTCACACCCTTGTGGTGGATCTTGGCCAGCACCGGCAGGTAAGCCTTCGGATCGGACGAACCAGCCTGTTGCATTGCATCAGCCAGGGTCATCAGCGAGTCGTAGGTGTACGGTGCGTAGATCACGACGTCCTGGTTGAACTTCTTCTTGTAGGCGGCCTTGAAGTCGTCCAGCGGCTTCTTGCCGGCTTCGGTCACGCCACCAGCTTCGGCGCAGACCACCTGGTCGTCCTTCAGACCGGCGCCAGCCAGGCCCGGCAGTTCGGTGGTGCAGATACCGTCACCGCCCATGAACTTGGCAACGATACCCAGTTGATCCATCTGGCGCAGCATCGGGCCGGCCACGGCATCCATACCGCCGAAGAAGATCAGATCCGGCTTCTTGGCCTTGACCGAGGTCAGGATGGCGTTGAAGTCGGTCGCCTTGTCGGTGGTGTACTGGGTAGCCACGATGGTGGCGCCAGCAGCCTGGGCGCTCTTGCGGAATTCTTCAGCCACGCCTTGACCGTAAGCGGTGCGGTCGTCGATGACGGCCACGTTCTTGGCCTTGAGTTCATTGACGGCATAGCGACCCAGGACGCCACCGAGCTGGCCATCGTTGGCCACCACGCGGAAGGCGGTGTTGAAGCCTTGCTGGGTGTACTTGGGGTTGGTTGCCGAGGGCGAGATTTGCGGGATGCCGGCGTCAAAGTAGATCTTGGAGGCCGGGATGGTGGTGCCGGAGTTCATGTGGCCGACCACGCCCTTGACCTTGGCATCGACCAGAGCCTGTGCCACGGTGGTGGCTTGCTTCGGGTCGGAGGCGTCATCCTGGGCGACCAGCTGGAAGGTCACCTTCTTGCCGCCGATCGTGATGCCCTTGGCATTGAGTTCGTCCACGGCCATGCGGGCGCCGTTTTCATTGTCCTTGCCGATGTGTGCATTGGGACCAGTCAGGGGAGCGACGTGACCGATCTTGATGACTTCTTGTGCTTGTGCAGCCCCTGCGAATGCGAACGCTGCCACCAGTGCTGTAGCGACAGGAATCATTTTGATTTTTTGCATGAATTGCTCCTATTACTTCCAATGAATGATTGAAAACGCAGTGCGTTGTGCCATTTGTTTTAGGTACGCTGACCGGCCCTGCTCCCCCCTTGTGGACGGTGGCAAGACCGGACAACGCCGCAGCGCCTCCCAGTTTCTGACCGGTTCTTGCTTGCGGACTC